>JBJMQD010000381.1:0-13876 GCA_045802855.1 Myxococcales bacterium | reverse complement strand
TACTTGCGCGTGATGGTGAGCGGCGGGTCTCCGTAGGCGGGAAGCTGCGCGTCCTTCGGGATGAGCACGTCGAACGTCACTTCGCTCCCGCGCTCGGCCTCGCGGAACACGCCGAAGTGCCGCGTGAGCCGCTCCGTCAGCGAGTAGCCGGCGTGCAGGTCGAGGGTGATGGCGAGGCCGATGGCGGTCGACCCGAATGCATGCGGCGATCTCCGCACCCGGTGCGTCCCGAACCGCTCGCGCAGCGCCCGGTAGACGGCAGGAAACGAGCTGGCACCGCCGACGACGTAGATGCCCGCGAGCTCGTTCCAGTCGACGTCCTTGTCCTCGCGGCGCGGATCGCGCATCGCCGGCTCCATCGCGGCGACGGTCTGATCGACGAGCGGCGCGCAGGCCTCGTAGACCTCGTCGATGGGAAGGACGAGCGGGTCCCGTTTGCCGAGCGGCGTCAGGTCGAGCACGAAGCGCTTGGTGTTCGGGTTCAGCGCCTCCTTCTGCAGCCTGCACTCCTCGAGGAGCTGGAACCTTTCCTGCGGGGTCGGCTCGACGGACAGCTTGCGCAATGCGAGCTCGAGGATGGCGGCGTCGAAGTCGTCGCCTCCGAGCCGCGACACGCCGGAGCTCGTCACCACCTCGTTCGCCTTGCCCTCCATCTTGATGAGCGAGGCGTCGAAGGTGCCGCCTCCCAGGTCGTAGACGAGCACGTACTCGCGCTTGCTGGTGACCGTCTCGCGGAAACGATGCGCGTACTCGAAGCCAGCCGAGGAAGGCTCGTTGACGAGCGCCACCACGTCGAACCCGGCCCTGCGGAACGCGTCCACCGTGAGGAAGCGCTGCGCGCTCGAGGCGTTCGCCGGCACGCTCACCGCCGCCTCGATGCGATCCTTCTCTCTTAGATGTGCGTTGGACCGCAGCCGGAGCTCGTCGCGCAGATGGCCGAGGAAGGCGGTGAACAGGTCGAGCACCTTCATCCTGCGCGGGCCGACCTGCAGCTCCGTTTCCGGGCCCGCGTCGACGAGGTGGCGCTTGAAGGAGCGCAAGATCGTCCAGCCGGGCTCGCTCGCGGCCGCCGCGGCCTGCGCGCCGAAGCGCAGCGTTCCTTCGTCGGAGGCGGCAACGAGGGAGGGTACGTAGTCGGCGTGCTCGAAGGAGACGATGGGGTAGTTCCCGCGGTCCACCAGCGCGACCACCGTGTGCGTCGTGCCGAAGTCGATGCCGAGCCGCATGGGTTTCGATTGAACCACATCTTTGGATCCGGCGACTTTTTGCGCCTTGGGCTCCTTCACCGCCGCGGGAGCCTTCTCGACGGCTGGAGCCTTCTCCACGACCGGACTCTTCTCCACCGCACGACCCTTCTCCGTTGCGACCGGCTTCGGCGCCGCGGGAGCCTTCTTCTCCGGCGCCTTCGACTTGGCCGGATCCTTCGTTTTCTTCCCCTTCTTCACCATGCCCGTTCCCTCAGAAAGGGATCGATTCGCCGACGCACCGCTCGACCAGCCTCAGGTACTCGTCGCGGCTCACCTCGACGCAGCCGAGGGTCTGCAGATGCTCCGACATCACCTGCACGTCGAGGACCCGGAACCCGCGCGCGCGCAGCCGCTCGACCATCCGGGCGAACGCCACCTTCGAAGCGCCGGTCGTCCTGTGGAACATCGACTCGCCCGCGAACAGCGACCCGACCGCAATCCCGTAGAGACCTCCGGCTAGCTTTCCCTCGAACCACACCTCCACGCTGTGCGCCCACCCGAGCCGGTACAACTCGGCGTAGGAGCTGAGGACGTCGGGAGTGATCCAGGTGCCCTCGTCGCGCTCCGAGCCGCAAGCCTGCATCACCTCGGTGAACGCCTGGTCGAAGGTGACCTGGAACGGAAGCTTGAGCGCCCGGCGGACGTGGCGCGGCCAGGGAGCGCTGTGCTCGAGGGGGAAGACGGCCCGCGGGTCGGGGCTCGCCCAGGGGACGATTCCTTGCGCTACCGGCCAGGGAAAGATGCCCTTGCGGTAGGCTTGCAGGACGAGGCCGGCGCTCATGGTGCGCGAGAGCGCCACGATCCCGTCGCGATTGGCGCGATGCGCATCGGGAAGATCGACCCGCGCGGCGGCGGGCTCGATGGGCGGAAACGGCGGCTGCATCCGGATCGTGAAGGGAAGCCTCGTGTCGCCTCAACCGAGCCCGAGGAGCGCCTGCAGCCGGCGCAGCCTGTCCTCCGGCGCGCCGAACGTGTTGCGATAGTCCGCGATGCTACGGCGCAGGACCTCGACCGCCTCGTCCCTGCCGTACACTTCGGAGATCTCCACCTTGCGCGGTCCCGCCCCGGGGATCTGCTTGTAGCTCAAGAAATAGTGCCGCAATCGATCGATCACGCCTTTCGGGGCTTCCGGCAGATCGTGGATCGTCCCGTATCCGAGGTCCTTCTCCAGGATGGCGACGATCTTGTCGTCGGCCTCGTCGCCGTCGACCATCCGCAGTCCGCCGATCGGGTAGGCGCGGAGGAGGAACCCGCCGTGCGCGAACCCCTTCTCGCTGAGCACGCACACGTCCATCGGATCGCCGTCCCCGCGCAGCTTCTCGACTCCGCTCCGCTCCGCCGACCGCGCGGCGACCGAGTCGCCGCAGTAGGTCTGGGGCACGAACCCGTACAGCGAAGGCGGCTGGCTCGAGTAGAGCTGCGGGCGATCGACGCGAAGGTGTCCGCTCTCCTTGTCGAGCTCGTACTTCACCGTGTCGGTCGGGACGATCTCCACGTAGACGTTGATGCCCTTCTCCGGGTCGCCCGGGGCGATGCCGTGCCATGGGTGCGCGGTGAGGAGTCTCGAGACGAGCTGGGTCATGACGGGAGCCTCGCAACGAGCCGCTCGAGCGCCTTCTTTCCGCCTTCGAGGACGGAATGTCCGTCGCCGAGAAGAAGCGTGTCGAAGTCGAGCCCGGACAGGCGGCGCAGGGACGCGCAGAGCGCCGGCTTGTCTTCGATGACCACGTCGGGGAGGAGCGCGCATTCGCCAGGCGTCTTCCCGACGCACGCGTCTCCGACCACGAGGATGTGGCGCTCCGGCCAGTGCAAGGCGACCTCCCCGGGCGACTTGCCGTGCGCGTCGACGACGGTGAACGGCCCCACCCGGCTTCCGTGCGCAAGGTCAGAGTCGATGGGTGTTCCGCGCTCACGCGCGAACTGGGCGTCCGCGGAATGGATGGCGACCGTAGCTCCCGTGCGCTCCTTCACCTTGGCAGCCGCGCGGAAATGGTTGCGGTTCGTGAGGACGATGCGAGCAACCCCCTCGCGGGCGAGGTCCGCGAGCACGTTCTCGTCCATCTCGACCGGATCGATGCAGACGTTCCCGCTCGCGTCGGCGATGAAGTAGCCGTTGAAGTCGTAGCCGTGGCGTTGACTGAACCACGGCCAGGTGAAGATCCCTGGCAGGATCTCGCGCATGGCCCCGAGAGTCGCACCGCGCGCGGCGGACGTCTACGGCCCGGCGGCCTTCTCCTTCTTCGGCATCCAGTACACCTCGACATGGATGTCCTCGCGGTCGAAGCCGCGGCGCAAGAGGATGCCCTTCCCGTTCTCGATCATCATGGGATGACCGCACAGGTACACGGCGGTGGTCCCCGGATCGAATCCGGACGTGTCGAGGTGCTTGCGCATCACGTCCTCGGCGCGGCCCACCTCGCCCTTCCACCCCGGGTCCTCCCACGGCCGGCTCACCAGGGGAACGTACCGGAGCCAGCCGCGCGACTCCTTCTCCGCGGCTTCCAACTCCTGCTGGTAACCGAGCTCGTGCGAGCGGCTCGCCGCCTGCAGCACGACCAGGCGCACTCCGGGCGCGGGTTCCTTGCGGAGCGTGCGCACGATGCTCACGACCGGCGCGATGCCAGTCACCGTCGTGACGAAGAAGTGGTCCTTGTGCTCGTTCGCGCGATCGAGCTTGAAGGCGCCCTTCGCCCGGTGCCGTAGCAGAACGCGATCGCCCGGCCCGAGCGCGTACCACCTGGGCGTGAGCTGGCCCTGAGGGACCAACTCGAAGAAGAACTCCAGCTCGCTCTCCGTCGGGGAGGAGACCACCGAGTAGGCGCGCTCGATGACCTTGCTGCCGTCTTCGACGCCGAGCGTCGCGTACTGCCCGGGCTCGAAGCTCACCGGACTGTCCGGCGCGATACGGACGGACCAGAGGTCGGGACCGTAGTCCTTGCGCCAGGTAATCCGACCGCCCTGGTACTTGTCGGCGCTCGCCATGCCGCCTCCCGCTGCGACGGTCATCCTACTCGAACGGTAGGAGCCGGGGCGGCCGCGCGCCACAGGGCCGTGGTACATCGGCGCGCATGGCCTCGATTTTCGAAAGCAAGGATCGCAGCCCGACGCAGCAGGCGGCGCTCGATTACCACTCGTCCGGACGGCCCGGGAAGATCGAGATCCTTCCCACCAAGCCCGTCGCCACCGCCCGCGACCTCTCGCTCGCGTACAGCCCGGGGGTCGCCGAGCCCTGCCTCGCCATCGCTTCCGACAAGGACCTCTCCTACAAGTACACGGCCCGCGGAAATCTGGTGGCGGTGATCTCGAACGGGACCGCGGTGCTCGGCCTCGGCGACATCGGCGCCTGGGCGGCGAAGCCGGTGATGGAGGGCAAGGGGGTCCTCTTCAAGAAGTTCGCCGACATCGACGTGTTCGACCTGGAAGTGAACCTGACCGACATAGACACCTTCTGCACGGTGGTGAAGTCGCTCGAGCCTTCGTTCGGCGGAATCAACCTCGAGGACGTGAAGAGCCCGGAGTGCTTCATCATCGAGCGCAGGCTCCGCTCGATCATGGGGATCCCGGTCTTCCACGACGACCAGCACGGGACGGCGATCATCACCGGCGCGGCGCTCGTGAACGCGCTCGATCTGGTCGGAAAAAAGATGGACGGCATCAAGGTGGTCTTCGTCGGCGCGGGCGCGGCGGCGGTCGCCTGCGCGGAGCAGTACGTCGCCCTCGGCGTCCCGCGCCAGAACGTGTACATGTGCGACAAGTTCGGGCTCGTCTACCGCGGCCGCCCCGAGGACATGGACGAATGGAAGGGCGCCTTCGCGCAGGGGGAATCGCAACGAACCCTGGCCGAGACGCTGAAGGACGCGGACGTGGTGGTGGGGCTCTCCGCCGCGGGGGTCTTGAATCAGCAGATGTTGAAGACGTTCGCTTCCAAGCCGATCCTGTTCGCGCTGGCGAACCCGGTGCCTGAGATCCTCCCCGAGCTGGCGATCGACGTCCGCCAGGACATGATCATGGCCACCGGGCGCAGCGACTATCCCAACCAGGTGAACAACGTGCTCGGGTTCCCCGGCATCTTCCGCGGGGCGCTCGACGTGCGCGCGCGCGGCATCAACGAGCCGATGAAGCTCGCTGCCTCGCACGCCCTGGCGCAGCTCGCCCGGCAGGACGTGCCGGAGGCCGTCTCCGCCGCCTACGGAGGGCAGAACTTCCGCTTCGGCCGCGAGTACATCATCCCCAAGCCGTTCGACCCGCGGGTGCTCACCGCCGTCGCTCCCGCCGTCGCCCAGGCGGCGATGGACACCGGGATGGCGCGCAAGATGCTCGACGCCGGCGAGTACGTGGAGCAGCTACGCAAGCGGCAGGGGCGCACCTACGAGGTGATGAGCGTGGTGAAGGGCAAGGCCCGGCGGCGCAACACCCGCATCGCCTTCCCGGAGGGGAACCACCCGCGCATCCTGCGCGCGGCGCAGGTCCTGGTGGAGGAGCGGATCTGCACCCCGGTCCTGCTCGGCAACCGCGACCAGATTCTCGACGCTGCCCGCGACGCGGGTCTCGCGGCGATCCCCGATCTGGAGATCGTCGATCCCCAGCGCACCGAGCGGCTCGCCGAGTACACCCAGCAGCTCTACGCGCTCCGGCAGCGGGCGGGGATGTCCTACGCGGAGGCGGCGTACCGGATCCGCCAGCGCAACGTCCTCGCGGCGATGCTGTTGCACTCCGGGCAGGTGGACGGGATCGTCACCGGGCTCACCCGCAGCTACCCGGAGGCGATCCGTCCCGCGCTGCAGATCATCCGCACTCCCGAGGGACGGCTCGCGGCGGGAACGTACATCCTCGCCTTCAAGAAGGACTTGAAGCTCTTCTCCGACTGCACCGTGAATGCGGACCCCACCGCGGAGCAGCTCGCGGACATCGCCATCTCCACCGCGGAGCTCGCCCGCGAGTTCGAGCTGGTCCCGCGGGTGGCGATGCTCTCGTACTCGAACTTCGGGACCGATCCGGGCGGGTCGCCGGCGAAGGTGCGCCGCGCTTTGCAGCTGGTGCGCGCCCGCAAGCCCCAGCTCGAGATCGAGGGCGAGATGCAGGTCGATCCCGCGGTCGTGCAGTCGGTCCGCGAGCAGGAGTTTCCTTTCGCGCGGCTCACCGGCGACGCGAACGTCCTCATCTTCCCGGACCTGAACGCGGGGAACATCGGCTACAAGCTCCTCTGGCGCCTCGGAGGAGCCGAGGTGATCGGGCCGGTGCTGATGGGGATGGCGAAGCCCGTCAACGTGCTCCAGCAGGGAGCGGGCCTGCAGGATGTGGTGAACCTGGCGGCGATGACGGCGGTCCGGGCGCAGAACGAGATCGTGTACTAGCCGCGATGTCCTTCGACCCCACCGCTCTCCTCGTCTCCGTCCTCATCAGCGCGCTCGGGGTGGGCTTCTTCCTCTACGGCAAGAAGCAGCAGCGAGCGCCGCAGCTCGTCGCGGGGATCGCCCTCATGGGCTACACGTACTTCGTGAGCAGCGTCGCGGTCATGGTCGCCGTCGCGGCGGCGATTCTCGTCGCGTTGTGGGTGGCCGTCCGCATCGGGTGGTGACCGCGCCTGTCGAACTTGAATTGGCAGTCATCTGGCGACGTGGACTTGCAGCCCCAGCGCGCGCTCGACGAGCCCCGCCATCGCGCGCGTCGCCTCGGCATCGGGGTGGCCGTCGTACGGCATGATATGTGCCGAATCGATCTTCGCGACCACCGCCGGGATCCCCTGATCCTCGAAGAGCGTCCGGACCAGCCATCCGAGGCCGCGCTGCGAATCGATCTGGGGTACGAGGAACAGCGGCTTCGCTCCTCTCGCTCGCGCCTTCGCGGCGACGTCGCGAACCACCGCCCCGGTCACCGCCAGCGACTCCTGCAGCTTGTCCTCCCAGAGCACCGGTAGCTCGTTCACGAGCAGATCGCGCAGGCGCGTCCCCGCGAACGGCCCGGACGCGGCAGGAGCGAGGACGAGCGACCCATCCCGCAGCACGAGCCGGGGCCGGTAGTCCTGGACGTTGCGCTGCAGTTGCACGGGAAGGAAGGTCTGCACGACCGCCACCGGGTGTTCCAGCCGGGCGAGCATGTCGAGAGCACGCAGCGCGGCCTGGTCGGTTCCGTACCCTCCCACCGCGACGTTCACGACCTGGATGCCGAGGTCCCGCTCGAGCACGCCGGCCAGGGTGTCCGGCCATTCGAGGCCGTGCCCCATCGCGACCGACTCGCCGGCGACGAGGATCGTCGCGCGGGACAGGTCTGGCACATGGTCGACGGTCGCGGCGCGGTCTCGCCAGCCGTCGATCGAGTACCGGACGGGACGCCAGTTCTTCGGGCCCACGACGGTGGATCGTCGCGGCAGGAGGACCCATCCATACCGGGCATCTGGCTTGCCGATGCGGAACTCGATCTTCGGCGCGCGCCAGATTGTCGTCTTGCCGTCGAGGAGGCGGAGGACGCCCTCCGACGCGAGCACGGCGAGACCGAGGGCAGCCGCGATGCGCGCAGCCGCCGCGACGGCGCCGGGCCGCGCGAGCACTCGCGGAGCGATCGCCGCTGCGGCGAGACAGCCCGAACCCGCGAGCGCCAGACCCAAAAGCACCGCCCGATGCAGCGAGGGCGAGGGCGGCGGCCAGAAACAGGGGAGCGCGCAATGCCGGTCGAACCACGCGGTATCGAAACGGAACGCCGCGACGAGCAGCACGGTCCCGCAGCCGAGAAAGACGATCGCGGCGAACGGACCAGACAGCGGGCGGCGCACGACATCGAGCTTAGACCAACCTCGCGACCGCCGCGCCGCCTGTGCTACAGGAGCGCCATGGGGGACCCGTTGCGGTCGCTGCGCGCCTCCCCGCTCGATCGAGCGCTCCTGCCGGTACATCGCTGGGTCTGGCAGGATGCAGGACGGCGCGCGCGCAAGCTCTTGCGTTTCGCCGAGACCGAGGCGGACGGCGGGCGCGACCTCTCACGCGCGGCGGAAGTCACGGCGGATCCGCTGCTGCGGCGCCTCTTCCTACGCCACGCCCAGGACGAAGAGCGCCACGCGCGGCTCTTTCGCGCCCGAAGCCGCGAGCTGTTCCGGACGCTCGCCGGCGAAGCCGCTACGGGCCGCGCGCCCGGCTTCGAGGCGAACTTCCTCGCCCCCGGCGAGCGGGGCCTCGATGATCTCCACATCGAGTCCGAAACCGACGAGTCGCTCCTCGCCTTCCTCCACCTCTCCGAACAGGCGGCGGCGCGAAGGTTCGTCATCTACCAGGAAGCGCTCGAGCACGACCCCGGTACCCGCGACGTCTTCCGGGAGATCCTCCACGACGAGGCGTTCCACATGAGCTACACCCACGCGCAACTCGCCCGCATCGCCGGAGCGCGCACCCGGCGCCGCATCTGGCAGGCGCGGCTCGGCAGGCTGTGGAAGGCGTATCTGCGCATGGCGGCGGCGCTCGCGGGCGTCCTCGGCTCGCTGCTCTTGCGCATCCAGTACTTCGTCCTCCTCCCGCCCTTCGTGCTTCTCGCGCGCCGCGCCGCGCGCCGCGAGCCGGAAGGCTTCAGCCCGTCGCGCGCCCTCCCCGACGCGAGGAGCCAGTACTGATGCGCATCCTCGGCATCTCGGCGCACTATCACGACTCCGCCGCGGCCCTCATCGTGGACGGCGTCCCCGTCTGCGCCGTCCAGGAAGAGCGTCTCTCCCGGCGCAAGAACGACGCCGCGTTCCCGCTCGCCGCCATAGATTTCTGCCTCGAGGACGCGAAGCTCGATCCCGAAGACCTCGACGCCGTCGTCTTCTACGAGAAGCCGATGCTGAAGCTCGAGCGCGTCCTCACCATGGCGCTGCGCGGCTTCCCGCGCACCTCGCGCAGCTTCCCGAAGGCGATGCGCAACCTCCTCGGCGAGAAGCTGTGGGTCAAGGGAATCATCGCCTCGCACCTCGGCGTGCCGGGGCGGAAGATCCTCTTCACCGAGCATCACCAGGCCCACGCGGCGACAGCGTTCTTCACCGCACCCACGCGGAAGGCGGCGATACTCACCGCCGACGGCGTCGGCGAGTGGGCGACGTTCTCGATGGGCACGGGCGAGATCCGCGACGACGGCACGTCGGATTTGCGCCTCCTCCGCGAAGTCCGCTTCCCGCATTCCTTGGGAATGCTCTACTCGACCTTCACCGCGTTCCTCGGCTTCCCGGTCAACGAGGGCGAATACAAGGTGATGGGCCTCGCCGCGTACGGCGAGCCCACCTACCTCGACGAGGTCCGCAAGATCCTCCGCCGCACCGAGGACGGCGCGTTCGCTCTCGACCTCGACTGCTTCGAGTTCCACCTCTCCGCCTCGCGCTCCTATTCGCGCAAGTTCATCGAGCTCTTCGGGCCGCCCCGCGAACCCTGGGACCCGATCGACCTCGGCAGCGCCGAGGGCCGCCGCTTCGCGGACGTCGCCTGTTCGGTCCAGCGCGTCCTCGAGGAGACGCTGGTCGATCTCTCGCAGCGGCTCCACCGCGAAACCGGTCTCTCTGATCTCTGCCTCGGCGGCGGCGTCGCCCTGAATGGCTGCGCGAACGCGCGCATCTTGCGCGAGTCCGGCTTTTCCCGCGTCTTCGTCCCGAGCGCGCCCGGGGACGCCGGCTGCGCGATGGGCGCGGCGCTCTGGGTGGATCGGCTCCACTTCAAGCGCCCGCACCGCGCCTTGCCCGACCATCCCTTCTGGGGACCCGAACCGGGCGACCTTGCAAGCATCGCGCGCGAGGACGGACTCCGGGTCGACCGCCTCCGCGACGACGCCGAGGTGATCCGCCGCGCCGCAGACGAGCTTTGCAACGGGCGCATCGTCGGATGGGTCGAGGGGCGCTCTGAATTCGGTCCCCGCGCCCTGGGACACCGGAGCATCCTCGCGGCTCCGACGGACGCGGCGATGCGCGAAAAGCTCAACCGCAGCATCAAGTTCCGCGAGGAGTTCCGTCCCTTCGCGCCCGCGGTCACCGTCGAGGCGGCGGCGCGGTTCTTCGAGCTCTCGCCTGCGGCCGAGCGTCTCTGCCGATTCATGAGCGGCGTCTTTCCCGTCCGTCCCGACATGCGCGCCCGCCTCGCCGCCGTGACGCACGTCGACGGCACCGCACGGGTCCAGGCAGTCGACCGGGAGATGGCGCCGCGCTTCCACGCGCTCCTCGAGGAGGTGGGGCGCAGGACTGGCATTCCCGTCCTGCTCAACACGAGCTTCAACCTGGCCGGCGAGCCGATCGTGAACCGCGCCGTCGAGGCGTACTCGACGTTCCGGCGTTCCGGGATCGACGTGCTCGTCTGCGGAACGGACGTCGTCGCGAAGAAGAGCGAAGCGACATCGGTGCCAGAGGAGGCGGTAGCATGAGGAAGCGCAAGGGCCGGTTCGCGCGCACCCTCGTCGTGGTCGCGAGCGCGGCGCCCTCCATCGTCGACGGCGCCGCCGGGCTGTGGCGGAGCGAGTCCGGTCGCAAGTGGCTGGTCCCGCTCGTCGTCTTCCTCTGCGCGACCGGGGCGATCCTCGCCTTCGCCGCCGGAGTCGAGGCGCTCGCGCCGTTCCTCTACGCGATCTTCTGATGTTCTCCGAGGCCTTGTCGCTGCTCGCCTGTCCGCGCTGCCGGCGGCCCTTCGCGACCGCGCTGCAATGCTGCGGGACCGAGTACGCGACACTGGAAGGGATTCCCGATCTGCGCCTCGACTGCGACCAGCGCACCGAGGCGGTTCGCGCGTTCTACGCGGAGGCTCCTTTCCCGGGATATCCGCCGCGAGACAGCCACGCCGCGCTTCGAGCCCGTGCGAGCCGCAGCGAGCTCGCCCGCCTCCTCGACGGCTCCATCGCCGGCGACGCTCGCATCGTCGAGCTTGGCTGCGGAACCGGACAGATGTCGCTCTTTCTCGCCACCGCGAATCGGGTCGTCGTGGGAGCCGATCTGTCCCGCGCGTCGCTGCGCCTCGCGGAAGCGGCGCGGCTCCGTTTCGGCATCGAGCGCGCGCTCTTCGTCGAGACCGACCTCCGCGCCCCCGGCCTGCGCGAGGGCGCGTTCGACGTGGTGCTGGCGAACGGGGTCCTGCATCACACGCCGGATCCGCGCGCCTCCTTCGCCGCGATGGCGAGGCTCGCCCGGCCCGGCGGGAAGATCGTCGTCGGCCTGTACAACGCGATCGCGCGCATTCCGCACCGGCTCCGCCGCGGGATCGCCCGGCTCTCGGGCTTCCGGCTGGTCCCGTTCGACCCGGTCCTGCGCTCGCGCGAAGGCGAGCCCGCCCGCCGCGAAGCCTGGCTGCGCGATCAGTACCGCCACGTCGAGGAGCACCGGCACACCGTGGGCGAAGTCCGCCGCTGGTTCCGCGACAACGGCGTCGAATGGCTCCGCGCGGTGCCCGACACGCTACTCGGCGCCGAACCGCCAGCGGACCTGTTCGCGCCCGCCGGAGACGACTGGGTCGTGGAGGACGCCCTCGCGCAACTCTCCTGGGCCCGGAGGCTCGCGCACGAGGGAGGCCTGTTCGTCGCCGTCGGCTGCCGGGGCGGGGTGTGATTAAGTTCCGGGCGTGCTCCGGGTCCGTTACTGGGACGATTTCCTCTGACCGTGGTGCTACGTGGCGGCCGGGCGCCGCCAGCAGCTCGCCCGCGAGCTCGAAGGCCGCGTCTCGTTCGAGCGGCGAGCGTACCTCCTCCTGCCCGGCGAGGGGCAGCGGCCCGCCTACGACGACTACGTGATCTCGCATCGCAAGCGGGCGGCCGAAATGGAACCGGCGCTGGGATTCGCCATTCCCGAGGTCGGGCAGCCCTATCCGCGCTCGAGCGTCCCCGCGCAGTGCCTCGCCGCCGCAGCCGCGGAAGAGCATCCGGACCGGATGCAGGCCCTGGAACATTCGCTCTTCCGCGCCATGTTCGTGAACCTTTCGGACATCTCCTCGCCCGAGGTGCTCGCCGAGTGCGCCCGGGAGGCGGAGATCGCGAATCCGGAGGCGTTCGTCGAGCGGGCGCTCGGCGACGATTCGTTTCGCGAGCGCGTCTTCGCCGAGCACGAAGAAGCGCTCGCGGAAGGCGTCCACGGAATCCCGGCGCTGCTCGTCCCCGACTACGCCCCCATCACCGGAGCCGTCCCGCTCGAGCCGCTGCGGCGCGCGTTCCTGCACCTCGTGGAAGAGCACCCAGCATGAGCTGCGCGCTGGCGCTCGCCGCTCTTGTCGCCCTGGCGCAGGACGGAGGACGTGCAATACCGCCGAACGCCGGCATACGCGCGGAACCCGACGCCGGCACGCGCGACGAGCCGGACGCGGGTATCACGCGGCTTCCTCCGCAGCAGGCGTCGGCCGAGTTGGCGAAGAAGTCCGTCGACGCCGCGCACATCGAGCTGCAGTCGGCGCGGCTCTACGTTCTCGGCCTGTTCCACCTGTCGAAACCGCCCACCACCGTCTGGGACCGCGAGCACAGCATCATGCTCTTCAACCAGACGCAGCAGGCGATCGGCGAAGCGGACAGGTCGCTCGCCGAGCTCTCCGGCATGGCGAACGGCAAGTGGGAGAAGGCGGACCAGCCGCTCCGGCACGCCCGGCAGACCATCGTGCAGGTGCAGAAGGATCTGCGCTCGATCTCCGTCCCGCCCACGGGCAGCGCGACGACCGACGCGCGGGAGGTCGCGAAGCGCGTCTACGACTCCCTCGATTCGGCACGAAAGGATCTCGAATCGGCGGCAAAGGCGATGGACGTGGACTCGAAGCTGCGCTCACCCTAGGCGCTGCGACAGCGCCTCCAGCGCCGCGGGGAGGTCGGGCGAAAGCGTCAGGACCTCCGCCATCGGATCCTTGCGCAGGCGCTTCATCCGCCCGGGCGCGGTCTTCAGCGTGTAGTCCTTCGGGTCGAGCTTCCCGTTCACTTCGCTCCACTTGAGCGGCATCGAGACCGTCGCTCCCGGAACGGGCCGAGCCGAGAACGGCGCCGCGATGGTCTTGCCGGGCCCGTTCTGCAAAGCATCGAGGTACACCTTGCCTTTGCGCGCCGACAGAGGCGCACGCACGGTGGTCGAGATGTCGGGATGGCGCTGTTCGATCGCATGGGCGAGGAGAACGCCCAGATCGCGCGCTTGCTCCTCCGTGCACTGCTGCGCGAGCGGGATGAGCACGTGGAGCCCCTTCTGCCCGCTCGTCTTGCAGAAGTTGGGCAACCCGATCTCGTCGCAAAGCTCGTGCGTCGCGCGGGCGAGGCGCACCACCCACTCGAAAGGCGCTTCCTTCGGATCGAGATCGATGATGCACCAGTCGGCGCGGTCGGTCGCCGCGCGCGCCGCGTAGATGTGCAGCGGGATGGTCCCGAGGTTCACGACGTAGAGGAGCGAGTCGACGTCGTCGCAGACGAAATGATCGATATCGCGCGGCTCCGCGGCGGCGTCCTTCGATCCGTAGCCGTGCCAGCCCCCCAGGGTCCGCATCCGGTGGGTGCGGATCCAGTCGGGCACATGCCCGGGGGCATCCTTCTGGAAGAACGATTTCCCGGCGATGCCATCGGGAAAGCGCGTCAGGACCACCGGGCGATCGCGCAGGTAGGGGAGGAGCCAGGGGGAGACGGCGCGGTAGTAGGCGAGGAGGTCCCCCTTGGTGATGTCCTCGGCCGGCCAGAAGACCTTGTCG
>JBJMQD010000301.1:0-10617 GCA_045802855.1 Myxococcales bacterium | reverse complement strand
GCGCCCAGGATTCCTCTCGGCGTGAGCACGATGACCCCGATGTAGACGAGGCCGAGGATGAGGAGCCAGCGCTTGGTGTAGATGCTGAGCAGGTTCTTGAAGAGCACGATTACCGCCGCGCCCAGGATCGGCCCGAGGAGCGTCCCCGGGCCGCCGAGGGCGACCATGAGCAGCGTCTCGACGGAGGTGATGAGGTGCACCTCCACCGGGCTGACGAAGCCGTCGTAGTACGCCCACAGCGCCCCCGCGAGACCGGCGAACGCGCCGGCGAGAACGAAGGCCAGGTACTTGTGCAGCCACACATCATAGCCGAGCGCGCGCATCCGCCGCTCGGTCTCGCGGATCCCCTGCAAGGACAGACCGAATGGGGAGCGGACCACGACAGAGAGCAAGGCGAACGCGACCAGGAAGATGGCAAGGCTCAGGTAATGGAACGCGAGCGGAGCGGCGAGCGAAATTCCTCCGAGCGACGGCCGCGCGATCCCGGAGATCCCGTTGTCGCCCATGGTCAGGCTCACCCAGCGGAAGGCGAGGCCCCAGACCACCATCCCGAGGGCGAGCGTGATCATGAGGAAGTAGACGCCCGTCGCGCGGATGGCGACGAGGCCGAAGACGGCGGCGACCGCGGTGGCGGCCAGGATCGCCGCGCCGAGGCAAGTCCAGAAGGAGGCCTGGTTGCGCGTCACCAGGATGGCGACGACGTAGGCGGCCACCCCGAAATATGCCGCGTGCCCGAGCGACGCGAGGCCTGTGTAGCCGAGGAGCAGATCGAGGCTCATCGCGAAGACGGCGAAGATGAGGATCTGCGTGACGAGGGTGAGCGGGTAGGGTGGAAGAAACGGTGGTACGCCCACCAGGAGCGCCACGGCCGCGGCGAACGCGATTTTGCGGCGGGCGCTCATCGCCTCCCGAAGAGCCCGGTCGGCTTCAGGGCGAGGATGAGCGCCATGGGTGCGAAGAGCGTGAAGTAGGAAAACTCCGGAAAGAGCGCCTTGCCGAAATTGTCGAGGAGGCCGACGACGAGGCTACCGACGACCACTCCTTGCAAGCTGCCCAGGCCGCCGATGATCACCACTACGAACGCATACGGCAGCACCTCGAAGTCGAGACCGGGATAGACGCCGATGAATCCCGCGCCCACCACGCCTCCGAGGGCGGCGAGGAAGGCGCCCAGGGCGAAGACTCCGGCGGAGAGGAGCGGGACGTTGATGCCCACGCCCTGCGCCATCTCGGCGTCGTCCACCGTCGCGCGGATGCTCGCCCCCGCGCGCGTCCGCTCGAGGAAGAGCCAGAGCACGATGCCGACGCCGAAGGCCACCGCGATGATGAACAGCCGGTAGAAATTGACGAACACGGGTCCTGCCTGCACCGACTGCGAGAGGAAGGGCGGCACCGGGATGTTGTAGGGGTCTCCTCCCCAGATGAGCAGCGCCAGGTCCTGGAAGACGAGCGCGAAGCCCATCGTGAGCAGGACTTGCGAAAGGCTCTGGCGGGTGAGCTTGCGCAAGAAGAGGCGCTCCATCCCGAGTCCGATGAGCGCGATCGCCAAGGCGCCGGTGAGGAGGGCGAGGGCGAAGCTGCCCGTCCGCGTCGCGGTGGTGAGGCCGACGTAGCCGCCGAGGAGGAAGTAGGAGCCGTGCGCGAGGTTCACGATCCGCATCACCCCGAACACGAGGGAGAGCCCGCTTCCGAGGAGGAACAGGAGGGCTCCGTACGAGATCCCGTTGAACGCCTGGGTGAGCCAGAATTCCATCTAGGCGTAGATCTCGGGATTGTGCAGGTTCGGCGGGCGCCTTCCTTCGAGAAAGGCCTGGACGTTGTCGGCGACGACGTGGGCCATGCGCTCGCGCAATTCGAAAACCGCGCTTCCGAGGTGGGGCAGGAGCACCACGTTCCTGAGCGGCAGGAGTCCCGGGTGCACGCGCGGCTCCTCTTCGTAGACGTCGAGGCCGGCGGCGGCGAGGGGGCCCTCGTTCAGCGCCGCGACGAGCGCGGCTTCGTCCACGACCGGGCCGCGCGCCGTGTTGACGAGGATCGCGCCCGGCTTCGCGAGCCTCAGCTCCCGCGCGCCGAGGAGGTGCCGCGTCTGCGGCGTGAGCGAGCAGCTCACGCTCAGGTAATCGGATCGGGCGAGGAGGTCGTCCAGGCTCGCGAACGTCGCCCCGAGCTCGCGCTCTTCCGCTTCGGGGAGCCGCGACCGTTTCGTGTAAAGGACGGTCATGTCGAAGCCGCGCGCCCGGCGGGCGATGGCCCGGCCGATGCGCCCGAGCCCGACGATTCCGATGGTCTTCCCGTGCACGCCCGCGCCGGCGAAGTGCATGGACTGCGAACCAGGAAAAACGCCGGCGCGGACAGCCCCATCCGCCTCCACCACTCGCCTCGCCGCGGCGAGGAGGAGGGCGAAGTGCAGGTCGGCGGTGGCCTCGGTGACGATGGGCGGAATCGTGGTGATCGGGATCTTCCGCGCCGTAGCCGCGGCGATGTCAACCGTCGCCGGGACGATGGCCATGCTGGCGATGAGCTTGAGCCGCGGGGCGGCAGCGATCGCCTGTGCGTCGACCGCGTCGTGCATGAGATGCACGAACACGTCCGCCGCTCGGAGCTTCTCGACCAGCTCCGGCCGCGGCAAGATCCGGCTCGCGTCGCCGCCCACGGTAACGTCAGCGAGCGCTTTCAACCGCTCGAGCGCGGAGGCGGGGATGGGCTGCGACACGAAGAGGCGCGCTCTCTCGATGGCCATGGTCACAACCTCAGGAGCTTCTTCGCGGCCGCCCCGCCCAGGATGACGGCGCGATCGTTGCGGGAGAGCTCTCGCACCGCGGTGAGGGTCCGCACCGGGTCCATGCAGCCCATGTCGAATCGATAATCGCTGCCGACGACGACGCGATCGTTCCCGACCAGGTCGACGAGATACCGGAGCGCGAGCTCGCTGTGCAAAACGGTATCGTAGTGGAACCGTCGCAAGTACGCGCTGGGCTTTCTCCGGGCCTTTCCCCGCGCCTCGTCGCGCACCTTGTAGACGCGATCGAGCCGGCCCACGAGATACGGCAGCGCTCCGCCCGCGTGGGCGAGGCATAGCTGTAGCCGGGGGAACCGGTCGAGGATCCCGCCCATGGCGAGCCGCGCCGCGGCCACCGCGGTGTCGAACGGATTTCCGAGTCCGTTGTGCAGGTAGTACGAGCGGATCCGCTCCACGCCGATGACGTCGAGGGGATGGATGAAGATGAGCGCGCGGAGCTTTTCGGCCTTTGCGAAGAACGGCAGGAAGTCCGGATCATCGAGGTCCTTGCCGTTCACGTTGGAGCCGATCGCGACGCCTCGCAGCCCGAGGCCCATCGCCCGCTCCAGCTCGGTGGTGGCTTCGGCCACGACCTGGAGCGGCACGGTGGCGAGGCCGGCCAGGCGCTCGGGCCGGTCCGCGACGGCCGCCGCAAGCTCGTCGTTGAAAGTTCGCGCGAGCGGAACCCCGAGCGCAGGGTCGGCCCAGTACACCATCGGCGGGCAGAGCGAGAGCACCTGCATGTCGACCCGCGCCTTGTCCATCTCGGCGATGCGCGGCTTCGTCTCGTAGTAGTGGCGGGTGATGGGCCCGTACGGGCGCCCTCCGACGATCATCGTCGGATCCTTCTCCCGGCGAACCGAAGCGCCGTAGGGCGCTCCGTCCTTCTCGAGGGTCTCGAGGAAGGCGCGGGGGACGAAATGTGCGTGCAGGTCGATGACCATCTAGTGAGACCGGCTCGAGCGATACCAATCGAGGATCTGCTCGCCGGTCCAGAAGGCGACGCCCTCGTGCCGCGCGACGTATTCGAAGAGTTGCTCGAGGTACTTGATCTGGTGCGGCACCCCGCTCAGGTAGGGATGGAAGGCGAAGGAGAAGAACTTCGCTCGCTTGGTGGACTCGGCGTAGAGGCGGTCGAAGGCGTCGGAGCCGCGGCGCACGAACATCTCCCCCGGATGGTGCTGCAGCGAAAGGATGGGAATGTCGTTGATCTCGATCGGATACGGCAAGGTGATGAGCGGGCCGTGACGGGTGGCGATCTCGGTGGGCTCGTCGTCGTAGACCCAGTCGCCGACGTACTTGAATCCGGCCTCGGCGAGCAGATCGGGCGTTTGCAACGATTCGGTGAGCCCCGGCCCGAGCCACCCGACGGGCTGCCTGCCGGAAAATTTCGAGAGCACGTCCATCGTCCTGTGGATCGCGTCCCGCTCGCTCTCCACCTTGTGCATGGGCATCTGCACGAAGGAATGGCCCATGAGCTCCCAGCCGCCGTCGCGCGCGGCGGCGGCGATGCGCGGATAGCTCTCGCAAACCTTGGCATTGATCGAGAGCGTGGGCCGGATGCGGAGCCGCTCGAGGAGCGCGTGGATCCGCCAGAAGCCGACCCGCATCCCGTACTCGTGCCAGGCCCAGTTGGGGAGGTCGGGCGTGAGCTGGACGCCCGTCGGCGCGGTGAGCGCCTGGCGCGGCATCGGGCGCTCGATCTCCCAGACCTCGACGTTGAGGATGGGCCATACGACGATGCGGACGCCGGCGGGCAGGTGCAGCGGCGGGCGGTCGACGATGGCCGAGTAGGTGCTCCGCTCGATTGGCTTCATGAAGGCCCTCAGTTTAGAGAACTCAAAGACCGAGATACAGCCGCTTGACCAGATCGTTCTCCGCAAGCTCCTCGCGCGAGTGCCCCTCGAACTCGATGCGGCCGTGGACGATCACGTACCCGCGGTCGGCGATGCGGATCGCCTGGGCGAGGTTCTGCTCCGCCATCAGCACGGTGAGCCCGAAGCGGCGCTTCAGCTCCTCGATCTTTCCGATCATCTGCGAGACGAGGAGCGGGGCGAGTCCGACGGACGGCTCGTCGACGAGCAGGATCTTCGGCGCCGTCATCAGCGCGCGGGCGAGGGCGAGCATCTGCTGCTCGCCGCCGCTCAGGCTGCCGGCGATCTGACGCCGGCGCTTCTCGAGGACGGGGAAGGTCTCGAAGCAGAGCCGGAGGTTGTCGGCGATGTTCCGCCGCGCCTCCGGACGGTGCGCGCCGAGGAGGAGGTTCTCCTCGACCGTCTGCCGCGGGAAGAGGTGGCGCCCCTCCGGGACGAGCGCGATGCCCATCCGGACGATGCGCTGCGGCGAAAGCCCCGCGAGGTCGTGCTCGACGCCGTCGATGCGGGCGATGATCCGGCCCGAGGCGGCAGGAACGATCCCGAGGATCGCGTTCATCAGGGTGCTCTTGCCGTTGCCGTTGGTGCCGAGGAGCGCGACCGTCTCGCCGTCGGCGACGCGAAGGGAGAGGCCGTGCAGCACGTGCACGCCTCCGTACCCCGCCCGGAGCCCCTCGATCCGTAAGCTACCGCCCAAGGTACGCCCTCTCCACCTCGGGATCGTGGAGCACCACTCCGGGCGGGCCGTCCGCGATCTTGTGACCGGCCACCAGCACCGCGATCCGCTCCGAGAAGCGGAGGACGGCGCGCATGATGTGCTCAATCAAGATGACCGCGACGCCGCGGGACTTCATCTCGAAGAGGATGGCGAGGATCTCGTCCGCCTCCGAAGGCGAGAGGCCGGCGAGAGCCTCGTCGGCGACGAGGAGCTTCGGGTGCGCGGCGATCGCCCGGGCGAGCTCGAGCTTGCGCATGTCCACCTGGGTCAGCTCGCGCGAGGCGCGATCGGCCTTCTCCGCGAGGCCCACCTGCCCGAGGATCGCCAGCGCCTCGTCCCGCTCGTGGCCCAGGCTGCGCTGCAAGAGCGGGTGCCGCTGCGCCGCGTACAGGAGCGGGACGCGCAGGTTGTCGACGACCGACATGCTCGCGAAGGGGCGCGGGATCTGGAAGCTGCGCGCGATTCCCAGCCGGATGCGCCGGTGGGGCGCAAGCGACCCCAGCTCGTGCCCGTCGAATCGGATCGATCCCTCTCCCCGGACCGTCCCGGCGAGGCAGCTCGCGAAGGTGCTCTTGCCCGAGCCGTTGGGCCCGATGAGGCCGAGGCGCTCACCGGCCGCGACGCTCAGATCGACGCCGTCGAGGGCGACGAAGCCTCCGAAGCGCTTCGTCACCTTGCGGGCGACCAGGAGCGGCTCGCTCACGTCCGCCTCAAGAAGCCCATGATCCCGTGCGGCGCGGCGATGACGAAGACCACCAGCAGCGCGCCGACGAGAAAGAGGTTCCAGTCCGCGGGGACGTTCACTTGCAGTACCTGCTGCAGCCCGCCGAGGAGCAGCGCGCCGACGAGCGGCCCCGACCAGTCGTACATGCCGCCGATGAGCGGCATGGCGATGCTGTTCACCGCGTACGAGAGACTGAAGACCCCGTGCGGCTCGACGTAGGAGAGGAACCAGGGGAACGTCGCGCCGGCCATTCCCATCAGGGCGCCGGACAGCGTCGTGGAGATGAGCTTCAGCCGGAGGGTGGGAACGCCGGAGCACTCCGCGGCCACCTCGTCGTCGCGGATGGCGGCGAGGCCCCTCCCCAGGGTGGAGATCTGCACGAACCGCGCAATGGCGACCGAGCCCGCGGCCATCAGCGCCATGATGGTGAAGAGGAGCCGTCCCATGCTGCGGAAGCCGAGAGGCGCCTCGGTCGGCACGACATAGGCGCCTCTCGCGCCTCCGACGTACTCCCAGTTGACGACCAGCGTGAAGAGCACCTCCGCCATCGCGAGGGTGGCGATGGCGAAGTAGACGCCGCGAAGGCGCAGCGTCAGGTAGCCCATGCCGAGCCCGACGAGCCCCGCGACGACGGCGCCGGCGAGAATGGCGAGCGCGATCGGCGCTCCCATGAAGCGATCGAGCGCGATGCTCGAATACGCGCCGAGCGCGAAGAAGGCCGCCGAGCCGAAGTTCACGTAGCCCGTGTAGCCGCCGAGGATGTTCCAGGCGGTGGCGAGCACCACGAACTGCAGCACCGTGTACCCGGCCGAGAAGAAGTACTCGTTGGTCACCAGCGCCGAGGCGAGCCCCGCGAAGAGCAGCGTCGCGCCCAGGAACCCGAGAGTGAAAGTGCGGGTTCTCACCGGCCGAACAGCCCCGAGGGACGGAAGGCGAGCGCGAGGAGCAGGACGCCGAAGGAGACGGCGGGCGCCCACGAGGGTCCGAAGAACGTCGCGGTGAAGGACGTGGCGATACCGAGGACCGCGGCGCCGACGATGGTCCCTGCGATGCTTCCCATTCCGCCCAGCACCGGAATGGCGAAGACGAGGCCGATGTACTCGCGCCCGAGGGACGGCTGGACCGGCTGGATGATGACGAGGAGCGCTCCTGCCACGCCGGCGGTGGCGATGGAGATGCCGAAGGCGAGCTGCTTCACCCGTACCGGGTCGACGCCCATCAGCTGCAGGGCGAGCTGATCCTGTCCCACCGCGAGGACGGTGCGGCCGAAGAAGGTTCGGGCCAGGAAGATCTGGAGCCCGGCGGTCATCGCCAGCGAAACCGCGAAGGGGACGAAGAGCCGCAGCGGCAAGTCCACGGCGCCGAACCGCCAGGTGGTGCCGATGTACGAGGTGGCTACCGATCGATAATCGACGCCGAAGGCCAGGATGAGGCCCACCTCGGTGACGAAGAGGATGCCGAAGAAGAAGGCGAGCCCCCGGAGCGGTTCCCGTCCGCGCCGCTCGAAGCTCGCGTGATAGAGGCGATAGAGGAGCGCGCCGAGGGCGAAGAACCCGGGCGCGAGCACCAGGGCGGTGAGGATCGGGTCCGCGCCGAGCGCGCTGTTCGCGACCGACGCCGCGTAGGACCCGAGGAGGATGAATCCCGGATGGGCGATGTTCACCACGTCGAGCATCCCGAAGGAGATGGCGATCCCGACGCTCACCGCGGCATAGAAGCCGGCGAGGAGGATTCCGGAGACCAGCGCGTTGGCGAAGAGCGCGCCTTGCACTTACTTGCGGTTCTGGTCGTACGGGTAGAGGAGCTCTCCGGACTTCCACTGCGCGGGGTAGAGCACCACCGCGTGCCCCGGCTTCTTCCACTCGTCGAGGCCGCCGCTCTTGATTCCGCGGTATTGCACGTAGAGCGGCCGCCCTTCGGCCCACTCGCCGTTCTTGGCGAACTTCACGTTCCCCACCACGGTGCGGAACTCGTGCGAGTGGATGTCGTCGGCGATCTTCTCCTGGTCGATCTTGCCCACCCGCTGCACCGCCTCGCCCACGATCTGCATCATGGCGTACGCGTAAGGGGGCAGGTAGAACCCGAGCGGGTCGAGCTGCTCCTTGGCGGCGACCGGTTGGTAGCGGGCGATGAACTCCTCGACGCCGGGGAATTTGATGGTCGGCTCGGGCACGTAGGTCTCCCAGGCGACGATGCCGTTGAGGAGCGGTCCGAGCTGGGTCTTGAGGCTGGCGTACTGCGTCCCGATCATCGCGCCCCCGAATTGCCTGGCCTTGAGCCCCACCTCGTTGGCGGCGCGGATCATTCCCGCCGAATCAGGCGGGTACGACGCCACGAAGACGAGGTCCGGATTGGTGGCCTGGATGGCCCGGACGATGGGGGTGAAGTCGGTGGTATTGGTCGGGTAGGTCTTGTCGTAGACGATCTTGAGCCCCGCCTCGCCGAGGTTCTTGCGCGCGCCCTCCAGCGCCGCGTGGGGATACTCCGCGTCCGCGCCCACCAGCGCGACCGTCTTCGGCTTCGGGTTCATGGTCATGGCGACGTCGAAGAAGCCCTTGGTGAGGCCGACCGCCGGCTCGGGGCCGTTGGGCATGATCTGGAAGTACTTGTCGTACTTGAACCGGCCGTTCGGGTTCGTCCCGAAGAGCGTCATGAAGCACATCTTCCGCTGCATCGCGATGGGGATCGCGGGAGCGATGACGTTCGTCCCGTAGCTCGAGACGATCAGGTCCACTTTGTCGACGTCGAGGAGCTTCGTGTACAGGCCCGGGACGTTGGCGGGGTTCGTCTGGTCGTCGTAGTAGACGAACTTCACCGGGCGCCCGAGCAGGCCGCCGTTCTTGTTCACGTCCTCGGCCCACATCTGCATGGCGAGGAGCGCGGCCCTGCCGTTTCCGCCCAGCGGACCGGTGAGGCTCATGCTGAACCCGATCTTGAGCGGCTCCTGTGCTGCCGCGGAAAGCGAGGCTAAAAGAACCAGCGCGGCTGCGCGGGCGAACAGTCGATCCATGATGTCCCTCCTCCTACAACCCGGCGCGGTTTCGTTCCTTGACGGCTCCATTGACGACGTTGACGGGCCAGGTGCGCGTGAGCACCCGGCGGACTTCCGAAGGCGCCCCCGCTTGCAATCCGCGCATCGCCTCCTCGCTGTACCAGGCGACGTGCGGCTGGAGGATCACGTTCTCCCGCCCGCGGAGCGGATGGGGGTCGGGGAGGGGCTCCGGATCGGTCGTGTCGATGGCGCAGCCCGCGATCCATCCTTCGTCGAGCGCGCGGACCAGCGCGGCCGTCGCCACGACGGGCCCCCGCGAACAGTTCACGACGTAAGCGGTCCGCTTCATCTGGCGAAGCTCGGCTTCGCCGATGAGCATGCGCGTCTGTGGCGTCAGCGGCAAATGCAGCGAGACGAAATCCGACTCCCGCAGCAGCGTTTGCAAATCGGTGCCCTCGATGTCCAGATACGGATCGAACCAGAGGACCCGCATTCCAAATGCGCCCGCGCGCAGCGCGACCTGCTTCCCGATGCGCCCGAACCCCACGATCCCGAGCGTGCGGCCCGCGAGACGAAAGATGGGCTTTCCGGGCGGGACCGCCCACCCTCCCGAGCGGACCATGCGGTCGAAGAACACGACTTTTCGTGCGCAGGCGAGGAGGAGCGCCATGGTGTGATCGGCAACCTCCTCGACGCAGTAGGTGGGGTTGTTCGTCACGATGATGCCCGCCGCGGTGGCGGCGTCCAGGTCGATGGTGTCCACGCCGATCCCGTAGCGCGCGATGATCTTGCACCGTGGCATCTGCGCCATCACCTCGCCCGTGATGGGCCCGGCATACGTGTTGAGGAGCGCGTCGCAATCGCGGGCTTCGGCGAGGAACTCATCGGGCTTCTTCGTCTGCAGGGCGACGAGATCCGCGATCCCTTCCAGCGCCTTCCGTTCCACGTCCAGCGAGTCCCACACGTAGTCCGTCAGGACCACCTTCGCTTTGGAAGGCACGGGGTCTCCTTTGCCAGCGCGCGATGCCGCGGACTCCGTCGACTTCGATTTCGACGCCGTCCGGGATGCGCAAGGTCGCTTCGGGAGCGCCGAGGACCATGGGGATCTTGCGCTCGCGGGCGAGCGAGGCGAGGTGCGAGGTGCTGCCGCCGAGCTCGGTCACCACCGCGGCGACCGTGGGAAGCACGTGGCTCAAGCCGGGGCCCGCGACGCGAGTGACGAGAACGTCCCCCGGGGCGACGCGGCCGAGCTCGCATTCGCAACGGACCACACAGGCCCGCCCGGAGGCGCGACCGACGCCGGCGGGCTGACCGCGGACCGTGCGGCCGGCGGGCGCGGGCGCGGGCGCGGGCTCCGGCTCGACTATATCGGCCGTATCAAGTACGAGCGGTCGCGCCTGGACGAGCTGGAAGCCAGCCTCGCCGAGGACCCACTCGATCTCGATGGGATGTCCGAAGACCGCCTCCGCTCGGCGGAGCAGGCCAAAGAGCTCCCGCGCCTCGGCCCGATCGAGGCACGCCGCGCGTATA
>JBJMQD010000247.1:0-6584 GCA_045802855.1 Myxococcales bacterium | reverse complement strand
AGTCAGGCAACTCCCCAGTGTAGCGCCAACCGCTTGGAAGCTCAGGTCTCACCGGCCATCTCCCCGTTCAGCCTTCCTAAGATACGCGATGTAGCGGCCGTGGGCGATGGGGAACCCATGAAAATCGCCATTCGTGCTCTCGACGCGAACGCAGTCGGTTTCCGCTCCCTGCGAAGCGCCGATGGGCGCGTCGAATCGAAAGACCTTATACATCGTTGCTTCCTTGCCGGAAGGAACGACCGTTCCGTGGCTCGCTGCCTCGCGCTCAACGGCCGCGACATCGATGCCGGGAAAGTAGCGCGAATCCGCATCGCCCCGTGTGTCTTCGATGGTTTGAGCCCGATCGTGCCTCGGGAGCGGCTTGTGTTTACGTCGGTCCACCCACCGGATCCATTGCTCGTCGCCCAGCGGCATGCGAGGCCCCCACGGTCGCGGGGCCGCTCGGCGACCGAGTCGCTTGTACCACAGCCGCCAATGGCGGTGGGCACAGCTAAATCAGCTTGACGAGCACGATCTGCAGCGGCGCAACGGAGAGCGTCGTGCCGCCCGTGCCGAGTGCTTCTTGGCGTTCGCAGGACGGCGATCCGTAGCGGCGATCGACAGGGCAGTGGGTGGACCACTCAGGCAACATCGGTCCCGAGTTCGACCTCGGCGTGGCGTCCCGCCCCTTTGAGCTGTACCCGCGAATCGGGAGCGGATTCTTCGTCCTCCTCGTCCGGTCTCCGTTGCCCGGCTGACGCGTCAAGGCTTGCGGTCGACGGTTTCCTCGAACTCGGTGATCTGATCGATCTCCGGGCCCATGGCGATGTTGGTGGCTCGCTCGGTGATCACCTCCACGATGACCGGGAGGCGATTCGCTCGCGAGAGCGCGCGAGCCTTTTCGAAGGCGGGGGCGAGCTCGTCCGGCTTGAAGACGCGCATCGCGAGGCAGCCGAGCGACTCCGCCGCCTTCACGTGATCGACCCCGTACTCGCCGATCGCGGGCGCGTTCACGTTGTTGAAGCCGAGCTGGACTTCGTAGTCCATCTGGTAGCCGCGCTCGGCCTGGCGGATGAGGCCCAGATAGGCGTTGTTGAGGAGCACGACGACGAACGGCACGTTGTACTGCGCGGCCACCGCCAGCTCCTCGATGAGGAACTGGAAGGAATAGTCGCCGACGATTCCCACCACTTCCGTGTCCGGGTCGGCGAGCTTGGCGCCGATGCAAGCGGGGACTTCCCAGCCGAGAGGTCCGGCCTGGCCGCAGACGAGGTAGTGGCGGGGCCGGTTGATGCGCTGGAACTGCCCGGAGGCGATCTGGTAGAGCCCGATGGCGGTGACGAATCGCGTTTCGTCGCCGAAGACCCGGTTGACCTCCTGGAATACCCGCTGCGGCTTGATGGGAACGTTATCGAAATCGGTGCGGCGATGCAGGACGGCCTTGCGCTCTCGTACCTCGGAAACCCAGGCGGTGCGCACCGGCAGCCCGCCCCGCCGCGCGCGCTCGCGCGCCGCCGCCACGAACATCTCCAGCGCGATCTTGGCGTCGGAGACGATGCCGAGGTCCGGGCAGAACACGCGGCCGATCTGCATCGGCTCGATGTCCACATGTACAAACTTGCGGTCCTTGGCGAAGACCTCGACCGAGCCGGTGAGCCGGTTCGCCCAGCGGTTGCCGATTCCGAGGACGAAATCGCTGCGCAAGAAGGTGGCGTTGCCGTAGCGCGTTTGCGTTTGCAAACCCATCAGGCCGGCGTTCAACGGGTGGTCGTCGGGGATCGCGCCCCAGCCCATCAGCGTCGGAATCACCGGCGTGTCGGTCAGCTCGGCAAGCTGGACGAGCAATGCGGATGCGTCGGCGGAAATTACGCCGCCGCCCGCCATGAGGATGGGCCGCTGAGCGCTTGCCAGCAAATCGAGCGCCTTCTCGATCTGGTTCGGGTTCGGGCGCGGCTTGAAGACATCGAGCGGGAAGTCCGACTCGGGGTCGAACTCGATAACACCCTTCTGCACGTCGAGCGGCAAGTCGAGCAGCACCGGCCCGGGGCGCCCGGAACGCATCACGTGAAAGGCCTGCCGGACCGCCCGCGGAACTTGCGCGGGCTCCATTACCGTCGTCGTCCATTTGGTAACCGGGCGGACGATGGCAGGAACGTCGATGGCCTGGAAGTCTTCTTTGTGCAGCTTGGCCCTGGGCGCCTGTCCGGTGATGCAGAGGATCGGGCAGCTGTCCGCGATCGCCGAGTAGAGGCCCGTGACCATGTTCGTCCCCGCCGGGCCCGAGGTGCCGACGGCGACGCCGATCCGATCCTTGGCGGCCCGGGTGTAGCCCTCCGCGGCGTGGGTCGCGCCCTCCTCGTGGCGCACCAGCACGTGCCGGATCCGGCTCGATCGCATCGCCTGGTAGAACGGCAGGATCGCCGCGCCGGGAACCCCGAACGCGACCTCGACGCCTTCGCTTTCCAAGACGCGCACCGCCGCTTCCGCAGCCGTCATTTTCGCCATGTCGCGACCTTTCTCCGGGTATGGGATGACGCCCCGAGGGAAGCTCGACGTTAGCGGGCGGCCGTTTACGACGGAACGGAAGGAAGGGCAGGGCGGGCTCGCTGAATTTCTGGCGCGCGCTACTCGATCGGCTAGTCCGGCCCTGCACGAAGGACGGGCTTCATCGGCCGAGCTGCCGCTGCAGGAAGAGCCGGGCCGCCTCGGTGCGATTGGCCACGCCGAGCTTCTGGAAGATGTTCTGCAAATGGAACTTCACCGTGTGCTCGCTTACCGAAAGCCGCTCGGCGATGCGGGTATTCGTAAGTCCTTCGGCGACCAGCGCGAGAAACTCGCTCTCGCGTTCCGAGAGGCTGCCCAGCGGGTCCGCCGGGGAGGCGGTCGATCCGCGGCGCCCGCGCGCCGCGCTGGGAAACACCAGGTGGCCGTGCGCGACGTTGCGGATGGCGGCGACGGTCTGGCGAGGCGGATCCGTCTTGAGCGCGAAGCCGTCCGCCTCCTGCTCCCAGGCAAGCTGCAGCGACTCGCCGTCGCCGAATGCGGTCAGGACCAGCACCTTCAAGGGAAGCCCTTCGCGGCGGATCTCCTCGAGGCAGGTGCGGCCATCCTTGGTGGGCATCTGCAGATCGAGGACCGCCAGGTCCGGCTTGAGACGGCGCACGGTTTCCATCAGCCGCTCGCCGTCGGTCGCGGTGGCCACCACCTGGAGATCGGGCTCGCCCTGGAGGAGCCCGCGCAGCCCCTCGAGAACGAGCTCGTGATCGTCCGCCAGCACGATGCGGGTGGGATGTTCGATCTCGGGAGGACTAGCCATCGCCGGGCACCCGCACCTCGATGCGCGTGCCTTCGCCGGGACGGCTGGTCAGTCTGAAACGTCCTGCGACCAGCTCCGCGCGATCGCGCATTCCGCGCAGGCCGATGTGCTCCTCCCGCTCCGTCGCGAGCGGCCCTTCGAGCGGAGGCGGATCGAATCCGCGTCCCGCGTCGCTCACCCGCAGGACGACCCAGCCGTCCTCTCCCCTCAGGTGGATCTCGAGCCTGTCCACCTCCGCGTGGCGAGTCGCGTTGGACAGCGCTTCCTGGAGGATGCGGTAGAGGGCGATTTTCACGGGAACGCCGACGGAGGGGACCTCCCCTTCCACGGTCAGCTCGACGCGCACGCCGGTCGACGCCTCGTGCTGCATCACCAGACCTCGCAGCACCGAGACGAGCGGACGGTGCCGGAAACCGGGAGGCCGGAAGGTACCGAGCCCGCTTCTGATCTCGGCGAGCGAACCTTCCAGAAGCCGTGCGAGATTCTGCAAACCGGAGGCGAGCGCGAAGGTCCCGGGTTCCGCGCGAACGTCGAGACGGCCGAGCAGCTCGATCTGCGAGAGGGCCGCGAAGAGCTTCTGCACGGGACCGTCGTGGATATCGAGGATGATCCGCTGCAGCTCTTCCTCGGTGACGGCAAGGATGCGGCGCCCGGCGCGCTCGCGTGCCGGCAGATCGTCGTACCGCGGATCGATTTTCGTCATGCGCGCCCGGCTTTCCGGCCGTCGCAGCGTCGCGGATTGTCTCCGTCGCCGTCAAGTTGCCCCGATTGCGCTGCTTGGCGCAGAGGTCAACGGTCGGCGGGAGGCGGAGCCTCGACGCGCGATGCCAAATGAACGTGACTCCGTGGACGATCGTCTGAATGCAAAAGTCCTGTGGTGACGCAAAACCAAGTGTTCCCGGGCACTTGATCGATATCAACCCCCGCGTCCGAGGGATCTGTTACGATCGCGTAGCATTACGACAACGCGTCCCGATCCGGTGTCGCGCCCTTCGGCTCGACTCCCGGACCGGTAATACCCAAAGGGGGAAACCGAGTGAAATCGTCCCATCGTTCGTTCCTCACGCTCGCCGCGCTCGCGGCGGGCTGTGCGCTCTTCCTCGGCGGCCAGGCCCACGCCGCCACCAACTCGATCGTCGTACCCGTCTCCGGCACCGCCGGGGGCGCCGCTTTCAGCGGAACCGCGACCGTCGAGACCACCCTCGTGCTGGACGAGTTCGGCGGCGCTCCCAGCGTCATCGTATCCGTCCACCTGAACAACGTCGTCGCTCGCGGCGCCACGGGGCCGTTGCTGTCGGGTTCGGGGGAGGCGGTCCTCATCCGTCCGCTCGCGGCTTCGGACAGCGTTGACGTCTCCGCGGCCCTCGACGCTCCGGGCAACGCTCCGGGCACGGCGACGAGGACCGCGACGGCGCACCTCGCCCTGCGCCTCGATCCGGTGACCGGAGCCGCCCTGGGGGCGACCGCGGTCTTCGGCGCGGCGCTGTAGTCGATCGAACTTCGCGTCCCGGGTCCCACGCGGCCGCTGGCGAAAAAGGCCGGCGCTGCGTGGGGCCCTGGTTGGTCCAAGGTCCCATCTTCCGCTCGCCGCGCCTCCGCTACCATCCGGCCTTCCCAGTGCCGGAAGCTGAAGGCAAAGCCGTAAACGGGAGCAGAGTCCATGCAGATGGGGATGATCGGTCTCGGCCGGATGGGCGCCAACATGGTGCGCCGGCTGGTCAGGGCGGGGCACGAGTGCGTGGTCTTCGACAGGTCGCCGAAGACGGTGGAAGAGCTGGCCCGCGACAAAGCGGTCGGATCGACCTCGCTACAGGACTTCGTGCGCAAGCTGCGCACGCCGCGCGCCATCTGGATGATGATCCCCGCGGCGATCGTCGACGGCATGGTCTCCGACCTGCTTCCGCTGGTAGAGGAGGGCGACATCCTCATCGACGGAGGGAACTCCTATTACGTCGACGACATCCGCCGGGCGAAGGAGTTGCGGGCGGAAGGGATCCACTACGTCGACGTGGGCACGAGCGGCGGCGTGTGGGGGGTCGAGCGCGGCTACTGCCAGATGATTGGTGGCGAGACCGAGATCGTGAATCGCCTCGATCCGATCTTCGCCGCCCTCGCTCCCGGCATCGGGGCCGCGCCCCGCACGCCCGGGCGCGAAAGGACGACCGGCACCGCCGAGCAGGGTTACCTGCACTGTGGTCCGAACGGCGCGGGGCACTTCGTCAAGATGGTCCATAACGGGATCGAGTACGGGCTCATGGCGGCGTATGCCGAAGGGCTCAACATCTTGCGCGGCGCCTCGGTGGGAAAGCGGCGGCACGACGTCGACGCCGAGACGACTCCGCTGCGGGATCCGGAGCATTACCAGTACGACTTGAACCTGGTCGACGTGGTGGAGCTCTGGCGACGCGGGAGCGTCGTCGGATCGTGGCTCCTCGACCTCACCGCGGGAGAGCTCCTCGGCGATCCGAAGCTCGAGCGCTTCGCCGGCCGCGTCTCCGACTCTGGCGAGGGGCGATGGACCATCCACGCCGCCATCGACGAGGGTGTCCCGTCGCCCGTCCTCACCGCCGCGCTGTACGAGCGGTTCACCTCGCGAGGCGAGGCCGACTTCGCGAACCGCGTGCTCTCGGCCATGCGCCACGCCTTCGGCGGTCACCAGGAGAAGAAGTCGTGAAGTCCGACGCGCTCGTCTTCTACGGGGCCACCGGAGATCTCGCCTACAAGAAGATCTTTCCCTCGCTGCAGGGGATGATCCGGCGCGGCGTTCTCGACGTGCCGATCATCGGGGTCGCGAAGCAGGGCTGGAACCTGGAGCAGCTCAGGGGGCGCGCCAAGGAGAGCCTCGAGAAGAACGGCGGCATCGACGAGCGCGCCTTCGAGCGGATGCTCCAGCTCTTGCGGTACGTCGACGGCGACTACGAGGACCCCAGAACCTTCGCCGAATTGAAACGGGCGCTCGGCAGTGCGCGCCGCGCGGTGCACTACATGGCCATCCCGCAGGGGCTGTTCGGGCTCGTCGCCGGGCAGCTCGCCCGTGCCGGAATCGTGGACGGGGCACGGCTCGTCATCGAGAAACCCTTCGGGAGCGATCGGGAGACGGCCCGGGCGCTGAACGGCATGCTGCACCAGCATTTCGCGGAGAAGGACATCTTCCGCATCGATCATTATCTGGGAAAGGGCACCGTCCAGAACCTCGTCTTCTTCCGATTCGCAAATTCGTTCCTGGAACCGATCTGGAATCGCAACTATATCGACGAGGTCCAGATCACCATGGCGGAAGACTTCGGAG
>JBJMQD010000085.1:0-4763 GCA_045802855.1 Myxococcales bacterium | reverse complement strand
GCGGCGCGTCGTGCAATAGCTCGGCGACGAGGGGCTGCGCCTCGGCAACCGAGCCCATCTCGAGCAGCAGATTGGCGAGATCGTGCAGCACCCAGATGTCGCCCGGGTCCGCCGCCCGCGCCTCGACCAGCGTCTTCCGGGCATCTTCGAAAGCATGCGCAGCACGGCTCTTCGAAGCCGCCGCGCGAAGGACCTCCGCACGCAGCCATCCCTGCTTCATGGCGAGCTGCGGAGCGACGCGCAAGAGCCGCTCGTTGAGCGCCGCCGCTTCCTGGAACCGCGACGCGCCGGCGAGAATGCCGACCACTGCGCGCAGCGCATCCGGTTGATCGGGCACCTCGCGCAGCACTTCGCGGAAGCGCGACTCCGCGCTCGCCCGCCGCCCCCGGCGGAGCGCCGAATTCCCCAGCTCGAGCTGCGCGTGCCACTTCTCCTCGTTCGGGGCGCTGGATAGTGCCTCGAGCAGCTTCGCCTCCGACTCGTCTTCCCTTCCGGCGTCATGGGCGAGCTTCGCGTCGTGCAAGAGGCTCCAGAAGGCGACACCGCGCAGCGGCGCTTCCCAGATCTCGCGATGCTTCGGAGCGAGCTTGCGGGCGCGCTCGAGCAATTCGCGAGCACGGGCGAAGTCGCCTTCCTGCTGGGCTGCCAGCGCTTCGCGCTGGGCGACGAGCGCGAGGCCGAGCTTCGCGTCTGCGTCTTTGCCCGCCGAGCGGAACATCTCGTCGGCACCGGCGACGTCGCCTCGCTTCAGCGCCGAGAATCCCTTCTGCTTCTGCTGCGAGGTGCGCCGCTCCGCCAGGATCGAAAGACCGCGCTTCGCGTCCGGATCGTCGCCGTAGGCGCGGAAGATGCGCTCCGCTTCCGCGGTGTCGCCGCGATCGAGCGCCGCGAAGCCCGCCTTGAGCGCGGAGGCGTGCTTGCCTCGCTCGATCCGCCGGCCGATCTCCACGTCCGCCGGATGCGTCCGCTGGTAGGCGCGCAGGAGCGGAATCGCGGCGTCGTCCGGCGGCAGCCAGAGCAGCGCCTCGCGCCAGGCGGTGGCGGCGTCCTTGCCTACCGAAGGATCGCGCGCCACCGCGGCGAGCATCTCGATCCCTTCGCGGCGCGTCTGCTCGCGATAGGTGAGGATCTTCCCCAGCTCGAGCTGGAAGCGGGGCTCGCCTTGCGCGCGCTTGACGATCTTCGTGAGGCCTTCGCGCGCCCGCTGCCAGCCTCCGGAGACGCCGGCGAGCGTCTGGTAGTACTCGAGCGCGAGATCGCCGGGCGGACCCGCCTCGCCGAACAGCTCCGCATATTTCGCGGCGCCCTGCGCGTGCTTTCCTTCGTGCACGAGCTTGCGAGCGGCGATGAGCATCGGTCCGAACCGCGGCCCCAGCGTAACTTCCCGCTGCAGCACCGCCACTTCCGGATGCTTGGGATTCGCCTTCACGAGCCGCGCCAGATACGAACGCGCCTCGTCGAGCCGCCCGCTCCGCGCCGCGAATCCGCCCAGCGCGGCGAGCGCTTCCGCATTCTCGGGTGCAACCTTGAGAACGTTCTTCCAGGCTTCCTCCGCCTTGTCGCTGCGAGCGCGCGCCTGCCAGTACCAGGCGTTGCGCGCGAGCGGCGCGGCAGCGTCTTGCGCAAGGGCGGCGGAGGCCACGAGCAGGATGCAGATCAGCGGGCGCATGGCGACTCCCAGGAGGGGACGAGCCGGCCATCCGCCGCGAAGCGGAATCGGCCTTCGACGAATCCATGACCGAACAACATGAGATTTTGGTCGTAATATGTGCCCGCAGGCTCGCTCGCGACGCTCTTCAGAAGGGCGTCGGAAGCACGCGAGTCGCGCTGCGCCCGGGCGAGCGGCAGGAGAGCAGCCGAGAATCCGACCGGAGCGCGCCCGCTCGCGTGCAGCGACTCGACATCGATCCGCTCCGGGACGACACCCGTTTCCGAGAAGGCGCGAAGCAGCGCCGGCGCGAGCGAGCGCAGTCCGGCATCGCCTTCGGGCAGCATCCCCAGCCAGAGATACGTCCGGATGGCGTCGTAGCTTCCCACCCTGCCCTTCACCGGATCGGTCGCGAAACCGCGAGAGGGGCCGAAGAAGACCCAGTCCGCGATCGCCCCGCGCGGCGCCGTCTCGCGGAGCATGCGGATCGTGCTTTCGAGGATCGCGTTCCACGGTCCGGCCGGATCGTCGGCGGCGAAGCGACGGAGAAGCTGCGGCGGCTCGTAGCTCGGGTTCAGCCGGAAACCGCCGCGGGTCGCGAATCCTTTCGGGCCCGGAAGGAGCATCGGCCCGAGCCCGCGGATGACGACCACCTCGCGGGCCTTGACGTTCTCGAGCACGCGGCGGCCCAGAGCGGAATAGCGCTCCTCGCCCCACAGCCTTCCCGCCTCGAGGAGCGCATAGGCGATCCACAGATCGGCGTCGCTGGCCGAGTTCTGGTCGACGATTCCCCACGAGCCGTCGCGCCGCTTTCCCCAGTTCCAGGCCGGCAGCCGGGTCCCGAGATCGCCGAGGTTCTGCTCCGTCCAGCGCAGGAGACGTGCGAACAGATCGCGCTCGTTCGCGGCGAGCGCGAAGAAGAGCGCGTACGCCTGTCCTTCCGAGGTGGTCCTGTCGTTCGCGGTGCGCTCGATGACCCGCCCGTCCTGCGAGACGAAGCCGGACACGTACCCGGTGAATTGCGGCCACGGTTGCGAGCAGAGCACGGCGGCCGCGGCGAGAAGCGCGCTCAAGCAGGGCCTCCTTCCGCGAGGCGCCGCTTCCTCTTGCGCGCGAGGAAACGCCGGGCATCGAACGCGAACGCAAATGCGCCCGCGAACGCGACCGGGACGAGGACCAGGAAGTGCGAGGCGAAGAACCAGCGCACCTCCGTCCACTTGTCGAGCCGTCCGAGCCCGAACCATCCTCCCACGCGGAACATGGCGCGCTGCTCGCCGGCCACAAGCAGCAGATCTCCCGCCCGGGTGCGCGCCTTCGCGTAGCCGAGAAAGGCGCTGAACGGCGGGATGTGATCCGGGTCGAGAGCGGTCACGGCGACGACGCTGCGACCCTTCGTGACGGGCGACTCGATGGCCGCGATTGCCGCGACGTCTCGCGATTGCGAGAGCAGGTCGTTCGCGCGCCGCTCGTCGAGGAGGGGGCCGATTCCGCCCAGGAGGTCGAGGGAGATCGGCGGCCGACGCACCCGCGCCCTGCCGTTCTCGAAGCGCAGCGGCAGGCGATCGGCCCAGCGCGCAACCACGGCATTGTCGCCCGGCGTGCCGACGACCAGGACGTCGCGATTCGCCAGATCCTCGTCGGTCGCCGTCGAGGCCGCGAGGAGCGTCACCCCGGTCCCGACGCTCCCGGTCACCTGCGCCATGCGGGCGATCATCGAGAACGCGGTCCCCAACTCCGCCGGCGAAGGACGGTCCGGCAGGACGACCGCGGTCCCGGACAAATCCGCCGCGCGCGTGAAGGGCCATCCGTCGAACGCGAAGAGCGACAGGTCCGGGAGCATGGAGAAGTGCTGCGCGCCTTCGACGTGCAGGACGGAGTCTGGTGCGATCTCGACCCGCGGCGGATCGCCCTGGGGAGAGGCGACGCCACACGGATCCGGATCCGGATAGTGGACGTGGACGAGAAGCTCGTTGAATCCGCGCAGATGCTCGCGCGGGATGCGCAGCCGGGCACGGCCCTCGGCCTTGTCCGGCAGCGTGGCGACGAAATTGCCGTTCATCTCCACGTCGAGGCGGGGCCGAGGCGATCCTCGCGTGCGCCAGCCCAGGTCGAGGGCGACGAAATCGGCCGGCCAGAGCCACAAATCCGGCGCCACCCGGAAACGGAGCGACAGCGTCGCCGGCGCGCTTCCCTCGTGGGAAAGCTCGTGCTCGCCGGGATAGGCGGAGAACGGAACCTCGCGTCCGGTTCCCACCCACCGCGGCGGATCGGCTATCGGTTTCGTCGCCGTGGGCAGTAGCTTCACCTCAGGGCCGGCGAGCCGCCTGGTACGGGCGGCGAGCGCCTGTATCGCACCCGATAGCTCCGCTCGATTGCGTCCGGCGATCACGACCAGCTTCACGTTCGAGCCCGGATGGAGCGGATGGTCGATCATCCGCACCGAGGGTCCGTTCGGCGCTGGCAGGCCGTATCGCGACGCTTCCGATGCGGAGGCGACGAGCACGACCGCACGAGAATCCGGCAGGGATCCGAGGTGCGCCTCGAAGGTGAGCGGGATCGGAGCGTCCACCGCAAACCAGCTTGCGGCGAGCGCGGCGAGCGGTGCCTCGTCTGCCGACGCGAAGGCGATGGGAACCTTCGCGTCAGAGTCGTAGCCGCGATCGAAGAAGGGGAGCGGGAGGAGCGCGAGATCGTCGGGCAGCGGCGTCGGGTCGGCATCGAGCGCGACGGCGACCTTCTGCAATCCGCGCCATGCGCCGGGCCGCGCGACGCACGTGCCTTTCGCGTCCTGCAACCGCAGACCGAGCGAGTTGCGATCAGCGAGAAGCTCCTTCGGCACGGGAATTTCGCGAGCGCCGCTCACGTCCGAGAGCACCGCGACGGGCTCGTCGTTGACGAGGACTTCGACGCTCGTAATCCGCTCGAGGGTGAGGTGCACGGTCGCGCCCGTCAGCTCCTCGTCGGCTCGCGCGGCGAAGGAGAAGTCGAGCGACGTCGCCGCCGATTCGCGCTGCGCGCGCGTAGGGCCCAGCTCCAGCACCCGCGCGGCGAGCAGGATGGCGAGGAGCGCCGTCACGCTTCCCTCCGGATCGTATGCTCCGGCCTGCGGCCTCCG
>JBJMQD010000020.1:0-12922 GCA_045802855.1 Myxococcales bacterium | reverse complement strand
GCGATCGGAACGACGGGCGAGTTGGTAAACGCGTGCGAGTTCACCTGCACGCGGATGTGGAACAGGATCGGATCCGGCATGTTCAGCGTGACGCCGCCGACGCCCGTGCCACGAACCCACTGCTGGTGCGTGCCGGCGTTGGGGATGCCCCAGCCGAGCTCCGCGTGTCCGCCCGGACGATCGCCGAGCGCGTCCTGGTGTCCCGCCTCGGGGCCCGGACTGAGCTTGCCCGCGCCGTACTGCGACTTGCGAACGGTCCAAGCGCGCGGATCGTCCGGGTTGGTGACGAGGCCGCCCTGGCCGTCGTTCCAACCCGGACGTAGAGCCTCCGGGATCACCAGGTCCTGGGTGAACGGCTGGGTGATGAAAGGGCTGGTGGCGAACGGCTCGACGCCGACGCCACAGCCGGTGAAGGCGATCTCGCCAATCGGAATCGGCGTGCTGTCGATGCAGGCCGCGGTCTGCGCCCGCGCGCCCTTGCCGATTACGGTCGCGGCTCCGCCCATCGCGCCGACCTTGATAAGGTCGCGCCGGGTAAATTTATTCTTTGACATGTGTACTGCCCCCCTAGAAGCGGCGTTCAGCGCCGCCCTAAATTTGTACAGGGGGCGGCATTGCACCCGTCGTGCCGCACGCAACTACTCGTCATTACTGGAACTGTGTCTGTGCAAAGAAGTGGGGACAGTGGACGGACAGGAGGGCCATCCAGTCCTGTCGGGCGGAGGCCCGCGTGATCATACGGGAATCTTCAGAAGGACAATTCCCAGTCTAGATTTTGGACTGGGTTTCGAATCGGTAGGTCGAATTGCGACGAACGGCGGACACTTACTACATCAAATTTTGGTAATGCTCGCTTTTGCAGCTTCGCTAGTATCCACGGCGGCCGTGTCGGCGGCCTCGATTCCGTACTTCTTCATCTTGCTATAAAGCGTCGTTTTGGCGAGCCCCAGCGCCCGGGCGGCCCTCGCCACGTTTCCGGCGAAGTACCGCAGCGCATCGACGCAAGCGCGGCGCTCCACTTCCTCGAGAGGCAGGACCGGACCGGCGGGAGCGCGCTCCACCGCCTCGATGCCGATGTGCAAAAGGGCGCGCGGGACCCGCGAGATGACGTCCTCGCCAGGAAGGAGCTGGCTCGCCTCGCTCTCGATGACGTTGCAGAGCTCGCGGACGTTCCCGGGCCAGTCGTACGCCTCGAGCGCTGCGGCGGTGACCGGCGACAACCGGATGGGCCCTCGCCGGGCGCTCTCCGCGTAGAGCTTGAGCTGGTGCTCGGCGATGGGCCGGATGTCGCGCTTGCGCTCCCGAAGCGGCGGAATGTGCAGGTGGAGCACCCGGAGCCGGTGATACAGATCGAGACGGAACCCGCCGTCGCCGACCGCTTGCGCGAGGTCGCGATGGGTGGTCGCGATCACCCGCGCGCGCACCGGGACCGCGGCGGCGGAGCCGATCCGGTGCACGATCTTCTCCTGCAGCACGCGCAGCAGCTTCGCCTGCGTCTCGATCGGCATGTCGCCGATCTCGTCGAGCAGCAACGTCCCGCGCCCTGCAAGCTCGAATTTGCCTGGCATGCCGCCGGTGCGAGCTCCGGTGAAGGTGCCCGCCTCGTAGCCGAACAGCTCGCTTTCCACGAGCTCGCGGGGAATGGCAGTGACGTTGACGCCGACGAACGGGGCGGCCTCGCGCTCGGACACGTTGTGGATTGCCTGGGCGAGCAGCTCCTTGCCGGTCCCGCTCTCGCCGGTGATGAGGATGGGAAGATCGGAAGCCGCCGCCCTGCGCGCGAGCTCGGCGACCTCCACGAACGCGGGATCCTGTCCGATCAGATGTTCGAAGGTGAAACGCGCGAAAGACGGCGCGGCGCGCTTGTCGATGGTCTGCGCGCTCGCGGCATTGCGGAGCGTCAGCACCATTCCGCCCTCGTAGGCGTGGGGCCGCATCATCACGTCGCCACGCGGAAGCGGCACCATCTCCACCGTTCTGGGAAAGCCGTCGAGCGCGACCGCCAGCGGAGACAGACCGGGCAGCTCGTCGAATCTGCGTCCGACCGCCTCCTCGCGCTTGACGCCCATCGCGGCGGCGGCGGCGGAATTGAGGGCGCGCACCGTTCCGCGCTCGTCGGTCACGACAGCGGGGTCGCGGATGGCGGCGAGCGTGGCGGAAGCGCGCGCCGTGGCCTCCCGCACCGCCGCTCGCGAGCTCGCGCGCACCAGCAAGACGGCGGCAAACGAGGCGTAGATGGCGAGCCGCTCGAGATCCTGCTCGCCGATCCGGTGCATCGCCGAGACGCGGTCCACGATCAGCGCCATACCGTCCTCCGCATTCCCGACCGGGAGGATCGCCATCGAGGTGCCATCGGAAACCGCCGGGGAGCCGCGATTCGGGAGCGCTTGCAGGACGCGCTGCGCGAGCGCTCCGCCGCGCAAGGAGATCTCCGCGCCGCTCGTCGCCAGCACCTCCGGAGGGGCGTCCCGACGAACACGCACGAGATGGGCGCCCGTCCCGGGACAAGCAACCAGCGCGAGCCGCGGGATCGCCGCGAGCAGATCTTCGTGCTCCTCGATCGCCGAAAGCTCGCGGGTGGCGACGGCGAGCCGTCCGACCGCGGTCCCGTCGGTGGCCAGCTCCGCCGGGGGCGAGAGGCGCTGCTCGAGGGCGTCGCAGGCGCTGCGCAGTGCCCGCAGATCGCGCGGCCCGCCCGAGCTGGCGAGGTGCGACTTGGCACGGGCGAGCCAGTGTGCGGCCGATCCGGCGGGCTCGCTGCCCGCCTGCAGCGCGCGTTCGAGACAGGCGAGGCCGAGATCGCGCGCGGCGCCGATCACGGTCAACCGGTTGATGGCCCTGTCGAGATCCGCGGCCGCCGCGGCTCGCCCGTCTGGAGAACGGCGGAAGCGAAGACGGGCGCGCAGGACGTCGACGCGGGCCGCGATGATCCCGGAACGGGCCCTCGCCGCGACCTGGAACTCGCGCTCCGCGCCCGGCAGGTCGCCGGCCTCGAGCGCGACGGTGGCGTGCACGAGGGCCGCGTACGTGCGCAGATGGAGATGCTCCTCGCCCGGTGGGATCGAGCGCTGCCCGTCGGCGGCGAGGGCGCGAGCCGCCACGGGGCGCCGCCTGGTGAGCACCGACTGGGCCTGGAGCAGGAGGAGCAGGGCCTTTCCGCAGGGGTCCGCCGATCGCGCGAGCGAACGCCGGGCGCGGCCAAGAGGAGCTGCGGCCCGCGCCGGCGCTCCGGTCTCGACCAGGATGAACGCCGGCAGGAGCTCGAGGAGGAACTCGTGCTCCGGCGCGAATTCCGAACGCGCGCGCAAGAGCGCCTCTCCGGAATCGCGGGCATTGCCGGAAAGGCCGGCGAGAACCGCCTGGACGACGCGCGAGGCCACGCTGTCGGGCTGGCCACGCTCCCGCAGGATGCGGTGGGCGAGCGGCTCATCGGCGGCAACCGCTTCGATCAACGGGATGTAGGTAAGTTGATTACCGATGAAGGACGATGTAGCCAAAGGTACCCCACCCCCGACGGTTACACGCTTCTTCAGCAACACACGCCGCGCACGAATCCTACACGTGCCGGTACAGGACGAGGTCGTGGTCCAGTCTACAAGCGGTACGGCACCTCTCGCCAGGCACTACACGCATTTTCAGACCAGCCTCACGAGGCCCCCATGTCCGAATCGTCGACCGTAGGGCGGGAGCAGATGTTTCCGCGCCTGACTCCGCACCAGATCGGGCGCCTTGGCGACATGGGCAACCGCCGGCAGGTGCAAGCGGGCGAGGTCCTCTACGAGCAAGGCGGCACGTCGCCGTACTTCTACGTGGTGCTCTCGGGTGCGCTGGAAGTCGTCGAGCTCCTCGACGAGGGCAAGGAGCTTCCCATTACCGTGCACGGACCGGGGGAATTCACCGGCGAGGTGAACCTGCTCCTCGGGCGCCGCAGCCTCGTGCGCGCGCGAATGCGCGGGATCGGTGAGGTGCTGGCGATCTCGCCGGAAGTGCTGCGCCGGCTGATCAGGGCGGACGTGGAGCTCGGTGACATCTTCCTGCGCGCCTTCCTCCGCCGTCGCGTGGCGCTGATCGAAAAGATCCCCGGCGACACGGTCGTGATCGGCTCGAGCCATTCCGCGGCGACCTTGCGGATCCGCGAGTTCCTCACCCGCAACGGACAGCCTCATTCTTATCTCGACGTCGAGAAGGACCCGCACGTGCAAGGGTTGTTCGATCGCTTCGGGCTACGGGCCCTCGACGTACCGGTGGTCATCTGCCGCTACGATCGGGTGCTGAAGAGCCCGACCAACGAGGAGATCGCCGAGTGCCTGGGGCTGAACGCCGCCCTCGACCGTTGCGCGGTGCGCGACCTGGTGGTCGTCGGCGCCGGGCCCGCAGGCCTTGCCGCCGCCGTGTACGGCGCGTCCGAAGGTCTCGACGTCCTCGTCCTGGAGGCGAACGCGCCCGGCGGCCAGGCGGGGTCCAGCTCGAAGATCGAAAACTATCTCGGCTTCCCCACCGGTATCTCCGGTCAGGAGCTATCGGGACGGGCCTTCGCGCAGGCGCAGAAGTTCGGCGCCGAGGTGAGCGTCGCCCGGACGGCGGCAAAACTCGTCTGCGATCTCCGCCCTTATCGCCTCGAGCTGAAGGTCGGCGGCACCGTCCGGGCGCGCTCGGTCGTCCTCGCGACCGGCGCGCAATATCGCAAGCTTCCGCTTCCGGAGCTGGGCCGTTTCGAGGGCGCGGGCGTCTATTACGGCGCGACGCCGATCGAATCGCGCCTCTGCGAGGGAGAAGAGGCGATCGTCGTCGGCGGCGGCAACTCGGCGGGTCAGGCAGCGGTCTATCTGGCGGGGACGACGCGGCACGTGCACATCGTCGTTCGCGGCCCGGGCCTGTCCGCAACAATGTCGCGTTACCTCATCCAGCGAATCGAGGAGCATCCGAAGATCACGGTCCGCCCCTTCACGCAGATCGAGGCGCTGGAGGGCGGCGACCATCTCGAGCGCGTCCGGATCCGGGACTCGCGGTCCGGAGAGGCGGAGACGAGACCTTTACGACACGCATTCCTCATGACCGGCGCGGATCCCAATACGGATTGGCTGAAAGGTTGCGTGGCTCTCGACCCCAAGGGCTTCGTCAAGACCGGTCCCGATCTCGACCACGGCGATCTCGAGAGATGGCCGCTCGCGCGACCCCCGCACCTTCTCGAGACGAGCATGCCGGCGGTGTTCGCCGTCGGAGACGTGCGCTCCGGAAGCGTGAAGCGGGTCGCCTCCGCCGTCGGCGAAGGATCGATTTGCGTGCAACTCGTCCACAAGGTGCTGGCCGGATGACAGCGGCCTGACCGTTTAGAGTTGGTGCGCGAAACGCGCCGCCCACTCCCGGAGCCGCTCCGCCGCGATCCTCGCGCTGGCGCTCTGTCCGTCGCGAGCGACGGCAAGCGTATACGCCTGCCTCGCGTCGCCGCGACGCTCGAGGCGCAGGAGCAGATCGCCCCAGAGGAGCAGCCCGTCGCCGCCTTGCGCACGATAGGGATCGGCGGCCGCCTCGCGGCAAAGCGATTCGGCGCGCGCGGGCTCGTCCATCGCGGCGGCGACACGGGCACGGATGAAGAGCGCATTTCGTTTGCTCGAGCGCCGGATCGCGGCGGTCGCGCCGTCGAGCGCGCAGCGGCGTGCGCAGTCGAGGCGGGCAGCGGCGATGCAGGCCACCGCGCCCGTGAAGAAATGCTCCGCGTGATAATGGCGCGGTAGATCGCCGATGTCCGCTCGCCGCCAGAAGTGTAGCGCTTCCTCCGGCCTGCCCGTGTGCGCGGCGATCCACGCTCGCTGCTGCGCGAGCCCTGCGCGAGCGATGGGAAACGCCGCCGCGAGCGGATCGAGGTCGCGCAGCCGATCCCAGGCGTCGTCCCAACGGCCGAGGTTGTACTCGGCCTCGGCGAGGTTGATCTCGACGAGCAGTTCGTGGGCGGTATCGCGCGACCCGCGCACGACGAAGCGGAAGGGCAGGCCGAGAGCCTCCTCGTAGCAGCCGGCGGCGATGAGCGCGTCGACGGCCGTGTTCAGGACCCACGGCGGCCCGGAGCTGGGCGTCATGGCGCCATCTTCGCCCATCCCGTCGTCCGAGGCGACCCGGCTCTGTTAGAATGGCCCACGATGGAAATCGAGCTCCGTTACGGACGCGGAACGTTGCGGGTCGAGTTGCCCGCGACCCTGGAAGTCACCGTCATCCGGAAGCAGGCGATGCCCTTGCTCCCGAATCCGGCGGAAGCCGTTCGCGGCGCGCTCGCGAGACCCGCGGGCGCTTCCCGGCTCGCCGAGAGCGCGCGAGGGAAGAAGAGCGCCTGCATCCTCGTCTGCGACATCACCCGTCCGGTCCCGAACGCGCTTCTCCTGCAGCCCATCATCCGCGAGCTGCTCGAGGCCGGCGTCCCCGCGTCAGGTATCGTGGTCCTGGTCGCGACCGGTTTGCACCGCCCGAATCTCGGCGCGGAGCTCGAGGAGCTGATCGGCGACCCGTGGGTGCTGCGCACGGTACGCGTCGAGAACCATTACGCGCGGTCAGATGATGACCACGTCGACCTGGGGTTCACCAAAGCGGGCACCCCGGTGAAGCTCGACCGCCGTTTCGTCCAGGCGGACGTCAAGATCGCCACCGGCCTCGTCGAGCCGCATTTCATGGCCGGCTACTCGGGAGGGCGGAAGGTGATCGCGCCCGGAGTCGCCCATCGCGACACCATCACCACCTTCCACAGCGAGCGGTTCATGAGCCACCCGCGAGCCGACAACTGCGTGCTCGCGGGGAACCCGCTCCACGAGGAGCAGCTCGCCATCGCGGCGATGGTCGGACCGGTGCTGTCCATGGACGTCGTCATCGACGAGGAGCGCCGGCTTTCGTTCGTCAGCTTCGGCGAGGTGGTGCAAAGCCACGCTCTCGCCGTCGATTTCGTCGAGCGCTACGCGCGGGTGCCGGTTCCGCGAAGGTTCAAGACCGTGGTGACCAGCGCCGCCGGATATCCGCTCGACAAGACCTATTATCAAACCGTCAAGGGAATGGTTGCTCCCCTCGACATCCTCGAGCCCGGCGGGAACCTGATCATCGCCTCCGAGTGCTCGGAGGGAATGGGATCTGCCGAATACGTCGAGGCGCAGCGCCGGCTGATAGCGCTCGGGCCGGACGGGTTCCTTCGCGAGATCGAAAAGAAGCGATTCGCCGGCATCGACGAGTGGCAGACGCAGATGCAGCTCAAGCCCATGCGTGTCGGCGAGGTGCAGCTCTATTGCGGAGGCCCCGTCGACCGGGCGCTGACCGGCGTCACCGCGATCGACTCGCTCGAGCGAGCTATCGTTGCCAGCGCGCAAAAGTTCGCCGATCCGCACGTCGCGGTCATCCCGGAAGGCCCGTACGTGGTCCCGTACTTCCAGGAAAGGGCATGACCTCGAGCTCCATCGAGACGCCGGACTGGAGCGCCATTCCCGCGCCGCAGGACGACGGCGCCGCCCGCCACCTGCCCGGCATGACCATGCCTGGGGTCGGGTTGCCGGCGACTGACGGACGCACCGTCGATCTGTCAAAGCTTCCCGGACGCACGGTCGTCTATGCGTACCCGCGGACGGGGAAGCCGGGCGTGCCGAACCCGACCGGCTGGGACATGATCCCCGGCGCACGGGGCTGTTCGCCGCAGTCCTGCGCGTTCCGCGATCATTTCGCCGAATTGCAGCGGCTCGGCGTCGCGCACCTCTTCGGGCTCTCCACCCAGGACACGGCGTACCAGGCGGAGGCCGCGACGCGCCTCCACCTGCCGTTCCCGCTTCTTTCCGACGCCGGGCTCGCGCTCACCCGCGCGTTGCGGCTGCCGACCTTCGAGGTCGACGGCATGACGCTCCTCAAGCGCCTCACGCTGGTGATCGACGCCGGCCGGATCGCGCACGTCTTCTATCCGGTATTTCCGCCGGACCAGAACGCCGCGGCCGTCGTCGAGTGGCTCGCCTGAAAGGCGGTGCTCAGTCCCTGGGGACTGGCAGCGCGGCGTGGACGTCGTCATCCGCCGTCCATCGCTCGACGGGTTCTCCGAGCTTTCGCGTCCAGCTCTCGAACTTGTCGGGCGCGACGCCCGGGACGTTCACCGGTTCCTCTTCGCCGAGGAGATCGTCGAGCGAGATGCCGACGAGGCTCGCCGGAGTCCGCTCGAGGAAGGCATGGATCGCGGCGCGCACCTGGGACGCTTCCGGTTCGCCGCCCGCCTCCGGAAGCACTCCTTCGCTCGCGAGCCTGCGGAACAGTTCCCTCTTCTCGCGGCGCCTGTCTTCCCGCGCCCGCCTCGCTTCCTCGTCCGACGCGATGAGGCCGACCTCGCGCTTGATGGCGATGTCGCGCCCCCGGAAGAATCCCTCCAGGGTGGGCATGTCGTGGGTATTGGCAGTCGTCAGCGAATCGCGCTCGTACTCGGAGGCGCGCAAGAATCGCCCGCGCTCGTCACGCTCGAAGTAAAGGACGCGAGAGGAGAGCACGCCGCGAGCGTGGAGCGCGGGCGGCACCTCGGCGGGAACGGTTCCCAGGTCCTCGCCCACCACGATCGCCATGCGCCTGCGGCTCTCGAGCGCAAGGATGCCGAGGAGATCCTCGGCCGGGAATCGGACGTACGCGCCTTCGCGTCCGGAGAGGCCTTGCGGGATCCAGAACTGGCGGAACAGCCCGACCGCATGATCGATGCGCAGCGCCCCCGCATGCCGGAGCGCGTTGCGGACGAGGCGGATGAAGTACCGGTAGCGGCCGGCGCGGAGCGCTCGAGGATCGATCGGCGGGAGCCCCCAGTTCTGCCCCTCCTTCGAGTACCCGTCCGGCGGCGCTCCGATGGCGGCGCGGGTGACGAACAGCCCGGGAAAAGCCCAGGTGTCGCTGCCGCCCGGCGCGCTGCCGATGGCGAGGTCCTGATAGAGGCCGAGGCGGAGCCGCGACTGTGTCGCCGCGCTCGCGACGGAGGCTAGCTGCCGATCGATCTCGAACTGCAGATAGCGGTGCAAATCGACAGCGGCCCCGTTGGCTCGTGCAAACGTTTGCACGGCGGAAGACTCCGGCGCCCGGTACTCCTCCGGCCAGGGACGCCGATCACCGAAATGCGCGTCGAGCGCCTGGAACGTCGCAAACCGGGTCAGCTCCGGCTCCTCCGCGGCGACGAACGCGCGGTAGGCGCGCTTGCGCTCGGAGCCTTCGGGGAGCGCGCTGAAGCTGCGATGCAGCTCACCGAGGATCGACATCTTGATCGCAAACGCGCGGGCATGGTCGACGCGCTCTCCGGACCGGAGCGAGGCGAGCTCTTCCCGGACCTGCGGCGAGCGCAAGAGCGCCCGAGCCGCTTCGCTTTGCGCAAGCTCCGGTACCGCCTCGACGTCGAGGTAGATCGGGTTCTTGAACAGACGGGTGAGCGGGCTGTAGGGGCTGATTTCCCCTGGCGCGTTCCGCAGCGCATGGAGCGGGTTCACGCCGACGAAGGACGCGCCGTGCGCTCCGGCCCACCGGGCGATGCTGGCGAGATCGGTGAAGTCACCGATTCCCTGGTTGCGCTCGCTCACCACCGAGTAGAGCTGGAGCGTGATGCCGACCCCGCGCTGCCCGGCCAGCACTTCGGAGGGGTGGGTGCAGCGCGACGGCGCGACGACGAGGAGCTGTTCGGCTTCCACGTCGCGAACCCGAAGCTTCACCGTGTGATAGCCGATCGGAAGAGCAGGGAGCGCGATCGCCCCATCGGCGCGGAGCCGTCCCTCCTGCCTTCGTGTTTCGCCCTCTTCCAGGGTGAGCAGGAGCTCGAACGGCGCATCGCGGAAGCTCTCCGGAGACCGCACGCCGACGATGATCGGGCCCTCGCCGGCCACCGCCACTGGCTCCAGCGGCGTCTTGCGGTCCTCCTCCGCAAGGCGCGCGAGCTCCGCCTCGCACGCTGCTTCGTCGTGCGCGTCGATGCCGAGCGCAGCGAGGATCGCGACCCGCGTCCGATCGGAGGTGACGCGCGTCTCCGTGCCCGATTGGTCGAGATATTCGGGAAGGATCCCGACCAGCTCGGCGAGGCGCGCAAGGGCGGACGGCGGCACCGCGAAAAACTACTTCGCGATCCACGCGTCCGCCACTTGGCTTGCGCCGGGTCCGCTCCTCGCCTGACGAGCGGGCGGTGACGCGCTAGTTGCACTCCGCGCGGATGAGCTTCTCCTGCGAATCGGGCTTCGCCCACCGATCGTCGTGCGTGTCGAACACCTGCGGCACGAGGAAGTCGTTGGGATCGATCTGCAGGCGGAACTCGGGCCACTGGCTCTGCGGGAACCCCATGTTGAGCGCGGTCTGGCGCCAGTTGATCTTGTGGTACAGGCCCGACCCCGGCTGCGCCACGTCGGTGAGATGCCCCGGGTAGTACACCTTCGGCTTCAGGTGCTCCGTGTACAGGATGATGTCGCGCTGCTGGTTGTTGGTCGCACCGAGGCTGACGATCGACCCGAGCAGCACGTCGGGATGGGGCAGGTTGTCCATGATGCGGAAGAGGCCCTTGCCGATCTCGCCGGCGAGCGCGATCTCGCGGGAGAACTGCGCCGGGTTGTTGAACTGATCGATGGTGATGAGCCCCGGGGATCCGGCGCCGATGCCCTCCTTCACCGGACCCGCCGAGTTGACGAACGAGAAGGTGAAGTCGTGGCCCGCTCCGCGCACGACGAAGTGGTAGAAGATCTCGATCGCTCCGGCCGTGCCGCCGAAGCCCGTAGTCGTGGTGTCCATCTGTCCGGGAACGCGCTGGGCGGGATTGCGGGGCGGGGTGAACGGCGTTCCGGCGGGGAACATGGCAGGGAAGGTGGCCGGAGGCGCGGTGAAGGTCCGTCCGTCGTAGCGCGGATCGCCGATGTTGTTGAGCGGCGTGTGCGGGAACGAGTTGTCGACCGGCGCCGTCCCCGAGTGCACGTGCTTGAAGGTCTGGATGCAGATGTCCGGGTCGAACTGCGCGATGCGGCGTACGGTGGTCTTGCCGCCGGCCGGGTTGTCGAGCGTGCCGGTGTACTCGCCGGGCGGAGAGTTGCGCGGCACCGCGCCGATGCAATTCACCGGCGCGCCGTCGGGGATGATCTTCGCCCCGCCGTTGACGGTGTTCGGATCGTTGAACATCCTCTGCACGTCGAGCTGCATCACGTCGCAGGTCTCGGGCGAGGCGTAGATGGTCGCGCCGGTCCACTTCGCCACGAAGGCGGCGTTGTCGGCGTGGTCGCCGTGGCCGTGGCCGAGGAAGATCGCTTCCGGGCGGGCGTCGACGAAGTCCTGCGGGAGGATGGGGGTGCGTCGCAAGTCGAGCGGCGCGGTAGGAAGCTCCGGGCGGTTGATGTAGCTGTCGAGCAGCAGCACGTGGCCGCCCGCGGCCACCAGATACGTGGTGTTCGTCGCCCAGGAGATGATGACCTTGTCCTTGGCGATGCGGCCCCCGTCGTCGACGTTCTCCGCGCCGAAGAACTTCTGGCGCGCCTGGATCAGCTGGGGGCTCACGGCGGGATCGTGATCGTCGTCCCGGTCGCGCGCCGCGGCGGCGACGGAAAGCGAGCACAACACGGCGACGATGCACGGCGACATTCGCCTGCGGATCATGGATGGCTCCTCCCTGTCTTGAATCGGGTCCGCGCGGTGTAGCCCCGGCGCCGTCCGTGCGTCAAATGCCGTCCGCTATCGCCGGAAAGTTGCCCTTTCCCTCCGAGGTCGCATGCTGCGACGCGATGCGGCCGCTCGAAGCGATGCTTTTGCAAGGAAGCGAGCTGTACCGCGAGGTCGTCCTGCGCAAGCTCGCGCACGCGCGGGAATCGGTCGACATCGCAACCTCGAACCTGAAGGACATGCACGTCGAGCGCGGCGGCCGGTTCGAGTCGGCGCTGGCGCTGTTCTCGGACCTGAATGCGCGCGGCGTTTCCCTGCGCCTCTTGCACGCGGAGCTTCCTTCGCGTCCGTTCCGCGCCTCGTTCGAAAAGCGGCGTCGCCTGACCGCCGGCGGACTGCAGCTCAAGATCTGCCCGCGCGTGCATTTCAAATCCGTCGTCGTGGACGGAGCGTGGGCCTACTTCGGCAGCGCCAATTTCACCGGCGCCGGCCTCGGCGCGAAGTCCGACGGCCGGCGCAATTTCGAGCTGGGGCTCTGCACGGAAGACTTCGAGACCATCGATCGCATCTCGGCGCTGTTCGAAGCGGTCTGGACCGGCGCCGAATGCGCCACCTGCAAGCTGCGCAAGGTGTGTCCCGACCCGATCGGCGAGGAATCCTCGCCATCGCTCGTCCGCCTCGGGCGCGCGCGACGGCTGCGGCTCGGATAGGTCAGCCGTCCCGTGGCAGCGGCTCGAAGGTGATCTTCATCCTCGGCTCCCACGTCCGGCCCCCGTCGAAGGAGTACGCCGCCTCGAATTTCGACGGCGGAACGAAGGACTCGCGCACGAAGGTCTGCCGCCCGTCGATCGGCTCGACGTCGACGAACTCGCCGCGCCCGCCCGCGAACGACCCGACCGGAGCGACCTCGAGGGTCATGCGCTTCGCGCTCACCCAGTAGAGGCTCCAGGTGTGCGCCTGCGGGTTGTAGAGGCGCACGCTCAGTCCCTCGAGCGGCCCCGCGCGCAATTCCGCGAGGTTGGCACGGCCGCCCCAGAATGGCGTCACGTCGGCGGTCCCGGCGAAATCGGCCCATTTGCCGTCCGCGAACCGCGACACGCGCGCGCGCCACTTGCCGAGGTTGAAGTCGAAGTCGCGGTTGCGATCGGTGGCTTCCGGCACCGGCGGCAAGGAATCGACGCGGCGGCAATCGGCGATCCAGTTCACTTCCCACGTCTTGCCGCCGTCGGCCGAGAAGGCCTGCTCGAATCGATAAGAGTCGCTCTTCATCTCCGAGAACACGTGCCGGACGAGGATCGTGCGGCCGTCCCACTCTTCCTGATCG
>JBJMQD010000328.1:0-5710 GCA_045802855.1 Myxococcales bacterium | reverse complement strand
GAGAAGGAAGTTCGCGACCGCACCATCGAGCTGTCGCGCGAGGCGACCGCAGCCCTGCGGCGCGCCGGTACCGACGACGATCAGATCTCCGAGGAGCTTGCGGCGACGATCCGCATGCACCGGGGACTCTTGCGCGCCGAGCTCGCGAGGCCCGCCGCGCTCGGTATCGATTCCGATTTCGTCTCCGCGCGCATCACGGCGGGCGGCATCACCTTCACTCGCTGGCGGGGTCCCTTGCGATCGTCGCCACGCGTCACCTCCATCGTCGAGGAGCCCGACCAGGGGCGCGCGTTGCGCTACGCGGAACCGTTCACCGACGGCCGCGGCGCCCGTGCTCGCCTGGTGTTGGTCGCGTCGCTCGCGGAGGCGGAGCGGCTGGTCGCCGCCGAGCGCCGCGCGCTGCTCTTCGTGGCGGTGGGAGCGGGACTCTTCCTCGTCGCGGCGTTCTGGATCCTGCTCGGGCGCATCCTGGTCCGACGGGTGGACCAGCTCGGAAGCGCCATGCGCGCAGTCGAGGGAGGCGCGATGACGGTGGTCGCGCCGGCTCCCGAAGAGGGCGGCGACGAGCTCGCCTATCTCGCCCGCGGCTTCAACCGGATGCTCGCGCAGATCCGCGGCTTCAACGAGGAGCTGCAGGCTCGCATCGCCGACGCGACCGTCGAGCTGACGCGGAAGAACCGCGCTCTGGAGGAGCTGAACGAGCTCCTGGTCGCCGCCCGCCGCGACCTCACGGCGCAGGAACGGCTCGCGGCGCTCGGGCAGCTCGCCGGGACCATCGCCCACGAGCTCGGCAATCCGCTCAACGCCGTCAGCGGCCACGTCCAGCTTCTCGCCCGTCGCCCGGACCTGAGCGAGCAGGCGCGCTCGCAGGTGCAGATCGTCAGCGGCGAGGTGCAGCGGATGACGCAGATCATCCGCCGGTTTCTCGACCAGACTCGCGGATTCACCCCCGCGGCGGAGAAGGTCGAAGTCGAGCCGCTGGTGGACGAGGCGCTCGATCTCACCCTCGGCACCGAGGCTCGCGCCAAGATCCAGGTCCAGCGCGAGGTCGACGGAGGGGCCGCGCAGGTCCGGACCGATCCGGGGCTCGTGCGCCATCTCCTGACCAACCTGGTCGCGAACGCGGTGGACGCGATGCCGAATGGCGGACGCCTGGAGGTGCAGGCGCATCGCGAAGGGCAGGATCTCGTCCTGCGCGTCGCCGACACCGGCACCGGGATGGGAGCGGACGTGAAGCGCCGTATCTTCGAGCCCTTCTTCACCACCAAGGCGAACGGGCAGGGGACGGGGCTCGGGCTTTCCATCTGCAAGGAGATCGCCCGGGCGCTCAAAGGGCGGATCGACGTCGAGAGCGAGCCGGGTCGGGGGTCGACCTTCACGGTCCGCTTTCCGGCCGAGGCGGCCTGAACTCCCTCGTGCGAGCCCCGTTCCCGTCGCGTAAGCTCCGCCGGAGCCTATGGTGACCCAAGCAGCGCGCATCCTGGTCATCGACGACGATCCTGCCTCGCGCGGGCTGATGGAGCAGATCCTCGCCGAGGACGGGCATCAAGTCACCGTGACCTCGGACGGCGCGGAGGCGTTGCGGGTCCTCGGGGAGGAGCGCTCTCGCGGCGGCGACGGATTCGACGCGGTGGTGAGCGACATCCGGATGGTCGAGGCAGACGGGCTGGAAGTGCTCGACTGGGTGGTCAAGAACGCCGTCGAGACGCCCGTGCTTCTCGTCACGGCGTTCGGCAACGTCGACGGAGCGGTCGACGCGATCCGCCGCGGCGCCTACGACTACATCTCCAAGCCGTACGACGTGAACGCCATCAAGCTCGTCGTCGAGCGGGCCTTGCGGCATCGGCGGCTCTCCGCCGAGAACCGCCGGCTCAAGCGCGAGATGCGCGACAAGTACGCGCTGCAGAACGTCGTCGGCCGCAGCGACACCATGCTGCAGGTCTACAAGACGGCGGCGCGGGTGGCGCTCACCGACGCGACCGTGCTGGTGGTCGGTGAGTCGGGCACCGGGAAGGAGCTCGTCGCCCGGGCGATCCACGGTGCATCGCGCAGATCGCAGGGACCGTTCATCGCGGTGGATTGCGGCGCGATCGCCGAAGGCGTCCTGGAGAGCGAGCTGTTCGGTCATGCGCGCGGGTCGTTCACCGGCGCGACCGGGACCCGCCGCGGGCTGTTCGAGGAGGCGAGCTTCGGCACCTTGTTCCTGGACGAGATCGGCGACATCGGCCCCCGCATCCAGGGACAGCTCCTGCGCGTGCTCCAGGAGGGCGAGATCCGCAGGGTCGGCGAGTCCACGGCGGTGAAGGTGGACGCGCGGGTCGTCGCCGCCAGCAACAAGGATCTCGCGACCGAGGTGAAGGCGGGCCGCTTCCGCGAGGACCTTTTCTATCGCCTGAACGTCGTCACCATCCGGCTGCCGTCGCTGCGGGAGAGGCTCGAGGACGTGCCGCTCCTCGCGGAGCACTTCGCGGCGAAGCACGCCGGGGTAAGAGGAGCGACGCTCACCACCGAAGCTCGCGAGGCGCTCCTCGCCTACCACTGGCCGGGAAACGTCCGTGAGCTGGAGAATGCCGTCGCGCGAGCGCTTGCGCTGAATCCGGGCGGAACCATCCTGCCCGAGGATCTGCCGGACGCGGTGCGCGAGGCGTACCAGGGAAAGGGCGGACGCGTGGCGGCCGCGCGAGAAAGCCCGACTCCCGTCCACCTCCGTCCGCTCGCGAGCGAGCGGGTGGCGGATCCGATCCTGGCCGATCGCCCCTCTCTCGACGAGCTCAATCGTCGTTACGCGCACCGGACGTTGCGCGAGCTGGGTGGGAACAAGACGCGCACGGCGGAAGCGCTGGGGATCGATCGCAAGACGTTGTCGCGACTGATCGGCCCCGAGGAGTAGGTAATCTTTGGGGCAGTCGCGGAACCCGGTTGCACGGGGTGCCAGTCCGCCGTTGGACAGGACGGCAACAAGTGCTGTCCGGATCATCGACAATGCAACGATTCGTAGAACAACTTCCGTGTTGTGACGTAGCCCACCTCGCAACCGGATCTAGCAAAATCAGGCACTTGGAACCGACCCGTCGCGCCGTGAAGAGATGGCCGAGCCTGTGCATCCAAAGAATGTGAGCGGCGTTCGTGGTGCCGCCGGGAGGGTCGAGATGGGCAACCTGAATGGCAGGAATGGGGACCGGGCAAGCCGGTTGGAGCTGATCGGCCGCGTGCAGCTCGCGTACGAGCAGCTTCGGGACACGATGCAGCGGTATCGCGAGGATTCCCCGCGGGCCCGGATGGCCATCGCGGCGGCGAAGCGCCGGCTGTCGATGCTGAACCGCGCCCTGGCGGTGCTCGCTCTCGAAGTGGCGGCGCAGCAGCCCGAGGCGGCTTGATCGATCGCTAGGGTTCTACCCGCAGTTCCGCGACCGCCTCCGCGGCGGGCAAGAGCGTAGTGAACGGCGTGTGCGGGAGATGGTGCAGGGCGCAGTAGCGATGCAGGTAGCTGCCTTCGCGTGCCCAGAGCGAATCGGCGCTCCGCGCGAGGCAGCGGTCGGCGAAACCGTCTCCGATACCGACCACGTGCCGCACGCCCAGATCCCGTAGCTCCGCGACCGCGACTCGCTTGCAGGAGCCGCAAGCGTCGCATCCCAGCTCCACCGCGCGGGAGCGCGTCGGGAACGCAACCCTCAAGGCGCCTTCGCCGAAAAGACCTTCGTTCGCCATGATGCGGACGTGGGCGCGCAGGGTTTCGGGAAGGTGGCGCGCGAGGACCGCCTCGATGTACTGGCGCAGTCCGCCCGAGGCGAGGATGAACGGGGCGCCGCGCTCCTTGCACGCCCGCACGAGCTCCGCGAAGCCGGGCCGCAGGCGAGCCGCGCCGGCGGCGAAATCGCAGACCTCGGCCTCGGAAGCAAAGACGTTCGTGTAGATGGCCTCGATGATGCCGCGGGTGTCGAGCTCGCCCCGGAGGAAACGCGCCGCCTGCGCTTCCCAGTGCGCCGCCCCGCCGAAGTGCTTGCTGATCTCGTCGCCTATGTCGAGGAGGGTGGCAGTGCCGTCGAAGTCGCAGACGACGGCGAGGGGGATCGTCCGCACCGGACGTGGATAACCGGCATGCGTATCGTCCACAACCTGCGCGGTCGCTCCCGCGCTTGATACACTGGCGCCGGATGGCGACTCCCGGTGCAGGTGTGGTGCTCCCCGCTGGCTCCTTCTCTGCTGACGGCGGAGCGAAGGCCCTGCTCGGCGCGACTGGCCGGGCGCTCCTGGAGGCGGTTTGCGGTGCGCTTACCAAAGCCGGCGTGGCGCCCATACTCGTCGTCCTCCCGCACGACGCGCCCGAGGTTGCGGAGGCGCTGCCCGAGGAATGCATGCCCGTCCCGAATCCTACGCCGGAGCTCGGGGAGGCCTCTTCGCTCGCGCTCGGGCTGGAAGCGGCGCTGCACATCGGAAAGAGCTGGGCGCTGGTGGCGCTGGTCGACCAGGCGGCGGTGGCGGCCGGGACTACTCGCTTGATCGCGGACCGCGCCGCGGAGGAGCCGGGAGCCGTACACGTGCCGACCTACAACGGGGAACGTGGACATCCCTCCGCGGTGCCCACCGCGCTCGCGCCCTCCTTGTTCGAGGCGCACGAGGGCGAGGGATCTCGGGAAGTCTTCTCGCGTCTCGGCATCCTCGTGCGCGAGCACCCGGTGGACGATCCGGCGATCGTCTCCCACGTCGACTCGGCCGGGGAGGTCCGCCGGTCGCGTTCGCGGAAATGAACTGCGCCTGCCTGGCCTCCGGGCGGGCGGCGGGAGAGGTGGCTCCACCGCCGACTTGCGCATCCGGAGTGGTACTTTCCGCGCCGGCCGTTTCTTGCCACCTACGCCGACGGCGCCGTAGCATCCCCCGGTCTCGGTCTCGGGCGTGACTGCCCTCACAGCTTCGAAGGCCCATGGCGGAAAAGCCCATCCTGCTCGGCATCGACCTAGGCACCACGAACACGTGCGTCGCCTACGTGCGCAACAAGATCGCGAAGGTCGTGCCGAGCGATCGCGGCGCGCTCATCCTCCCGTCGGTCGTCGCCATGTCCGAAAAGGGCGACCTGCTCGTCGGCAACGTGGCGAAGGACCAGATGGTGGTGAACCCGCGCAACACGATCTACGGCGCGAAGCGCCTGATCGGGCGCAAGTACCACTCGAAAGTGGTCCAGGACATCAAGCACTACTTCAGCTACGACATCGTCGAAGGCAAGGACGGCGAGGCGGCGGTGATGCTGGCCGGCAAGATCTACTCGATGCCGCAGATCAGCGCCTTCGTCCTGCAGCACTGCAAGCGTGTCGCCGAGGCGACGCTCGGGCATCCGGTCGAGGAGGCGGTGATCTCCGTTCCCGCCTACTACAACGACAACCAGCGCAACGCGGTGAAGCAAGCCGGATCGCTCGCGGGGTTCAAGGTCCGGCGCATCGTCAACGAGCCGACCGCCGCGGCGCTCGCCTACGGGCTCAACCGAGGCTTCGATCACAAGGTGCTGGTCTACGATCTGGGCGGCGGCACCTTCGACGTCTCCGTGCTGCAACTGCACGGCAACGTGATGGAGGTGCTGGCGACTGGCGGCGACACCTTCCTCGGCGGCGTCGATTTCGACAACCGGATCATCGACTACGTGCTCGAGGAGTTCCGCAACGAGACGAAGATCGACCTGACGCAAAGTCCGGTGGCGATGCAGCGGATCAAGAACGCC
>JBJMQD010000269.1:0-16085 GCA_045802855.1 Myxococcales bacterium | reverse complement strand
TCGCCTGCGGCGATGAGGGCGCGGGCGACCTCCTCGACCGCGGTGCCGCGTGCCCCGGCGCTGAGCGCTACCGAGCGGGCATGGAGCGCCATGTGGCCCTTCTGGATCCCGACGCTTCCGAGCGCCCGGAGCGCGGCCATGTTCTGCGCCAGGCCCACGGCGGCCATGATGGCGGCGAGCTTGCGCGCTCCGGGATTTCCCATCACCTTCAAGAGCACCGGGACCAGCGGATTCGACTTCACCGCGCCGCCCACCGTCCCCACTTGAATCGGCAGCTCACAGCGGCCGAAGAGGTGCGCGTCCTCGATCCACCAGCGGGTGAGCGGCTCGTACCGGCCGTTGCGGCAGGCCCAGGCGTGCGCGCCGGCCTCGATCGCCCGCCAGTCGTTCCCGGTGGCGAGGGCGACGGCGTCGACGCCGTTCATCACGCCCTTGTTGTGGGTGCAGGCCCGGTACGGATCGGCATCGGCGAAGCGGCTCGCCTCCGCGATTCCGTGGGCGACCTCCGCCCCCGAGAAGCCGAAGTCCGTGAGCGCCTCGAACGGGATCCGACACGTGGCGCGGGCGAGGCGCTTGTCGGCCAGGTTGGAAAGGATGCGCAGGCGGACCCTCCCGCCCGATATGCGCTCGATGAGCGAGGCGGTACCCTCGCACATCGTATTGATGAGATTCGCCCCCATCGCGTCCTGCGTGTCGACGAGCAGGTGCACGATGAGGTGGGTCTCCTCGCCGATCTTGACGGGGCGGACTTCGAGGTCCTTGGCGCCGCCGCCGCGCGCCTTCATCTGGGGATGGAGGGCGTTCGCCTGGGAGAGGATGGCTTCCTTCTCGCGGAGGAGGGCCTGCTGCGCCGCTTCCCAGTCGGGCAGGGAGCTAACCTGCACCTGACCAATCATCAGCGGCTCGTCCGCGTCGGCGGTGAAGCCGCCTCCGTCGCGGGCGATCTTCGCCGCCAGGCTGACCGCGGCGATGACCGACGGCTCCTCGACCGCCATGGGGATGAGCACGTCCTCGCCGTTGACGAGGAAGTTGAGGCCGACTCCGACGGGGAGGCCGAGGACGCCGACGGCGTTCTCGATCATCGCGTCCGCGTTCGTGAGCGGAAGGGTCCCGGTCTCGCCGAGTCCGACTAGATCGCCCGAGCCCATGTCCAGCTCGGCGGCGAGGCGCCTCAGCCGCTCGGCGATCTTCATCTTGTAGAACCCCGGGAGCCTGCTCGTCCCCATGCTCACCTCTCCTTTGCCCTTCGCGACGCGCGTTAGGATGCACGAACCGGTCGTTCGAAGCTGGCCGACGCTCGCACAAATCGACCAAAACGACCACCGGTTTTACCGCATGCGACGGACAGGAGACTGTGCGGAGGCCGTGTGAAGGCGCAGTGAGAGGCTCGGGAAATTTGCGCGAAAGCGGATGGATTACCGCCCGTGCCCCGGACCGGCGAGCGCCCCCTCACCGGGACCGGAAGCGGAGCCAGAGCATCAGCGCGCGAAGGTCGAAGAATCCTGGCTCCGATCCGCTCGTACCCGTCTGGGCGACGTATCCGTCGAGCGAGAACCGAGCTCCGATATCCAGCGCCGGCACGGGCGTCACGCACGCCTCGAGACCGACAGGGACGAAATGCGCCGCGAAAGCGCTTCCAGATGTTGGCAAGGCGACCACGGCAGAGTATCCCGCCAGCAGGGTGACCGCAAAATGCGGGTCGGGCTGCAGGAGTAGTCCCGCCGGCAGATTGATCCCGATGGCGCTGCCCGAGTCGTTGTTGCCCATGCTGTAGACGAAGATGTCCGAGGACAGCTCGCTCAAGCGGCTCGCGCCGGCGTAGAACCCCCTGCCGCTCTCGCCGACGTTGTTGAAATGGCCGAAATGGACGGCGTCCGCGCGGCCGCTGACGAACGCGAGCGTTCGCGTGATCGGGATCCGCAAAGGCACTCCGATGCCGGCGAAGAAGAACTGGGTGTGCACGGCCCCCTCGGCCCCGTTGCCATTCAACCCGGAGTTTTCGTAGCCCAGATCGACACGCATGGCGAAGGCCGGGTCGAATCCGCTCACCATGCTCCCGAGGATGGACCCGAATGCGAAACCCGGATTGAGCGGCAACGCCATCCCGATCCCGAGCTGGATGGTGTCGCCTACGCCGTAATCGAGGGCCAGCGCGGCGGACTCGCCGGTGAGGGCGATGCCAGGGGCTCCGAAGAAGCTCGCGTCGCCCCAGTTCGTATACGTCCCGAGCAGGGTCGCGTCGACCTTGCCCTGCGGGATGATCAAGGGCCGGTCGATGACCGGCTCTACCCTCTCCGCCCGCGCGGCCGCGACGCCGGCCAGCATCGCGAGCGGCAGGACCCGCAATGAGTGCATCCCCGCCTCATAGCAGAGGATGCAGCGGGGCGGGTCAGCGTCCCTTCACGACCTTCGGCTCGAGCTCGAGGACCGGCGTCTCCGCCCGCGCCGTCTGCTGTGCGCCCCGGCGAAGGCCGAAGAAGATGGCTCGCGATCCGCGCCGCACGTAGAGCCGCACGACGGGGGTGCGGTTCTCGGAGACCACCCGGCGGAACTCCAAGCGGTCGTGGACCGGACGGCCGTCGACCTCGAGGAGGAGGTCGCCTTCCCGCAGGCCCACCCGGTATGCATCTCCCCGGAGATCCACGGCGGTGACCCGCACCCCGTTCCGGTCCGCGGCGCTCGCGGGGTCGAGATCCTCGACGCCGAGGCCGAACGGTTCCAGGTCCTTGCGTACGAGCGGAAGCGGCGCCTTCGATTCGGGCGGCTCGCCGGGTTTGGGGACCAGCGCGACTCGCACGTCTCGTAGATGGCCCGCGCGCCAGACGCCCATCTTCACGGTGCGTCCAGGTCCGGCGTTCGCGGCCAGCCAGCGCAAGCGGTAGGCCTCGGTGAGCGGCTCGCCCTCGAACGAGACCACGACGTCGCCCGCCTTCACTCCCGACCGCTCGGCCGGACCGCCCTCGACGACGTCGGTGACGAGGACGCCCTTGCCGTTCGGCACCGCGAAGGACTCCGCCAGGTCGGGCCCCAGCTGATCCTGGACCGTGATCCCCATCCAGCTCCGCACGACCCGGCCCTTCTCGAGCTGGGGAAGGATCTCCTTCAGCATGTTGATCGGGATCGCGAAGCCGATGCCCTGACCCGAAGGATTCACGGCGGCGTTGATTCCGATGACCGCGCCGCGCGCGTCGAGCAGGGGTCCGCCCGAGTTGCCCGGGTTGATCGCCGCGTCCGTCTGGAGAAAGTCGTAGTAGCCGGGCTTGCCGGCGGGGTTCACGTCGCGGCGGCCCTTGTACGAGATGATACCGGTGGTGACCGATCGCGAGAGGCCGAACGGATTTCCGATCGCGACCACCCATTCGCCGACCTCGACCCCTTCGCTGTCGCCGAGCGTGATGACGGGGAAGGGTCCGCCGCCTTCGACGCGCACGAGCGCGAGGTCCGTCGCATCGTCCTTGCCGACGAGAACTCCGCGATAGGGCCGCTCGTCTTCTCCGACCTGCACCGCCACGTCTGTCGCACCCTCGACGACGTGCCAGTTCGTCACCACCAGGCCGTCGGAGCGGATGAAGAACCCGGTGCCGATGCCGCGGACGGGCTGCTCGTGCTCCGGTCCGCCGTTGCCGTACATCCGCTCGAGGAAGTCGTGGAACGGGTCGGAGGATCCCATCCGCGCCGTCACCGCGACGATCCCCACCACCGCGGGCATGGAGGTCTTGACGAGCGTGGCGATCGATTGCGGAGGCGCTGTCGGGCGCGACGGCGAGGCGGGCGCGTCGGTCCAGGGATGAGCCGGAGCCGCGGCGGCGGCGCTAGCTCCGAGAAGCACGGCGAGAACGATCATCGTCACACCCTCTGCCAGGCGGGCGGACGCCTGCCTTCGTCCGCAACGTGGGGATCGGGCGAGACCGCGGCAACGTCGCAAACTCGACGATTAGCGGTGCGCGAGCGTCGCGAACAGACGCTCCGCGGTCGGGTTCGCCGCTTTCGGCGCACGCCGTCCGTCGATGAGAACGCGGAACTCGTACGTGACCGACGGCGCTCCCGGTGTCGAGCAGCTGACGTCGACGTCCCCGAGGAGCATGGAGACGACCTTCCCGTCGCAGACCGGGTCGCCCTGGCCGAGGCGGACGATCGCGTCGAAGACGGTCGGTCCACCTGGCTGTTCGCGGTGGGCGAGGGCGATGCCGATGCCCTTCTTCACGTCGGACTGATCGAATCTTCCTTGCAGCCACGCGAGAGTCGCGGCGAGAGCGATGACCATCGCGATGGCGATGGGCAGCCGCCTTCGCGGAATCCCAAGGAAGCCTTCCACGACCCGTTCCTAGCACGTCACCGCGCGTCGGTAGCCGTCTCCGATACGAGGCGGCCGAGGGCCTTCCGGTCGCCGTCCGACAGCTTTTCCTTCGGCTTGGGCGGGCGTTCCCGGCGGACCTGCGCAACAGGTATTCCGGCGTGTTTCTTATGCATTTCTGCCGGGGCCAGCCTGCGCGTCACCCGCTGGTAGAGGGTCAGGCCGTGGAAGGGGACCAGGAACGCCGCTACCAGGGCGCCGAGGAGCAGCACCGCGAACACCTTGCCCATGGGCCGTTACCGTCGCATAGCCGCGATCCGCCGGCCACTTTTCCGTCAGCTTGACGGGGCCCCGCACGCTCCGCATGGTAGGAGCCGCTTTGCGCGAAACGAGCGATCACGTCATCTGGGGAGCGGTGGCACTGGCGGCGGCCGGTGTGCTCGCGCTCGCGTTCGTCCACCAGCGCGGGCAGCGCGAGGAGCGGCGCGCGGACAGCATCGCACCTTCGCTCGCGTTGCCGCTCGTCGACGGGTCCGGAAAGCAATCGATCGAGAAGGGGCGCGTCACGGTGGTCGATTTCTGGGCCACCTGGTGCGGTCCGTGCCGCTTCTCGATGCCGCGGGTGCAGAGCGTCTGGAAGGAGTACCGGCCGAAGGGCGTCGACCTCTTCTCCGTCGACACCGACGATCCGGGCGCCAGCCGGGAGTCGGAGGTCCGCGAGTTCCTGCTCCAGAACAAGCTCGAATTCCCGGTCGTGCTCGACGACGGGTCGGCGACGAGCGCTTTCTCCGTGGCGGGCTTGCCCACGATGCTCGTCCTCGGCCGCGACGGGCGCGTGCTGTGGAACCACGTGGGCGCCCTCACCTCGGGCGGCGAGCGGGAGCTACGCGCGGTCCTCGACCGGGCGCTCGCGTCCGATTAGGGACGCGTTCAGCCGGACTCCTCCGGGACTGTGCGTCCCATCGCGTGATAGCCCTTGTCCACGTAGATGGTCGCGCCGGTGATCCCGCTCCCGAGCGGCGAGCAGAGGAAGGCGGCGGTGTTCGCGACCTCCTCCGCCGTCAACTCCTCCGCGAGCGGTGAATTCTGCGCGTAGTACTTCACCATCTCCTCGATCATCCCGATCGCGGAGGCGGCCCGTGAAGCGAGCGGACCCGCGCTGATGGTGTTCACCCGGATCTTCCACTTGCGCCCCGCCTCGTAGGCGAGGGTGCGGGTATCGCTTTCCAGCCCCGCCTTGGCGGACGACATCCCTCCGCCGTATTTCGGGACCACGCGCTCGCTGGCGAGATAGGTGAGCGAGACGACCGACCCGCCGGGATTCATCATTGGTCCGAGCTTCCGCAGGAGCCCGGTGAGCGAGTACGCGCTCACGCTCACCGCGGCGAGGTACCCTTGCCGGCTCGTCTCGAGGAGCGGGTTCTTCACCTCGGGGCCGTTGGCGAGGGAGTGGACGAGGATGTCGAGAGGCTTGTCGCCGAAGTCCTTCTGCAGCGCCTCGGCGAGCCCGGCGATGGTGAAGTCGCCCCTCTCCGTATAGCGCTTGTTCGCGCGGACCTCTTCCGGGACGTCGGCCATCGTGTCGTAGGCGGCGTCGAGCGGGTAGATGCGCTCGAATTCGAGGAGACCGCCGCCGGCGAGCTTGCGCGAGTCGTCGATCTTCCCGCGCCGCAGGAGGTTCTCGAAGATGTTCAGGGCGGGGGGCCAGGTGCCGACGCAGATCTTCGCGCCCGCCTCGGCGAGCGACCTGGCGATGGCGAATCCGTACCCCGCATCGTCCGCGACTCCCGCGACGAGAGCGCGCTTTCCGGTCAGATCGATCGGCAGCATCGCGCCCTTTTCGCTCGGGGCGACGACGGTTGCAAGGGCGATGGATCGTGCAGCGTTACTTCCGAATCAACGGCGGAGCCATCACTCCGTGCGCCACTGGCCGATCGGTGCCGGCGGCGGCGGGATCTCTTCGTCCTTGATCCGGCCCAGGCCGAGGGACTCGGCGGCTACGCCGACCAGCCTGACCAGCTCGGCGTCGCGCCAGCCCTTCTTGGCCTCGACGTGGAGGAACTCGATCGCACCCTGCCGGGTGCGGGCGCGATGGTACGGACGGTCGGTGGTGATGGCGTCGTAGATGTCCGAGAGCTGGAGGATCTGCGAAGGCACCGGGAAGGCCGATCCCTTGATGCCGTCGGGATACCCGGTTCCGTCGAGCTTCTCGTGATGCCAGCGGATGATCGGGAGCAGGTGCCGCAGCGTCTTCAGCGGCTCGCAGATGCGTTCGCCGATGAGCGGGTGCTTGTTCATCACCACCCGCTCCTTGGGCGTGAGAAGGCCCGCCTTGTTGATGATCTCGTTCGGGATGCCGATCTTGCCGATGTCGTGGAGGACCCCGCCCTGGCGCAGCGCCTCGCGGGTGTCGTCGTCGAGACCGGCGAGCCTTCCCACCTCGTCCGCCAGGGCGCCGACCCGCTCGGTATGGCCTTCGGTGTAGGCGTCCTTCGCTTCCACGGCGTTCGCCAAGGCGAAGATCACCTGGGTTGCGTCCTCGAGCCGCTCGGTCGCCGCCCGGCCGCGGAGTACCGAACGGACCCGGGCGCGCAGCTCCTGCGCCCGCGGCGGCCAGGGGACGAGGTGATCGGCACCGGCGTCGAGCGCCGCGACCGCGCCCTCCTCCGCCTCGTCGCAGAACGCGAGGACCGGAGTGAGGCGGGTGGCCGCCGCGCCCTTGATTCGGCGGCAAATCGCGAGCCCAGCCGCGCCGGCGCGCACATCGACGAGCGCCACGTCGGGACGCGAGGCGAGGAGCGCCTGTGCGCCGTCGGCCACTCCCTGCGCCTGGACCAGGGCCCACTGGTTCGAAAGCGCCCTTCCAACCTCGGCGCGAAACGGTTCGTCGCCGGCGACGAGGAGACGGATTTCTTGTTTGGACATCTGCCTGGACTCTAACACGCGTCCGGCGGTGCGCCGGTCAGGATTGTCTTGTTGACACCACGGGTTACCTTCTCGCCGACGGTGCGCATTCAGCTTCCCAGCCCCACCCACACCGACCCGTCCGGATAGTGCTCGCGCTTCCAGATGGGAGCGTCCTTCTTCAGCTCCTCGATCGCGTGACGGCAAGCCTCGAACGCGTCGGCGCGATGTGGCGCCGAGGCGGCGATCACCACCGACAGCGCGCCAGGCGTGAGGTTTCCCACCCGATGGTGGATGGCGATGCGCACGCCGGGCCACCTTCGCGCGGCCTCGTCCGAGATGAGCCGGAACACCTTCAGGGCCATCTCCGGATACGCCTCGTAATCGAGGCGTACGACGCGCTTGCCCCGGGCGTTGTCCCGGACCGTCCCGACGAAGGTCACGACCGCGCCCGCGTCGGTGCCCTCGACGTCGCGGATGGCGGCGTCGACCCGCAACGGTTCGTCCGATACGCGGTGGGGATCCGATCCCCCCGACACCGGAGGGATGAGCGCGACCACCGAACCCTCCCGGAGCTTGCGGTCGCCGTTCGCGAACTCCTGATCCACCGCCAGCCGCATCTTGTCGGCGACGGCGCGCAGGGCGGGATGCGCCGCGCAGGCCGCTTCACGGGCGTCGGCGGCGGTGGCGCCCTCGGGCAGGTCGACGATTTCGCTGCCCTTGCCCGCCCGCTCGCGAGCGGCCGCGAAATAGAGGAGGGTGACGCGCATCGTCCGGCCTGTATACCGCGGAAGCCGATTGCCGCGGCCCAGGCACTCTCCTAGAGTGCGCGCCGTGACGCAGAACCAGACCGAGCCCACAGCGGCGGAAATCCTCTCGCTTCTCCGCGATCCATCCCAGAACCCGGAGAGCATCGCCTCGCGGTGCGAACCTTGCACCCCCGAGCAGATCGCTCGAACGCGCGAGTTGCTCACGCGCATCGGCGCGGAGCAGACCGCCGCGAGCGCCGGCCTCGAGCCCGAGGGAGACGCGTCCTTCGAGCAGGTCGCGCGGGAGGTCGGCTCGCTGCCCGAGCCGCTCGCGTTCGCCGTGGTCCGCGCCGCGAGCGAGGCAAAGAGGTCGCCGCTTCTCGCCCACGTCGCCATCGTGGCGCCGAAAGCGATCGCCAAGGAGGCGAAACGGGAGCTGCAGCACCTCAAGCAGATGGGCGTCCAGGTGCAGGAAGTCCGGCCGAAGGGTGAGCCGGTGATGAAGCCGGTACCGCCGCCGGAAGCTCCCCCTTGCCTCGTCAGCTCCATCGACGCCTACGGCGAGCGCGGCATCTGGTGGACTCGGCCCGCCCAGAGCGGCGGCGTCGACGTCGTGCAGGCCGTCGTTTCCGACGTGAAGGGCGTGCTGGCGGTCGACGCGTTCTCGCTCCCGCGCCGCAACTTCCGCGAATTCCTCCGCAAGCTGCCCCGCGGCGGCATGGTGACCGTCACCGAGGTCCCGAAGGATCACGCGCGGTATCTCATCGCCGCGGCCGAGGAGGAGGGGGTGCGCAACGGCTTCTCGCCGCCCCCGTCGTACATCGAGGCGCTCCAGATCCTCGGGCCCGCTCCGCTGACGCCGCCGCGTTCTCCGTCGGAGATGATCGATCTGCCGGCGGACAAGGAAGCCGAGCTTGCCGCGCAAGGCGGAACGCTCTTTTCCGATCCGCTCTTCTCCGCCTGGATTCCAGAAGAGGAGGAGCTGCGCGGTTTCGTGCTCAAGCTCGACGAGGTCGCGGTGAGCCAGCTCTACCTCAGCGACGAGCAAAAGAAGGAGGCCATGTACCAGGCCGCATCGGATGCGGGCGACGCGTACTTCACCCCGCAGCGCAGGGCCAGGTACGCGAAGCGCCTCTTCGAGATGGCCCACGTCCTGCGCATGGAGAACCGGATCGATCCGGCGCGCATCGCGCTCGCCGTCTCGCGCGCCCTCGGGCGCGACGATCCCGCCAGCAAGTCGTTCGGCCGCGGGCTCTTCGTCCACGCGCTCGAGCAGCGATTCGCCCGCGGACGGCAGCCGCCGCGGCCCGCCAGCTCCGCCATCATCCGCCCGCCCTGATGCCCGAGCATCGCAATCCGTTCCCGACCACCGACGCCATCATCGACGGCGGCGACGGCCGCATCGTGCTCGTCCTGCGGAAGTACATCCCGCACGGCTGGGCCATCCCCGGCGGGTTCGTCGATTACGGGGAAGAGGTGGGGAAGGCCTGCGTCCGCGAGGCGAAGGAGGAGACCGGCCTCGACGTCGACCTGGTCGAGCAGCTCTTCACCTACTCCGATCCGAAGCGCGACGACCGCAAGCACACCATCTCGACCGTGTACTGGTGCAAGGTCCGGAGCGGCACCCTGAAGGCCGCGGACGACGCCAAGGACGCGCGCTGGTTCAGCGAGGCGGAAGTACCGTGGCCGGAGCTCTGCTTCGACCACGGCGAAATCCTCCGGGACTATTTCCGCTACCGGAAAACCGGAGAGCGCCGGAAGGTCTAGTCGGCATTCGACCACGGCAGGATCGCGGACCCAAAGCCTCGGACCGGATCCGTCGCGAGGAGGCATGGTTGCCGGATGCGCCTGCGAACGCGGGCCGCCATCCCCACCGTACCGAGGTGCCTCTCGTCGAACCCTCGCAGCTTCCGTTTCTCCATTCGATCCTGGCGCGCAGGCAACGCAAGCTCGTGCCGCGCGGCGATTTCGTCCTGAAGCCGACGCCAGCGGACCGGCTGGGACCCGCCTACCGCAAGGGCGCGCCGTGGCGCTCGCGCATGCGCGGCGGAGGGGTGCGAGGGTCGCCGTTCGATCTCTCGGGCAGGGTGCTCTCGGCGCTCGACGGAGAACCGCTCGCCGGGGCACGGCTGGAAATCTGGCAGACCGACGCACGCGGCCTCTACTCGAACCTCTCCGGGCTGTGGCCGCGGCGGATGCAGCGGCGCATGTGGCTTCGCGCGACGCTTCAGGCCGACGCCCTCGGGCGGTACGCGATCGAGACGGTGATGCCAGCGCACTATCCGCTCGGGCCTTGGAGCCGGCCTCGCCACCTCCACTTCGCGGTCGGACACCCGCGTTGCGGGACGCTCGTGACACAGCTCTACTTCGAAGGCGATCCGCTGCTCCGGCGCGATCCGCTCGCGACACCGCCGCTCATCCTGTCGCCCAGGGAGACGGAGCACGTCGAGGACGGCGTTCGTGTGCGTGCTGCGTCTTTCGACTTCGTGCTCGTACCTGTGTCCGGACCCGCCAGCTGACCTGTTTTGCCGAAGCCGTGGGCGCGGTCCGCTGTCAGTGAGCGCGGTTCGCCACCGTCAGCGTCTTGCCGAGGTGCGATAGCGCGCGATCGATGCCGGCGCGGGTGGGCTTGGCGGCGAGCGTCGCTTCGAGGAAGGAAACGGTCGCGCTCACGACGTCGACGTACGCCTGTGCGGTGCGGGCGTCGGCATGCGTGACTTTCGCGAGCGCGGGGAATTGCCCGACCGCCTCGCCTACCGCCGTGAAATGCATGTGATGGAGGTGCGTCGCGCGAACGAGGCGGAGGTCCGCCGGCAGCGAGCGGAGCAGGGTGAAGTCGGGCGCCATGAAGGCGTCGAGCTCTTCGTAGATATGCAGGATGGGAAGCGTCGCTTTCGCGGCGTCGAAGAAACGAGACTTCCGTAGCTCGTCGTGCCCCGTTTTCGTCCCGATGCCGCCGTCGAGGCTGACGAGCGCCGCGGCGCCGTCGCGCATGGCGTAGAGGAGCGCCGAGCGGGCGCCGAAGCTGTGGGCGACGAGCGCCGTCTGGCGCTTGTCCACGAACGGTCGCTCCCGCGCCGCTCTGGCCAGGACGGCGAGGTCCAGCGCCTGGTCCTCGGCGGTCTTCGCGATGTCCTCCTCGCTCTTCATCGGGCCTGCGATGCGAGTCGGCGAAGGGCTCGTCGCGACGGCGAATCCGTGGGAGGCGAGGATCTCGCAAAGGACGGCCTGGTCGGAAGCGGAGTTGCCGTTTCCCTGCGCGACGAGGACCAGGGGAACCCGGCCGGGGAGCGGCTCTGCACGCGCGATGGCGCGCATCGGGCGGGCGAGCCACCGTTCCACGTCGTCCTCGGACATCTTCGCGCGGGAGCGCAGGAACGAGGCGTGCTCCTCGACCGCCACGTGAGCCTCCTCCGGAGTCGCGGGCCCGAGCTCGCTCCCGACGAGGCTGACGTAGTCGCCGAAGGTGAGCTCCGTGGGTGCGGGTCGAGCGGCCGGATACCAGAGCGACATCTGGATCGGCCGCGGGCGTCCCTCGAGCGGCCGCGATGGATCCTGTAGAGCGGTGACTTCGAAGCCGACCGGGTGCGCGCCCCATGGCGGCGCAGCGAGGAGCACGGCCGTCCATGCGATGGCGAGCATGGGGCAATAGACACCGAACCCGGCCGGCCATTCAAACCGCCGCTCCGTCCGCCTCCAGACCTGCACTCGCGCGGTCTCGATGCACCCGGCAGCCCGGCCGCAAGTCGGCCATGCGGGCCCGCGGTCGGGCGATCCGGAGCGTCGCGGATTGTGATTCCTCTTCGAACGCCCACCTTGTTCCCGGGAGGCTAGGAGAGGAGCATCGCGGATGAGACTAAGTCGTTGGTTGGGGACGGTGATCGGCGCCGGAGCGCTGGCGATCGCGGGCACGAGCCTCGCGCAGTCGACGGGCTCGAGCACGGGTTCAGGCACTTCTGGACAGTCGACGTCGGGTTCCGGATCGTCTTCCGATTCGGCGTCGCAGGGATCCGACCGATCCCAGGGAACCTCGGGGTCGACGGCCGGTACCACCGGGTCGGACACCTCGTCGTCGGCGGACACCGGAAGCAGCACCGGATCGAGCAGCTCGCAGAAGGCCGGGAAGGCGCAGGGACGTAGCAGCAGCAGGACCTCGCGCTCGCCTTCCGGCAGCACCAGCACGCTGGGCTCCGGAAGCTCGGGCTCTTCGGCGAGCTCCGGCGATGCGTCCTCGGGCACCTCGGGCACCTCGGGCAGCACCGGGTCGATGGGCTCGAGCACCGGCGCATCCGGAACGTCCGGATCGGGATCGACGGGCAGCACCTCGAATTCGAGCGGCAGCACCCCGGATTCGAGCTCCAGCGGGAAGTGATCCTCCGCGCGCCCGCATTTGCGCGAAGGTCCGGCCTCCAGTCTTTCTCTTGCCGACAGGAGAGAGGCTGGAGGCCGTTTGGTATCAGCGAGGCGAGCCGACGCGGGCGACGAACACGGAGTCGCCCCGCAGCCGCACTCCGGCGAGTTGCGCGCCTTCGAGCCGGGCCGCACCGCGCATCTCGTTCCCCGTCAGCGGATCGAACACCTGCAGCGAAGACCCGCCGTGCGGCAGGGAGATGGCGATGGTCGCATCGCGCGAGTCGAGCGCGCGTCCTTGCGGGTCCGAAGGCGTGGTAGCGCTCGGGAGCCAGGCGAGCACGATCAGCTCGCCCGACGCTTTCTCGAAGGCGCGCACGACCGCTGGTCCCTCGGCGTGGACGGTGCGCACGGGTCCATCCAGCAGGCGGTTCCAGAGGCGGAGCGCGGAGAACGCGGGCTTCGGAGAACCTTGCACGTCGAGCACCCCGAGGTGCTTGTTGTTCTCGTCGCCGATGACGCCCTCGGACGGTGGCAGATCGTCGATCCGGTACCAGGTCGTCAAGGACAGCGCTCCCGTCGCCAGCGCCAGCGCGTGGGCCCGCAACAGCGCGACCGCCTGGAACTCGCTGGTGTGCTCGTAGGCATGGACCGCGTACGACCATTCCGACGGCTTTCCGTCGGGGCGGCGCCAGTCGGAATAGCCGAACTCCGCCATCCAGAAGTCGTCGCGGGGAGCGGTCTCGCGCAGCAGTTTGTCGATGTCGGAGATATACGCCGGGTAGTCCTCCGTGCGGCGCGCGTCCCAGGTCTCCAGGTATCCGTGCGCGCTCACCACGTCGACCACGTCGCCGAGATGGTGCTCTCGCAAGAGCGTCTCGAGGAACGGCGATCTGCCTTTCGACATGCCGCCGAGGACGATCCGCGCCCGGGGATCGCCCCGGCGCACCCCCTCGGCGCCGGCCCGGATCAGGCGGGCAAACTCCTCGACGGACCCGAGCCAGTAGAAGTCGTTGTCGGGCTCGTTCCACAGCTCCCAGGAAGGGACGCGGCCCGCGTAGCGGCGAGCAGCGGCCTCGAGAAACGTGCCGAATCGAGCAATGTCGGACGGGGGTTTGCGCCAGTAGTCCTTCGGATCGGGGTTCAGCCACTTCGGCGTGTAGCAGACGTAGGGCAGCGGCACGATGCCGTACGATGGGGCGAGTCCGATCACCTCGTCGGCGAGGCGCCAGTCGAACGTTCCCGGCGCGGTCTCCACCCCGTCCCAGCCGATCGCAAATCGCAGGTAGTGCGCTCCGGCATCGCGAGCGGTGGCGAGATCGCGCCGGATCTTCGACTCGCCGCTGGTCTCTTCGGGGAAGTCGTCCGCGAGACCCGCGGGCTGCGCGTAGAAACCGCCCGCGACCGTGTCGTGCTGGCGCGAGGGGACAGCGACCGCCTGCCGCTCGACTGTCGGCCGCGGGCAGGAGAGACGCGCCGCGACGAACAGCGCGCAGAGCCGCCGCATGCGGTTGAATACGTAGCGCGTCGCTCTGGCGCATCCGCAGCGCGACGGAGGAAGGAGTGCGATCCTCGCCCGCCCGCTCGCAGCACGGGTCCGCTCCCTTGCGAACTGTGCGCGGCGAGCGCGGTGTCCACGTTTGAGCCGTGAAGCTGGTCGTCTTCGGACTCACCATCACCACCTCCTGGGGCAACGGGCATGCGACGCTCTGGCGCGGGCTCGCTGCGGCGCTCGCGCGACGCGGGCACCGGCTGGAGTTCTTCGAGCGCGACCTGCCCTACTACGCGCCGCATCGCGATCTGCTCGAGGTGCCCGGACGAGGAGCGCTGCACCTGTACCCGGAATGGGACGATCGCGCGGCGCGCGCCTCGCTGCGCGGAGCGGATGCGGCCATCGTCACCTCGTATTGCCCCGACGGTCCCGCCGCGGCGGCCGTGGTCGCCGACTGCGAAGGTCCGGTGAAGATCTTCTACGACATGGACACGCCGGTCACCGTCGAGCGCGCCCAGGCGGGACTGCCCGTCGAGTACATCGGGCCGCGCGGCCTGCGCGACTTCGACGTCGTCCTCAGCTTCACCGGCGGACGGGCGCTCGATGCGCTGCGGGATCTGTTCGGCGCGCGCAGGACCGCGACGCTGTACGGGAGCGTGGATCCGAACGTGCACCGGCCCGCCGACGCCATCGCGCGGTTCCGGGGCGACTTCTCGTATCTCGGCACCTGGGCGGAGAACCGGCAGCACGCGGTCGAGCAACTCTTCCTCGAACCAGCGCGCCGGATGCCGGATCGGCGCTTCATGCTCGCCGGCGCGCAGTATCCCGCGGACTTTCCCTGGGCGGCGAACATCTTCTACGTGAACCACCTGCCGCCCGCGGAGCACCCCGCGTTCTTCTGTTCCTCGCCTTTGACTCTGAACGTGACCCGAGCACCGATGGCAGCGATGGGGCATTGCCCCTCCGGACGGCTGTTCGAGGCCGCGGCGTGCGGCGTGCCCGTGCTCACCGACTGGTGGGAAGGAATCGAGGCGTTCTTCCGGCCGGGCGAGGAGATCCTGGTCGCGCGCGGTCCGGAAGACGTGGTCGCGGCGGTATCGCGATCGGCCGAGGAGCTTTCCCGGATCGGACACGCGGCGCGAGAGCGGGCGCTGCAGGAGCACACCGCGGTCGCCCGGGCGGACGAGTTGATCCGCATCATCGAGGCAGCATGACGATCTGGGGCGTCATACCCGCGGCTGGTCGCGGCAGCCGCATCCAACCTCTCGCCTTCTCCAAGGAGTTGTTGCCCGTCGGGGTGCGGAGGCAGGGCGGCGAGGAGCGGCCGCGCGCCGTCAGCGAATATCTCGTCGATCGCATGGTGCGGGCCGGCGCCCGCAAGCTCTGTTTCGTCATCTCGCCGGGGAAGTCGGACATCGTCGAGTACTTCGGTGGATCGTACGGATCCGCGGATCTCGCCTATGTCGTCCAGCAACGCCCGGCCGGCCTTTGCGATGCGCTGTTTCGCGCGCTGCCGCTCGTGGGCCGCGACGACGAGGTGCTGATCGGATTGCCCGATACGGTCTGGTTCCCGGAGGACGGTTTCTGTCGACTCGACTCCGGACTGTCGTTCCTGCTCTTCCCGGTCGATCGCCCGCAGCTCTTCGATACGGTGGTGACGGCAAACGACGGCACCGTGCAGGAGATCCAGGTGAAACCGGCCTCGCCGAAGACGCACTGGATCTGGGGGGCGTTCAAGCTCGACGGCGGCATCTTCGCCGACCTGCACGAGCTCTGGCTCGAGCGCGACAAGGCAGACGAGTACATCGGCACGCTCGTCAACGAGTACCTGGCCCGCGGGGGCCATGCGACCGGCGTCCGCGCCGGGCAGGCGTACGTCGATACGGGCACGGTGCACGGATATCGAGAAGCGATGCAGCTGTTGCGCGCGCCGGCCGTGGAAGAGGAGGAAGTGCTCCTCTCATCGATGCACTGATCGCAGCTCCTCGCGAAGCAGCAGCCTGTATCGCTCGGCGGCGCGCTCGAGGCCTATCCGCTCGCCGGGGTTGGAGGCGGCGGCGAGCACATGCGCCCCGAGCTGGAAGGCGAGGTAGCACGGCCGCAGGAACGCGAGCACCTCCGGCTTTGCGCCCCGCCCGCCGTGCTCGCGAAAGCGCCGCCACAGCGCCTCCTGGTCGAGGCCGAGCTCGAACGAAGCGCCAGCGAGATCCCAGGCCGGATCCATGCAGCCGACGAGGTCGTGGGCCCGGCAATGATCCGCGCCGTCGGTCTTGAAGAGCCGCCCGTCCGGAGCCCA
>JBJMQD010000252.1:0-9621 GCA_045802855.1 Myxococcales bacterium | reverse complement strand
GCCGTCCGGGATCCGTCCCTCGAAGCTCCCGTACTCGAGAGGATGGTCCTCGGTCTGCACCGCGAGGCGCTTCGTCGCGGGATCGTAAGAGGGTCCTTTCGGCACCGACCACGAGGCGAGCGCGCCGTCCATCTCCAGGCGGACGTCGTAGTGCAAGCGGGTGGCGTCGTGCTTGTGCACGACGAAGCTCGGAGTGTCGGCACTGGCCTTCGCCGTCCCCGGGGCGGGCTCGGGGGTGATGCCGAAGTCGCGTTTCGCCTCGTACTCGGGAAGCTTCCTGCGCAACTGTGCGCCTTCCTTACGCCTGTCACGGCGGACGCCTTCCGGCCGGGACGCGGTTCGCTTGCCTGCTCTTCGCGCGCGTTTCGCCACGGGTCAAATATGCTACCCGCGGAGCGGACGGAGGAACTCGATCAGCGCCTCGTTGACACGCTCCGGGGCATCCGCCTGCACCCAGTGGCTTGCGCCGGGAATGTAGAGGACGCGCTGGTCGGGCACCCATTGCGGGTCGGGCGCGGCAAGCTCCGGCGCGAGATAACGGTCTCGCTGGCCCCAGATCACCTGGGTGGGAGCGGCGATCGGTAACCATCTCTTGTGCGGGCGCCGGCGCAGCGAAGCCCGGTAGTAGTCGATCATCGCGGTCAGGGCTCCGGGCTTCGCGGCGGCCCGCACGATGCCTTCGATGTCCTCCGCCGAATAGGCGCCGTTTCGAGCCGGGTCCAGCCGGAAGATGCCGCGCAGGAGCGCGAAATCGTTCGCGCGGAGGAGCGCCTCGGGCACGGCGGGGATCTGGAAGAGGAGCGCGTACCAGCTTCGCCGCCACTGCCGGAACGTGCGCAGCGCCCGCGCCATCCGCGACGGATGCGGACAGTCGAGAACCACGAGTCGCGAGACGCGCTCGGGGTGCCACATCGCCGCGTACCAGGCGAGGGCGCCGCCCCAGTCGTGACCCACCACGGCCGCGCGGTCCGCGCCGAGCGCCGTCACCAGGAGCGCCACGTCCTCGGCGAGCACGTCGATCCGGTAGGCGTCGAGGCCGCGCGGCTTGTCGCTCTCGCCGTACCCGCGCAGGTCCGGTGCGACCGCGCGGAAGCCGGCCTCCACGAGCGCCGGCATCTGGTAGCGCCACGAGGCCCAGTGCTCCGGGAATCCGTGCAGGAGGATGACGAGCGGCCCTGTTCCCGCCTCGGCGCAGTGGAGCGCGATGCCATTCCCCAGATCGACCCGGCGGTGCATGACGTCCATCCGCGCGCGATACTACCCGGATGAGAGCCTTGCTACTGTGCGCGCTCGCCACGGGGTGCGCCGCGGGAAGCTCGTCGAGCTACTTCGACAACACGGGCCGTTCGGACGTCGGCAGCGGCGGGGTCCGGCGCATCCCCATCGACACGCCGAAGGGAAAGTTCCAAGTCTGGACGAAGAGGGTCGGCAACAATCCGTCGCTGAAGGTCCTCACCCTGCACGGCGGCCCGGCAGCGACGCACGAGTACTTCGAGATCTTCGATACCCATGTGCCCGCGGCCGGTATCGAATATTACTATTACGACCAGCTCGGCTCGTTCTACAGCGATCAGCCCGACGATCCGTCGCTCTGGACCATCGAGCGCTTCACGGACGAGGTCGAACAGGTGCGCAAGGCGCTCGGGCTCTCGCGAGAGAACTTCGTCCTGCAAGGCCACTCCTGGGGCGGCATCCTCGCCATCGAGTATGCGCTGCGGCACCAGGAGAACCTCAAGGGGCTCGTCATCTCGAACATGATGGCGAGCATCCCGGCGTACAACGAATACGCGCGCACCGTGCTCATGCCGCAGATGGATCAGAAGGCGCTGGCGGAAATCCTGGCGCTGGAGAAGAAGGGCGACTTCGAGAATCCGCGCTACGAAGAGTTGCTCATCCCGAACTTCTACCAGCAGCACATCCTGCGCATGCCGGCCGAGCAGTGGCCCGATCCGGTGGTACGCGCCTTCGCGCACCTGAACAGGAAGATCTACGTCCCCATGCAGGGACCCTCCGAGATGGGGGCGAGCGGCGTCCTCGAGAAGTGGGACCGGACGGCAGATCTGAAGTCGATCCAGGTACCCACCTTGGTGATCGGCGCCCGCTACGACACGATGGACCCGAAGCACATGGAGTGGATGTCGAAGCAGCTTCCCAGGGGCCGCTACCTGTACTGCCCGAACGGCAGCCACCTTGCGATGTACGACGATCGGGAAACGTACTTCGCCGGACTCATCGGGTTCCTGAAGAGCCTTTGAAAGCGAACGGCCCCGGCGACCGTGAAGGTCGGCCGGGGCCGTTCGAGAAGCAGACGCTGGAGGTCGACCCTTACGCCTTCGCCGTGCGGCGGCGGCGGTTCAGCGCGAACAGGCCGAACAGCGGCAGCGCGAGCCAGATCGACTGCAGGCCGCCCGACGAGCATCCACCGCCCTCGGGGAAACCCGCCTGGGCCGTGCCGGTCTGGCTGGGCGCAACCGAACCCGAGCCGCCGTTCGCGGGGGCCGGCGCCGGCTGCGTGCTGGCAGGAGCCGACGGAGCCGCAGGAGCGGCCGGGGTCTGCGAATCGAGCACCGACTCCTTGGTGCGGCCCACGATGAAGCCGTCGAGGTACACGACGCCGGGGGTGCCGTCCGTGCCGTAGACGTGGCTGCCGTCCGGGTTGAGCAGGTCGGGGTCGCCGATGTGGCCGTTCCGGTACAGGCCGGCGAGCATGTAGTTGCGCATGCCGGGGTACTTGTTCGCCGTCATGTGCTTCGGCAGCACGTTCTTGCCGTCGACCCAGATCTCGAGAAAGCCGACGCTCGGATCCGAAGACCACTTCGCGTGCATGACGACGTCGTGCCAGTGGCCGCGCTGCAGCGGAGCCAGGTCGAGGTTCTCGCGGCAGGCGCTGGTCGCCTGGTCGACGAGGCACATCTTGATGTTGGTGTCGTTGGCGCCGAAGTAGAGCGGAGCCGAGCCGGTCTCCACGCCGCCGTTGGCGTCGTGGTGCCACTCCACCACCCAGCCCGCCGGCGAGCGCGACGACGGCGTCCCGAGCTCGTCCCACTTCGGGTAGGAACCGACGTAGTTCTCGGGCCACATCATCTGCCACCGGTACCAGCGGTCGCTGCCCTCGTCCTCCCAGAGCGTCTCGGGCGGGCTGAGGAGCGCGCGCTCATCGGAGTAGCCGCTCATCACGTCGCCGTACTTCACCTCGAAGCGCGCCGCGTAGCGGCCCTCGTTCACCGGATCCTGCACCACCTGGATCTGCTCCGAGCGGACCGACTGCTCACGGCAGAAGCCGTCCTGGCCCTGCGCGCAGTGACCGCTCAAGGACGTCGCTCCGTCCTCGAAGTTCCCCCTCCACAGCACGTCCGGATTGGCCGTGTACGCCGGCTGGGCGGCGCGAGCGGCGGTGCTTCCGATCAGAGCGGCGGCGGCGAACATGAGGGAAAGCTTCTTCAAAGGCGTCTCCTTGGTTGGCTACTGCTCGAAACGGCGTGCCGTTCTCGTTTCGGTTGGCCAACTCAGGAGCCGAGCTTTTCTTTCCCTGCCCACTGTGCTGCAGGAGGGCCTTTTCTATGTGCTCGTCGGTCTTGCGGGGCCCCCCGCCCCCGCTCTACGCACGGGCACCTACCCGCGGCGCCGTGTGGAGCACAGACGGAGAAATCGCCTGATTCTCCATTCTATTACCGATTTGCCGTTACTCGTGCGACACGGGGCCCGCAAGATCGACATGCACTCGACGTTGCAAACGGCGAGAAGAGCGGCACCCCGGCGGCGACGGGCGGATCCCCGAAGCGCTCCTCGACTGCCGAGGCGGCGCATTGCCGTAAGGCCGCTGGGCGCAAAAAGGCCCGCGCGGGGTCCCCGGCGCCGGCCGAAGGATCAGACGACCAGGCGCAGCCGCTTGGCGGTAGAGTCGGCCGCCATGGACTTCTTCTGCGGACGGATGTCGGGGAACTCGGCGCGCTCGCTCTTCGCCCTCGGGGAGGCGGGCGCGAAGTTCGACCTCCACGTCCTCGACACGAGGAACGGCGAGAATCGCAGCCCGGCCTACCTGGCGGTGAACCCGATGGGGAAGATCCCCGCGCTCGCCGACGGCGCCTTCAAGCTGTGGGAGTCGAACGCCATCAACTGGTACGTGGCCGAGAAGCACCCGGCGGCGCACCTCGTTCCCGGCTCCGCCGAAGGTCGCGCCTCGGTGCAGCGCTGGCTCTACTTCCAGACGGGGCACGTGACCCCGGCGTGCGTCACGATCTTCCGCGCCACCAACGCCCGCGTCCGTGCGTTCTGGAACCCGCCGAAGGAGTCGCCCGGACTCGACGGGGCACGCAGCGAGCTCGCGCGCTTCTTGCCGGTGGTGGAATCAGCCCTGGACGGTCGCGAGTGGCTCGAAGGCACGTTCTCGCTCGCGGACATCGCCTTCACGCCGCACCTTGCCCTGATCGCCGAGGGCGGCTTCGACTTCTCGCCCTACCCTCGGCTCCACGCCTGGCTCACGCGGCTCGTCGCGAGGCCCGCCTGGCACCAGACGTGGAAGCTGCTCTTCGAGGAGCCGTGAGCGGCTCAGTCGTCCACGTCCACGTCGAGGTCCCTGTCTTCCACCTCGATGCGCACCGCGAGCACCGATCCGTCCGCCTGCGCGATGCCTTCCACCTCGACCTCGTCGCCCACCTTTAGATCGGCGAAGGTGAGGTTCTCCGCGTCGTCGTCGTCGCCGCCGTGGCCGGGGCCGCCGTGGCCATGGTCGGCGGTGGACCGCGGGATCAACCGCAGGTCGTGGCCGCGCCGGCTCGAGGGGCCTCGATGGTGGCCCTCTCCCTCGATCACGGTGTCGGGGTTGACGACGACGGTCACGACGCCGGAAATGACGAACCGATCGGGAGCCGTGATGCTGGTGATGACGCCCTCGACCTCCACCGCCTGACCCGCTGCCGCGCTGAGGTCGCGCACCACGTTCGCGAGGACGCTCCCGTCGGGCTGCAAGGTCCCCTGGACGACCACCTCATCGCCCTCCTTCAGATCGGCAAAGGCGAGGCCGCGGCGGAACTTCGTGTTCGGGTCGGTCGCGATGGCGATCCCTGAGACGGCGAAGGTGGCGGGCGGGCCGACGGAGAGGGAACCGGCGTCGATCGGGCCCTGGAGGAGGATCTGGTCGAAGTTCGCGGGGAGCAGCACGTTGACCGCGTTCGCGGTCACCGCCCCGCTCCCGATCGTGCCCTGCACCGACACGATCTGGTTCACCTTCAGATCGGCGAAAGTGATCGTCGCGCCACGCGCCGTGATCGCCGTCTGGTCGTTCACGGCGATCGCAAGGCCGGAGATGGTCAGCGTGCCGGTGCCGATCGCGTCGATGGTCCCGACGAGGGTGGCCTGGTTCTCTCCCGCGACGACGGTGACGGTCCTCCCGTTGATCCGCACCGCGATCCGCATCGTCTGCCGGGGAACCAGACCGCGGATTTGCAACGTCGAATCGATTCCGGGCGCCTGGAACCGCACGCCCGCAGTCCCGGCAGGCAGGCCGGACAGGGAGAACCTTCCGCTCGCATCCGCCTGGGTCGCGGCCAGGGTGCCGACGACGGAGATGCGCAGCGCCTGGCCGCGCATGGCCGCGACGGACGCCGCATCGAGCGCGCCGGCGATCGCCGCGTTGCCGCCGCTCGACGACCCGTTCGGGGCGCTCTGGCTGCAGGACGACGCGACACCTAGAGCGATCAGCGCGAGCTTTACCGGACTTCTCAGCATTGGGACCTCCCAGCGCCCGGAATGGACGCTTCCGCGACCACTTCTCGGGGGTGAGGAACCGGGCATGAGGCCCACGCCCCCCGCGCGAGTGGCTACGCCCATCTGTGACGCAGTGCAGTGACGTTGATCACGCAGAGCGCCATGAAAATGCCAAGGCGGGCAAAGCTTTGCGCCGCCTCAGGAGGCAGTCACAGAATCGCGGCGCAGCCGTCATGCCGAGGGCGAGGACCGCGGACTCCTTCGGAGGGAATGGAAAACGATCCGCGCCCTGTGGCATCTGAGCGGGAACCACGCGAAGGGGTTCTTCGACATGCATACGGACTGGGGCAACGTTTCACCCGAGAAGCCGGAACCGAACGGTCCCGCGGCATCTTCGAACCCCGCTGGAAAGCAGCCTCGCAAGCGCAGGACGTGGATCATCGCCATCGTCGGCCTCCTCGCCGTCGTCGCGGTGCTGGTCGGAATCAAAGGCGGCCAGATCAAGGTGATGATCAACGCGGGCAAGTCGTTTGCCATGCCGCCCGAGACGGTCACTTCCGCCAAGGTGGAGGCCGCCCAGTGGGAGTCGTCGCGGTCCGCCGTGGCGACCCTGGTCGCGGTGCACTCCGTCACCGTCGCGTCCGAGCTGCCGGGCCTGGTCCGCAAGATCGGATTCGATTCCGGCGCCTTCGTCCAGAAGGGCGACGTGATGGTGCAGCTCGACACGTCCACCGAGGAGGCGCAGCTCGCCGCTGTCCGGGCCGACTCCGAGCTCGCCCAGGCGAACGTCGAGCGCCAGCGCCGGCTGCGCAAATCGGACTTCACCTCGGCCGCCGACCTCGACGCCGCGGAGTCGCGCGCCAAGCAGGCCACCGCGAACGCCGGTACCCTGGTCGCCACCATCGCCAAGAAGACCATCCGCGCACCGTTCGACGGCAGGGTGGCCATCCGGCAGGTCGAGCTCGGTCAGGTGGTGGGGTCGGGAACGCCCATCGCCTCGCTGCAGTCTATCGATCCGGTCTACGCCGACTTCTGGCTGCCCCAGCAGGCCATCGCGGACGTGACGCCGGGAATGCGAACTCGGCTGCGCACCGACGTCTTCGCGAAGCGGAGCTGGGAGGGCACGATCAGCGTGGTGAACTCGGAGGTCGACGTGAGCACGCGCAACGTCCGCATCCGGGCCACGTTTCCGAATCCCGACGGCCGCCTCCTTCCCGGCATGTTCGCGAACGTCGACGTGATCGCGCCGCAGAAGCAGTCGCTCCTCATCATCCCGGCGACGGCGGTGCTGTACGCGCCGTACGGCGACTCGGTGTTTGCGCTGGAGGAGGCAAAGCCGGAACCGGGGCAGAAGCCCGGGCTCGTCGCCAAGCAGAAGTTCGTGCGCCTGGGAGAGCGCAGGGGCGATCTGGTCGCCGTCGCCTCGGGCCTCACGGCCGGCGAGACGATCGTGTCGACGGGCGCCTTCAAGCTGCGCAACGGCAGCGCGGTGGTGGTGCGCAACGATCTCGCCCCCACTGCGGAGCTGGCGCCGAACGCGGTGGACCGATGAAGATCACCGATCTCTTCATCCGCCGGCCGATCCTCGCGATCGTCGTCAACCTCGTCATCATCATCGCCGGCGTGCAGGCGATAAAGTCGCTCAACGTCCGCCAGTATCCGCGCAGCGAGAACGCGGCAATCACGGTCACCACGACGTACGTCGGCGCGAGCGCGGATCTCGTGCGCGGCTTCATCACCACGCCGCTCGAGCGCGTGATCGCCTCCGCGGACGGCATCGACTATCTCGAGTCCGAGAGCCACCAGAACTTTTCGCTCATCCGCGCGCGCCTGCGCCTCAACTACGACTCCACCAAGGCGCTCGCGGAGATCGGGTCGAAGGTCGATCAGGTGCGCGGCGACCTTCCTCCCGAGGCGCAGGTCCCGATCATCAACATCGAGTCCGCGGACAGCCAGTTCGCGTCGGCGTACCTCAGCTTCTCTTCCGAGTTCCTCAAGCAGAACGAGATTACCGACTACCTCGTGCGGGTGGTACAGCCGCGGCTCACCGCCATCGAAGGCGTGCAGCGGGCGGACATCCTCGGGGCGCGCACCTTCGCAATGCGGATCTGGCTCAAGCCCGACCGGATGGCCGCCCTGAACGTGAGCCCGGTGCAGGTGCAGCGCGCGCTCGCGGCGAACAACTATCTCGCAGCCGTCGGCCAGACCAAAGGTCAGCTCGTCCAGGTCAACCTGACCGCCAACACCGACCTCCGCTCGCCCGGGGAGTTCGAGCAGATGGTGGTGCGCCAGGACGGCGACAAGATCGTCCGGCTGCGCGAAGTGGCGGATGTCGTGCTCGGCGCGGAGGACTACGACACCGCCGTCAACTTCAGCGGTCAGACGGCTGTGTTCGTCGGTGTCTGGTCCCTGCCCAACGCCAACGCGCTCGACGTCATCAAGCGGGTGCGCACGGAGATGGACTCCATCCAGAAGGAGATCCCGGAGCAGATCCAGGCGCGCATCGCCTACGACGGGACGGCGTACATCCGCAGCGCCATCAAGGAGGTCGTCAGCACGCTCCGCGATACGCTGCTCATCGTAATCGTAGTCATCTTCCTCTTCCTCGGGTCTTTGAGATCCGCCCTCGTGCCGGTCGTCGCCATCCCGGTCTCGCTCATCGGCGGGATCTTCCTCATCCAGGTCTTCGGCTTCACCATCAATCTATTGACGCTGCTCGCGATCGTCCTCTCGGTCGGCCTGGTGGTGGACGACGCCATCGTGGTGGTGGAAAACGTCGAACGCCATCTGCGCGAGGGGCTGAAACCAATAGACGCCGCGCTGAAAGGCGCACGGGAGCTGGTCGGTCCGATCATCTCCATGACCATCACGCTCGCGGCGGTCTATGCGCCGATCGCCTTCCAGGGCGGCCTCACCGGCTCGCTCTTCCGCGAGTTCGCCCTGACGCTCGCCGGAGCGGTGACGATCTCCGGAATCGTCGCGCTCACGCTCTCGCCCGTGATGTCGGCGTACCTGATGCGCGGAGGCGACGAGGAGAAGGGGCTCGCCGGAATCATCAACCGCACCTTCGATCGCATCCGCATGGCTTATTACCGTTCGCTCGGGACCACCTTCCGGGCGCGCGGCGCGATCTACGTCGCGTGGGCGGTGTTCTCCGTCCTGGCGGTGTTGATGTTCTCCCAGTCGGCGAAGGAGCTGGCGCCCTCCGAGGACCAGGGCGTCATCTTCGGCGTCGTCAACACGCCTTCCAACTCGACCCTCGAGCAGGTCGAGCGCTCGACCCGCGCCATCGACAAGGCAGTACGCGGGATCCCCGAGGCCGACTTCACCTTCCAGATCACGCAGCCGACGGGCGGCTTCTGGGGCGTCGTCTTCAAGCCGTGGGAAGAGCGCAAGCGGAACGTCTTCCACATCCTCCCGGAGGTGGGCGGCAAGGTCGCCGCCATTCCCGGAGTGCAGAGCTTCGGCGTCGTCCCGCCGGCCTTGCCGGGAGGAGGCACGTTCCCGGTCGAGATCGTGATCGCCTCGACCGCGGACGCGAGCGAGATCCTCGGCTTCGCCCAGCAGATCCAGCAGAAGGCGGCGACGAGCGGGTTCTTCGCTTTCCCGCCCATCATCGACACGAAGATCGACCAGCCGCAGTCGGAGATCGAGCTCGACCGCGACAAGGTCGCGGAGCTGGGCCTCAGCCTCTCCGGCGTCGGCCAGGACCTCGCCGCCGCGGTGGGCGGCAACTTCGTCAACCGGTTCAGCATCGCGGGGCGGAGCTACAAGGTCATCCCGCAGCTCCTCCGCGTCGAGCGGCTGAACCCCGAGCAGCTCCAGGACATCCACGTCACCGGACCGAACGGACAGCTCGTCGCCCTCAGCACCATCGCCACGATTCGCGACTCCGTCACCCCGCGCGCTCTGAAC
>JBJMQD010000327.1:0-2824 GCA_045802855.1 Myxococcales bacterium | reverse complement strand
CAGCGCCACGATCCGAGCAGAACCAGCAATGGATCTGTTCGAAGACCAGCCGTCGCAAATCGAATGGCAGTTCATTTCGACTCCTTCTCCTGGTGTCTAGCGGGCTTGCGCCGCGCCCTGGGGACTCGGACGATGAGGGCAGCGGTCACAGCAATCGCTTCTCGCCACCTACGGCGAGCGTACGAGCCGCGGATCTCTGCGATCTGTAGATCGCGCAGGCGCCGGCGGCAGTTCCCAGACGAGCGGCATCAGGGCGCGGGGCTTGCACAAGGCCTCCGGGAATCACTCCGGAGGCACGAAAATGTTTGCGCCCCTCGCATTGATCGCCGGCGTCCTCGTCCCCGTCGAGAGCGGGCAGAAGCCGCTCCTCATCCGCCAGCAAGATCTACGGATCCGCATCGAGAATCAGGTCGCGCGGGCCACGCTCGACGAGGTCTTCGAGAACACGACGGCGCGCCCGCTGGAAGCCGACTACCTGCTGCAATTGCCCGACGGCGCGGCGGTCTCGGACTTCGCGACCTGGGTCGATGGACAGCGGGTGGCTTCACGCGTCGAAGAGAAGAAGAAGGCAGAGGAGACCTACGACAAGGCGAAGCAACACCGGCAGCAGCCCGCGATGTTGCAGGAGAGCGACGCGAGAACGTTCCGGATGCGCGTCGATGGAATCCCAGCGGGCGGCACGAAGCGGGTCCAGGTCTCGTGGGCACAGATCCTTCCGTACGATGGCGGCCTGGTCACGCTGCGCGTTCCACTGCAGAGGACGGGGGCCGCGATCGGGCTGACCCGGATCCGCGTCCAATGCGAGGACCAGAAGCGCATCGCCGAGGTGAAGCTCGCATCCAGACAGCAGGCGAACATCGAGCAGACGGAAAAGGGTTTCGTCCTCGCCTTCGAAGCGAAGAATGCGCAGCCCGACGAAGAGCTTCTGCTCACCTACCGGACGGAGTCATCGCGTCTCGGCCTCTCCTTCGTGCCCTTCAAGCCGGAGGGGGAAGAAAGCGGCTACTTTCTCCTCCTCGCCTCTCCTCAGGAGCTGACCTCGGAGCAGGACATCGTCCACAAGGACGTGGTCTTCGTCTTCGACACCAGCGGCTCGATGGGGCAGGCGCGCAAGATCGACCAGGCGCGCGAGGCGCTCAAACGCTGCCTGTCGAATCTCAATGCCGAGGATCGCTTCGCGGTGATCGCTTTCAGCGACTCGCTCAATCCCTTCGCCAACCAGTTCCGGCCCGCGAGCGCGCAAAACGTCCGGGAGGCGATGCGGTTCGCGGATGCGCTCCAGGCGGGCGGCGGCACCAACATCGACGCTGCGCTGCAGAACGCGCTCGGGATGACGGCGGAAGGCGATCGCCCGCGCGTCATCGTCTTCATGACCGATGGGAATCCCTCGACCGGCGTGCGGGATCCGGGGGAGATCTCGCGACGGGTTCGCGATCGCAACCAAGGCCACGCGCGCCTCTTCACCTTCGGCGTGGGCAGCGACGTGAACCGCACCTTCCTCGAGAAGCTGGGGAGCGAGAACCGCGGCGGGTCCGGATTCGTCGCCGACGGCGAGAACATCGACACCGTCGTCGGCGGCTTCTACGCGAAGATCGCGAGGCCCGTGCTCAGCGATCTCTCGCTCGACTTCGGCGATTCGGTAACCGTGTCGATGCAATATCCCGACGTGCTGCCCGATCTGTACAAAGGATCGCAGCTCGTCCTGGTGGGCCGGTATCGCGGCGCCGGCAAGGCGGAGGCGGCGCTCCTGGGGACGCTCAACGCGAAGAAGATCCGCATCCCCTTCACGGCGCAATTCCCTGGCAAGGACGAGGAGAGCGCGTTCGTCGCGCGGTTGTGGGCGCAGAAGCGCATCGATTACCTGCTCGCGCAGAACCGGCTGCAGGGCGAGCGGAGCGAGGCGAAGGACGAGATCGTCGCGCTCTCGACGCGCTACCAGATCGTCACGCCCTACACTTCGCTGGTCGCCGTGCAGCCCCAGGACCAGCGGCTCGCGCAGGTGTTTCCCGCCCGGGTGCGGCCGGGCGATCCGGTCGTGATGGTCCGCGCCCCGCGCGATTCGCGGAGGGTCCGCGTGCGGCTCCCGTTCGGCGGCGAGCCCCTCGAAGCTCGCTGGGACGACGAGCAGCAGGCGTTCAGTGCGCGCTTCCTCGTTCCGGCGGAGACGCCCGACGGCAGCTATCCCATCCGCGTCGAGATCACGGCTCGCGATGGACACGTCTCCGAGGTGCCGCTGACGATCTCCATCGACACGCATGCGCCCGAAATGCTCGCCTGGGCGACGCCGGTGCGCGCGGGAGAGATGCTGCGGCTGCACGCGATCGCCGCTCTCACGCCCGGCGACGTGTGGCAGGCGCTGACCGCGCGCCCCGATCGGGGCGAGGCGCTGAAGTCGCTCTTCGACGTCCGCCGGGTGACGGCGCGGCTCTGGGACGGCCGCGAGATCGACGTGCCGCTCGACGGCCACGGTTTCTCGGCGCTGATCGAGACGGGCAAGACGCTCGCTGCCGGCCATTATCGGATCGAGCTCGTGGCGCAGGATTTCGCGGGGAACAGCTCGCGCCAGGAGATCGCGGTGGAGATCGCGCCGTGAAGAAGATGGTCGTCGCTTGCATCGGAGCCGCGTTCGCCTGGCTAGAGACCCATGGAACGCCGTCGCAATGGCTGGAGCGGGCGCAGCGGTTTCCCGTGCCTGTCGTGCACGGACGAGCAGCGCATCATCCCACGGCTCCCGCCGACTTGATGACGGCGCAGGTGCTCGAGCGGGTCGAGCTTCCGGGCGAGGTCGTGGCCCTCGCCGCGCATGGGGATGCGCTGTATGCAG
>JBJMQD010000207.1:0-14187 GCA_045802855.1 Myxococcales bacterium | reverse complement strand
CATGCGGGTCCCGTCGGCCGACGGCCAGAGGCCGTGCGGCAATTCGCCGACCGGAATCTCGGCGACCTTCTCGAACGTGTCGGTGCGGAACGCCAGCACCTGGTTGCGCCCGCCGATGGTCACGTAGGCGAAGCGTCCCTTCGCGTTGCGCGCGAAGTTGACGTGATTCGTTATCGGACCCGTATCGAGCACCTTCAGCACGTTGAACGGCGGCGAGCCTTTGAACACCATCGTCTTGCCGACGTCCTTCAGGGTGATCCACACCTGGTCGCCTTCGGCCGTGGCGGCGATGTTCGGGCAGAACGGCGATTCCTGCTTCAACCTGGCGACCACCTTGTGGTCGGCGACCGAGATGACCGCCGTCTCCGGGTTGAAGCTCGAGCAGACGAATCCGTACTTCCCGTCCGGCGAGAAGATGGTCATGCCCGGGCCGTTCGCGAGCTTGACCCGGCCCTTCTCGGCGAAGGTCTTCCCGTCCAGCACGGCGATGTAGTCCTCTCCGCGCACGGCGACCCAGATTTCCTTGCCGTCAGGCGTGAAGAACGCCTCGTGGGGCGATCTGCCGAGATAGGTGACGTGCTTCACGGTGTTGGTCGCCGTGTCGACGAACGTCACCGAATTGGAGCCGATGGACACGACGGCGAGGGTGCGGTGGTCGGGAGAGAACCCGAGGCCGTGCACCAGCAACTGTCCCTTGTAGAGGGGAGCCAGGTTCGCGGGCTGGTGTTCCCCGAGCTTGATGACCCCGAGCACCTTGTTCGCCGCCGGATCGATTACCGAAACGGTATTCGAGAACTGGTCGGCGGTATAGACGCGATCCTGGTTCGTTATCGGAATGTCGGGTGCGTTGGCGCGCCCCGGCACCTGGCCGGCGCTGGCAGCGAGGGAAAAGAGGGCGAGGGCGAGAAAGGTTCTGGTCATGTCAGTGATCCCGGAGAGCCAGTTTCATGACTTCGATCTCCTGCTTCTGCGCGACCACGATCTCCTGCGCGAGGCGTCTCAAGCGCTCGTCCTTGCCGTAGCGAAGCTCGGCGAGCGCCATGTCGACGGCGCCCTGGTGGTGCGGGATCATCATGCGGGCGAAGTCGCGGTCCGGATCGCCCGTGTAGGGTACGTGCATCGCCGCGTGCATCCGCGCGGCCGCCTCGTCCATCATCTCCCGGAATCCATCCGGGGCGGCCGGGGCGGCGAGCGCGCCGCAAAGGACAGCGCACGACAGCGCGCGCCGCGGCCCTCGTGTCTTCCAGTCGATCATGGGCGCCCCTTCTACCGCGAACGGGACGTCTGGTGGATCAGTTGTGGCGGGCTTCTGGCTCCGACTCGGGTCCTGCGCCCGCGACCGGCAGGTAGACCTCGAAGACGGTTCCCGAGCCCGGCTCGCTCCGGACGGAGATCGACCCGCCGTTGCGGGTGACGATCGCCTGCGAGATGAACAGGCCCAGGCCCGTTCCCTTTCCGGGCGGCTTGGTGGTGAAGAACGGCTCGAACAGGTGCCGCATGGTCTCGGCGCTCATCCCGGTGCCGGTGTCGCGTACGGACAGCCTCACGCGGCAGTTGGCCTCTGACGGCCTCCCCACCCTGGCAGTCTCGATCTGCAGCTTGCCGCCCGAGGGCATCGCGTCGCGGGCATTGATCGCCAGGTTGACGATCACCTGCTCCATCTGGCCGGGCGCGACTTCCACGAGCCCGACCCCGTCGCCGAGCGAGGTCGACAGCTCGATCTTCTTGCCGATCAGCCGGCGCAGCATCGTCTCGACTCCGACAACGACGGAGTTGAGGTCGACGGGGCGGGGCTGCAGAGGCTGTGTGCGCAGGAACGAGAGAAGTTGCCGGGTGAACGACGCCGCGCGCTCGGTGGCGAGGCGGATTTCCAGCACCTCGCCCCGGTGCGGATCGCTTTCGCCCATCTGGTCGAGGAGCAGCGTGCTCGAGGCAAGGATCGTCGTCATCACGTTGTTGAAGTCATGCGCCATGCCGGCCGCCAGGTGGCCGATGGCTTCCATCTTCTGCGCGTAACGAAGGTACTCCTCGACCATGCGCAGCCGCTCTTCGGCCTTCCTGCGCTCGAGCACCCTGTCCGACAGGTCGCGCACGAACGCGACGAAAACCGGCTGTGCCTCGTCGATCCGGGCGAGGATGAGCTCGATCGGGATCTCCACCCCATCCTTCCGCACCGCCGATGTCTCGATGCGCCGGGTGACGACCTCCGCGCCGACCACGGGCAGCGCCCGCTCGAGCTCGCGGCGGTGCGCGTGCCACAGCGCCGGAGCGGAAAGGAGGTCCGCGAAGGGCTTCCCCAGCGACTCTTCCCGGGAGTACGCGAAGATCTTCTCGGCGGCCGGATTGAACTCGACGATGTCGCCCGAGCGATCGATCTCGATGATGCCATCGGGGGCCGCGGCGAGCATCACCCGGTTCAAGCTCTGGCTTTCGCGGGCGCCGGCCCGCGCGCGATGCAGCCGGATCTCGCGCTCGACCACCGCCGGGAGCTTGTGGATCTGCTCGCGCAAGAGGAAATCGCGCGCACCCGCCCGGAACGCGCCGATCGCCATCTCCTCGCCGAAGGTGCCGGTCAAGATGACGACGGGAACGTCGAGCCCGAGCCCGTTGACCATCTCGATGGCGGCAGGAGCGCTGAAATGCCGCAGGGACCATTCGCTGACGATCACGTCGCAGGGGCCCCTGCCGAGCGCCGAGCGTAGCGCGAGGCCGTTATCGACCCGTTCCGCGTCCACCACGTAACCCGTGCGGCGAAGCTCCTGCGCGATCCGGTCGGCTTCCGCGTCGAGCGGTGAAAGAACGATCATCCGGAGCGTCGCTTCCATTCCCCTCCTTCACGGCCAGATCGCAATCGACCGACCGGGGCGCGCAGGTATTGCGGGAGGGAGGCTCTCGCGGCATCGGGGGGAACCCCGGAGCGGACCCGGAGAATACCCGGGAGGTGTGCGACCTTTCCCTGCCCTGCGCGCTACAATCACCGGCGGAGGCGGCGATGGAGGGGATCAACCGTTCAGTACAGATGCCGCTCGCGGATGCGCGTCCAGTGCGGCCTATCGCCGCGAACGAGCGCCTCCTCGGGCAGGTGATCGAAGCGCTGCCTGTCGGGCTCGCGGTCGTCGATTCCAAAGGCGACGTGCTCTTCGCCAACTCCGCCTCGACGCGTATCTGGGGCGGAACGCTCCCTCCGGGCATGGAGCGCTACGAAAAGGGCAAAGGGTCCTGGCATCACTCGAGGAAGAGGATCGCGCCCGACGAGTGGCCCTCGGCGCGGACGCTGCGCACGGGTGAAACCTGCACGGGCGACTTGATGGACGTCGAGACGCTCGATGGCCGCCAGAGGATCATCACCACCACCTCGGTGCCGATCCGCGAGGAGCGTGGTATCGCCGGCGCGGTCATCGTCAACGAAGACGTTACCGATCGCGTGCGATCGGAGGAGGCTCTGCGCAAGACCGAGCGGCTCCTCGTGGAAGCGGCGGAGCTCGGTCACACCGGAAGCTGGGAGCACGATCTGGTCACAGGCGAAGTCTTCAACACGGAAGAGAACCGCAGGCTGTTCTTCGGTAACGACCGCACCAAGGGATCCGACTTCGAGGATTTCAGGGCCGCGGTGCATCCGGAGGACCGCGCCTACACCAGAAAGCGCCGCGAGCACCTCATCGCGGACGGAAACGTCCGCGACCTCGAATTCCGGGTGGTGTGGCCGGACGGCAGCGTCCGCGTTATCCACGGCCTGTTCACGGCGGTCCGCGATCAAGCGGGCCGGGCGGTCCGTGTGTACGGAACCAACGTCGACGTCACCGAGCGCAGGAGGGCCGAAGAGGAGATGGCGCAGAAGGCGCGGCAGCAGGCCGCCATCGCGCAGATCAGCCTCTCGGCGCTGGGCGGTCAGGAAATCCAGCCTGTCCTCGAGGAAGCCGCGGCGCTCGTCGCGCGTACCCTCCGGGTGGAGTATTGCGTGGTGGTCGAGCGGCTTCCGGACGAGGACGCGATCGTCTTTCGCGCCGGCTCGGGACCCTGGGATGCCGAGCCGGGAAAGCGGATCGAGGTAGGTCCCCAGCTCACCAGGTGGCTCACCACCACCGCGCGCGCCCCGGTCGTGATCCAGGACGAGCCCGGCGAGACGAGCTATCTCGCCTGCCAGCCGCTCCTCGAGCACGCGGTGAAGAGCGGCGTCAACGTGCCTGTCCTCGGACACGACCGGCCGTTCGGAGTGCTGGGCGCGTACTCGACGCGGCCGCGCACCTTCGCCCCGGACGAGATCCATTTCGTCTGGTCGGTCGCGAACGTCCTCGCCGCCTTCCTCGAGCAGAAGCGGGCCGCGAACGAGCTCCGCGCGCAGCGGGAGCACTTGCAGGCGCTCTCGCGCAGGCTCCTCGACGCCCAGGAGGCGGAGCGCCGCGCCATTGCCCGCGAGCTACACGACGATTTCGGAGCGATGCTGAGCGCGATCAAGCTGAATTTGATGAAGAAGGAAGGGGCTGCTGGCGCCTCGAGACCCGAGACGCTGGGGCTCGTCGATCAGGCCATCCAGCAGGTGCGCGATCTGGCCGCCGATCTCCGGCCGGCGCTCCTCGACGATCTAGGGCTCGCGCAGGCGCTGCGCTGGTACGCGGGACGCGAGGCGGGCCGGGCGGGGCTCGATCTCGATCTCGACCTCGACGACGTCGCGGGGCGGCTCCCCTCGCAGGTCGAGACCGCGTGCTTCCGCATCGTGCAGGAAGCGCTCACCAACGTCGTGCGGCACGCCGGCGCGCGGCGGGTCACCATGAAGCTTGCGGCAGAGCCAGATACCATCTGGGTCGAGGTGCGCGACGACGGCGTAGGATTCGACGTCCGCGCCGCGCGGGGAACCAGCCAGGGACTCTCGAACATGCACGAGCGCGCAGCGCTCGCCGGGGGCGAGTTGCGGATCGAGTCCGGAAGCGGCAAGGGCACGACCATCCGGGCCTCGTTCCCGGCGGCGGAAGGAAGGACCCCGTGATCGCCTGCCGCGTCCTGCTCGCCGACGACCATTCCCTCGTACGCGCCGGACTTCGCGCGCTCATCAAGGAGATGCAGGGATTCGAGGTGGTGGGCGAGGCGGAGGACGGGGGCGAGGCCCTGCGGCTCATCGAGGAGTTGCGCCCCGACGTCGCGCTCCTCGACATCTCCATGCCGCGGCTGAACGGCCTGGAGGTCGCCGCACGCGCCTCGAAGGACCATCCGCGGACGCGCCTCATCATCCTCTCCATGCACGCGCAAGAAGAGTACGTGCACAGGGCGCTCCTCGCCGGCGCCGCCGGCTACCTGCTCAAGAACGCGGAAGAGGGAGAGCTCGAGCAGGCGCTCCGCGCGGTGGCGCGCGGACAGACGTGGCTCAGCCCGGCCATCTCGCGCACCGTCGTCGACGCGCTCGCCCGCGGCGAGAAGCTCCCCCAGGGTCCTTTCGAGATCCTCTCCACCAGGCAGCGCGAGATCTTGCAACTCATCGCCGAGGGCCAGTCGAGCAAGGAGATCGCCCAGCATCTCGATCTGAGCGTGAAGACGGTCGAGAGCCACCGCACCGAGCTGATGGAGCGGCTCGGGATCCACGGGATCGCCGGGCTCGTCCGGTATGCGATCCGCGCCGGGATCGTGCACCCGGATTCTTGAAGACTACTTCGCCACCTTGCGGACGGTGTCCCAGGTCCGCGTCGTCACGTCCTTGCCGAAGGTCTTCTCGATGAGCGTCATGAAGACCGGACCCTTGGGACCTGGCACATAGGCGCTGAACACCTCCGTTCCCTGCACGGAGAGGATGCGCGCGCCGTCGAGCTCGATGGGCAGAGCGAGCTTGTTTCCGCGCGGCTCGCGCAGGAACGTGACCACCCGCTTCGCATCGGCCGGCAGCCGGAATTTGCGATACGGATCGCTCGCGAGCATCTCGCGCAGCGCATCGACGGGGCGCACGATGGCGGGGAACGCCTTGCCGAGGTGCTCCTTCATCGCCGTCTCCGCCTTCCGCTCGAGAGCGGCCTCCTTGGACGCGCGGGCGCCGAACACCACGTTGCCGCTCGAGAGCACCGTCTTCACGTCGGAGAATCCGGCCGCCTCGAAGGCCTTCTTCAACTCGGGCATCTTGGCGTTCATCGGGCTCACGCCCCGCAGAAAGGCCGCATACCGCTCCATGCGCTGTCCTCCGGCGATGCCGATGCGGTAGTGTCCCACGGCGCGGCACAAACCAGGAGGGGACGATCATGGCGTTTCCTCGCAGGCAGCTACTCGCCGGGGCTGCTCTTCTCGGCGGCGCGGCACTCTCCCGCAAGGCGTTTGGAGAAACGGAGAAGCCTCGCGGCGCGGTCATCGACACGCACGCCCATTACTACCCGGCGGACTGGGTGGCGCTGATCGAGCGCGAAGGGCCCAAGAACGGCGCGAAGATCGGCAAGAACGCGAAGGGAGCGCCGACCCTCGCGGTGCCCGGGATCGACGCCTTCTTCGCCCCGCCCTTCATCGATCTCGACGTGCGGCTCAAGAAGATGGACGAGGAGCGCGTCGACATGCACGCGCTGTCTCTGACGAGCCCGATGGTCTACTGGGCGCCGCCGGCATTCGGGCTTTCGCTCTCGCAGGTGTTCAACGACGGCGCGTCCGCGGCCACCGTCAAGCATCCCAAGCGCTTCGTGGCGATGGCCACCTTGCCGATGCAGTCGCCCGACCTCGCTTTGAAAGAGCTGGAGCGGGCCGCGAAGCTGCCCGGCATGCGCGGGCTGTACCTCGGCACCAACGTGGCCGGGAAGAACCTCGACGAGGAGGCTTTCTTCCCCATCTACGCGAAGTGCGAGGACCTGGGTTGGCCGATCTTCCTTCATCCGGTCGATCCGGTCGGCGCGGATCGGATGCACAAGTACTACCTGCGCAACCTTCTCGGTAATCCGTACGACACCGGGATCGCGGCGGCGTCGCTCGTCTTCGGCGGCGTCATGGACAAGTTTCCCAAGCTCGACGTGATGCTGCCGCACGCGGGCGGCACCTTCCCTTCGCTCATCGGCCGGCTCGACCAGGGCTTCCGGGTCCGTGCGGAGAGCAAGAAGATGAAGGACCTTCCCTCGACCTATCTACGGCGCTTCCATTACGACACGATCGGCCACAACAACGCCGTCATCGTGAACATGATCCGGCAGGTGGGCGCGGACCGCGTGGTGCTCGGGAGCGACTACATCTTCGACATGGGATACGACAAGCCGGTCGAGGTGGTGGAGAAGCTGACCGAGCTGTCGGACCGGGACCGGCAGATGATACTGGGGGGCAACGCCGCGCGGCTCCTGAAGCTCTCGGCTTCCACCTGAAACCGCGCGGCGCTGCTTTCGACAACCTGGAGGCCCGGGCTCCCCCCTGCACCCGGGCTCCAGTACCTACGACTTCTCGCTTACTTGTACGTGATGTTCACCGTCGCCGCGCCGGCGAACGACGAGGTCGCCTTGAGCACGTTCGGACGCGGGTTGAGCGTGGACGGATCGTCGAGACCCGAGACGTTGCGGATGTCCAGGGTCCAGTTGCCGAGCGCGTCGACCGGCACGGTGCCGATCGAGTGGCCCGCGGCCGCGCCGTTCACGTAGGTCAGGTTGATGGTCTGGTTCGGGACGCTGGTCGTGCCGGTCACCACCCAGCGCTTCTGGGCGATGGTGTACGTCGCCTTGGTGATCGTCACCGTGTCGGCCGGGATCGCGTTCAGCGTCACCGTGGCAGCGTTCGCCGAGATGGCGCCCGCCTTGTCCTGCACCTGGTAGGTGAAGGTGTAGCTGCCAGGAGCCGCGACCGTGACACTGACGACGCCGTTCGTGCCGCCGCTGACGATGACGCCAGCCGGAGCGACGATGTTGACGGCGGCAACCATGTCCGCGCGGCCGTCCGGATCGATGTCGTTGTCGAGGAGGTTCGGGAGGGTCGTCGGGGTGCCGGCAACCACGCTGAACGTACCGTCGTTGACGGCGGTCGGCGCGTCGTTCACAGGGGTCATGTTCACCGTCACCGTGGCGGTGGCGCTTCCGGCGGCGGTCGTGACCGTGTACGTGAACGTGTCGGTGCCAAACGCGTTCGCGTTACCCGTGTACGTCACGGTCCCGTCGGCGTTGACGACGGCGGTTCCGAGACGCGGCTGGGCGGCGAGCGTGACGGTGCCGCCGGCGGAGCTGGGATCGTTCGCGAGCACGTTCAGGATCTGGGGACCTGCGTCCTCGGCGAACGTGAACGAGTCGTTGATCGCGCGCAGGGCTCCAGGCGCCGCGCCGAAGAAGCTCGTCGTCGTATCGATCGTGGCGACCGCGCCGAGGCTCGACCGGACCGTGATCTTCGCCGGAGCGGCCATGAGCGGAGAGTAGGAGAGCACGCCGCCCGTCATCACGCCGAAGGCGTCGACGGAGAGGGTCGGGGGGGTGACGGAGTCGCTGGACGTCGCGTTGACCGTCAGGACAGCGGTATCTCCGTCGTAGTTCGCCTTGGTGATCGTGATCTCGTCGGTGACGATCTGCTGGTAGAAGGCCGGAACGACGTTTCCGTTGATGTCGCGCGCCGAGCTGTCCTTCACGCACACCGCGGACGGGATGACCGCCGGAACCGACTGCGACCAGAAGAAGGTGCCGTCCACGAACATCTGCTGGTCGGTGAGGCCGGCCGGAGCGATGAGCGCGCCGGTGACCGGATCGGCGCCGCAGGGCGCTTCGTAGAACGAGAGCGACGGCGCGGCGCTGGCCGGAAGCGGCTGGCCAGGGAGGCGGCTCTGCTGGGTGGAGGCGCCGGTAGCGTACACGTCGAGCTTCATCGCGGACGCGGTCTTCGTGTAGCTCGCGCGATCGACGGTGACGCGGCCCGGGATGGCCTGATCGAAGACGCGGCCAGCCAGGGTGAAGTCGGTGGTCTCGACGAAGTCGATGCCGGGGCCGCCGATGTTCGAGCCGGCCGGACCCTCGATACGGAAGATGTTGTGATCGCGCAGCGCGCCCGTCGAATCCGTGAACGGAGGCAGCGCGCTCCCGGTCACCGGGCCGATGCGGGCGGGATCGGCGATGTAGGACTTGCCCGTGCCCGGATAAGCAGTCGGAGCGAAGACGCCGCCGAAGTGCGCCGGATCGGTGTCAGGCGTCGGATTCGCCGCCGTGAGCGGAGCCATTTCCGCGCCGCCCGGGGTCGCCGACGGGAGCAGGAAGGGCCCCATGCGGGTATTCAGGGCGCAGTCGAACTGCCCTGCCGGGCAGTTGTGGCCGGCGTCGTCCGTGTAGTAGATCACGTCTCCGGCCACGCCCTGGAGGCTCTCCTCGCCGTACGGGTGGATGAAGCGGTAGGTGCCCGTCACCGGGACCGGGCTCAGCTTGATGCGGATGCGGGCGAAGACGATCTGATTGCCCGGAGCGACGGCGCCGGTGCCGCCGAACGCGCCCTCGAGGGCGAGGGTCAAGAGTCCCTTGCCACCCTGGACAGGGTCCGCCGCCGCCGTGGCGTCGAAGTAGAAGTGCTCGTCGAAGAACGGCGACGGGAACGACTCGGGAACGGTGGTGTCGCCCGGCAGGATCAAGCACCACCCGCCGCTCAGCTCGGACTGGTTCAGCGGATCGCAGAACTCCAGCGAAAGGCCGCTCGGATCCTGGTACCAGAGCGGGTAGCCGCCGATCTGGGGATCGGCGCTGACGGGGCCGACGCGCGAGAGCGCTGCGTGGGCCGGAGAAGCCACGGCGAGGGCCAGGAGACACGCCGCTGTGGAGAGGATGGTGCCGTGAAGTCGACCTACTTGCCTCGGATGCATGTTTGGTAATCCCTTTCGAGTAAAGCCAATCCCTTGGCGGCGAGCGAGATGCTCGACGCGGGACCGGGGGGGTTATCGATTGTTTCAGCACAGTAACATCTCCCACTTCCGCGCTCATTGACGCAGATCAAGTGAAGACCGCGAAACACCTGCACAATCCACTACGTGACAAAAATTCCATGAACGCCACAAGGACGAAAGTCTCACATCTGGTTCCCAATCGGGTATCGATACTACGCTTTCGTTCATTCAGCCTGGATGTTGGCTTCGCGGACGATTTTTCCCCACTTGCCGATCTCCGCCCTGACGAATCCCGCGAACTCGCGCGGCGTGCCGCCCACCGGATCGTACGCCTGGCGGTCGAGTTGCGACCGGGTTTCCGGGTCTTTGAGCGCGCGGTTCACGGCCTCGTTCGTGCGATCCACGACCATCGCCGGAGTGCCGGCCGGGAAGAAGATCCCGATCCAGGTGTAGTCCTCGACGTCCGCGACGCCGCACTCCGCGAGGGTGGGAACGTCCGGCAGCGCCGCGATCCGCTTCGCGCTGGATACGGCGAGCGCGCGCAGCTTGCCCGACTGGATGTGCGGGAGCGCCGTCGAGATCGCCGCCGAACCCACGGGCGGCTGCGAAGCCATGACGGCAGTGATGGCGGGAGCGGCTCCTTTGAAATGGATCGCCGTCATGTCGAGCTTGGCGAAGAATCGGAAGAGATGCTCGGCGGTGAGATGGGGCGTCGTGCCGCTCCCCGGAGTGGCGAAGCCCGGCTTCGCGGTCTTTGCCCAGGAGAGAAGGTCGGCGAGGGTCTTCGCGGGCAGCGTCGCGTTCACGATGATCGCATTGGGCTGGCTGGCGATGAGGGCGGTGGGGATGAAGTCCTTGCCGGCGTCGTATCCCGGGTTGGGCGAGAGCGTGACGTTGACGGCGAAGGCGGAGGTGGTGACGAGCGCCGTGTACCCGTCGGGCGGCGACTTCGCCGCCGCCGCCGCTCCGATGTTGCCCCCCGCGCCGGGCCGGTTCTCCACCACCACCTGCTGCCCGAGATCGCTCGACAGGCGATAACCGATCAGGCGCGCGATGGTGTCGGCGGGGCCGCCCGGCGCGAAGGGAACGATGAAGCGGATGGGCTTCTGCGGCCACTTCTGGGCGCCGCCGGCGTCGCGCTGGCATCCGAAGCAGAGCACCGCGAAGACGGCCGCGAAGGCTCTCACCCGCGTCTCCTCGCGGCTCGCGCCGCATGCTAGCATCCGCGTCCTTCCACTCGAGGCGTCCGCGAATGACCGTCCGCAAACTGACGCGTCAGGATCTGCACGAGGCAGCCGAGAAATACAAGAACTGGGGAAAGTGGGGTCCCGCCGACGAGATCGGCACGCTGAACTACGTGCGGCCGGAGGACATCGTCGCCGCGGCGCGCCTGGTGAGGAAGGGCAAGGTGATCTCGCTCGCCTTGAATTTCGATAACAACGGGCCGCAGGGCGCGAAGAGCCGGTACCCCGCCCTGGGCCGGATCAACCCGCTCCACACCATGCTGCGCACCGGCACCGACGCCTATTCGGGCGTGCTCGACCAGCGCGGCATCCGCGCCGCCGACGACATGGTGGTGATGCCGCTCCAGTGCGGCACGCAGTGGGACGGCCTCGGGCACGTCTTCTTCGAGAACTCGATGTGGAACGGCTACGACTGCCGGGAGGTGACGAGCAGCGGAGCGCAGAAGTGCGGAATCGAGAAGACGAAGAACCGGATGGTGGGCAGGGGCGTGTTCCTCGACGTCGCCCGCGCGCTCGGAACCAAGGCGCTCGACGACGGTTACGCGATCACCTGCAACGATCTCGATCGCACCGCGGATGTGGAGAAGGTGCTGCTCAAGCGGGGCGACTTCGTCGTCGTGCGCACCGGGCAGATGGAGGCGAAGCTCGAGGCCGGTAGCTGGGACGGCTACCCGGGGGGCGATGCGCCCGGGTTCGCGTTCGAGACTCTGGAATGGATCCGGCGCACCGAGCTTGCCGCGCTGGCGAGCGACACCTGGGGCTGCGAGGTCCGCCCGAACGAGAGCGAGCCCGGCATCAACCAGCCCTGGCACTGGATCACGATTCCCATCATGGGGATGACGATGGGAGAGATCTTCTACGTGAAGGACCTGGCCGAGGACTGCGCGAAAGACGGCGTGTACGAGTTCCTCTTCGCCGCTCCGGCCCTTCCCATCACGGGCGCGGTCGGCTCGCCGGTAAATCCCCTGGCGATCAAATAATGCGCTTTCAAGCGGCCCTTCGAGCGGGGTGACGAGACATGGCCCGGATGACCGGCGCGCAGGCGCTCGCGGACATGCTGCACGGGTACGGTGTCACGCACGTCTTCATGGTTCCCGCCATCCTGCGCAGGACGATGGCCGAGCTGGAGAGGCGGAGCGCCGGGATCAAGCGGATCCACACCCACGGTGAAAAGGCGGCGGCGTACATGGCGGACGGGTACGCCCGTGCTTGCGGGCGTCCGGGCATCTGCATGGCGCAGGTCGTCGGCGCGCTGAACCTCGCCGCGGGCCTGCGCGACGCGTACCTCGCGCACTCGCCGGTCATCGCCATGACCGGCGGGCGCGATCCGAAGTCCAAGTTCCGCGGGGTGTACCAGGAGGTCGACGACGTCCCGGCGTTCGAGCCGGTCACCAAGTTCAACGCAACCGTCGACGCCGTGGAACGTTTTCCGGACCTCTTGCGCCAGGCCTTCCGGGTCGCGGTGTCCGGCGCGCCGGGGCCCGTCCACCTCCAGTTCCGGGGCAACGAAGGGCAGATCGACGCGGAAGAAGCGGAGCTCGATCCGCTCTGCGAGGAGCGCTTCGCGCGCGTGCCTCCGTTCCGCCCGGAGCCCGATCGGCAGAGCGTCGAGGCGGCGCTGAAGCTGCTCGAAGCGGCGCAGCGCCCCGTGCTCGTCGCGGGCGGCGGCGTGCGCGCGTCGCAAGCCGGCGGACAACTCGTCGCGCTGGCCGAGAAACTGTCGATCCCGGTCGCCACGTCATTGAACGGGAAGGATTCCATCCCTGGCACGCATCCCTTGTCGGTGGGCGTGGTGGGAACGTACTCGCGCGAGAGCGCCAATCGCGTCGTGCAGCAGGCGGACCTCGTCTGCTACGTCGGGAGCGGAACGGGCGGCATGACGACGCACTTCTGGGCGGTGCCGAAGATCGGCACCCGCGCCATCCAGATCGACGTCGACCCCGAGGCGCTGGGCCGGAACTATCCGCTCGCGGCCGCCGTGCTGGGCGACGCCCGCGTGACGCTCGCGCGCATGGTCGAGCTGGCGGATGCATCCACGGCCGGTACTCGCAAATCGTGGGTGGAGACGACACGCGGAATCTGTGCGCAATGGCGCGACAAGTACCGGCCGATGCTCGAATCCGACGCGGTGCCGGTGAGGCCCGAGCGGATCTGCGCGGAGCTGAGCCGCGGCGTCCCCGATGACGCCATCATCGTCGTAGACACGGGCCACGCCGGGATCTGGATGGGCGGGATGTTCGACCTGCGCACGCCGCAGCAGAGCTACATGCGGAGCGCCGGCCATCTCGGCTGGGCCTTCCCGGCGGGGCTCGGCGCGAAGTGCGGGAGGCCGGATCGGCCGGTAGTCGTCTTCACCGGAGACGCCGGCCTCTGGTACCACATCGCGGAAATCGAGACCGCGGTCCGCTGGGGCATCAACGCCGTCATCGTGGTGAACAACAACGCTGGCGGAAACCAGTCGAAGCCCGGTTTCGATCGCGCCTACGGCGGGAAGCAAACGGACCAGGCGCGGGAATTGTGGACCTATCGGATGGTGAACTTCGCCCGCCTCGCGGGGGAGATCGGCGCCTTCGGCATTCGCGTCGAGCGGCCTTCGGAGATCGCCCCGGCGCTCGAGCGGGCGCTGCGCGCGGACCGCCTCGCGATCGTGGACGTGGTGAGCGATATCGAGGCGCTGGGCCCGACCCCGGTGAGCTAGTAGACGGCCGGGTCCGCCTTTTACTCGATCCGAAAATCAACGATTCTTTCAGGAAAAACCGCAGGGCGCGGTGCCCGCGAGCGCCTTACACGCCTGTAAAATTCTGCTGTCGTAGAAAAACCGCTGTCAGTTCGCGTACTTGATCACGATCAACGCGGGGGCGGGGGCTCGATGCTACCTTCTCAAACGTTCGACAACGAGTGGCTCCGCAAGCGGGTCACGCGCGTCGAGAGTTACCCCCCAAACGCGCCGCTGGCGCAGCAGGTACGACAATGAACACCAAGTCCTCGTTGAAGTCGCTTCTCTCCATGCTCGCGCTCGCCGCCTCGGTTCTCTTCGCCGGCAGCGCCGTCGCCGCTACCGTGCCGGTCTACGGCTCGGTGTCGGACATCACGGAGAACACCGTGATCCTCACCGGTGACGCGACCGTCACCAGCTCGAAGGGCATCGGCGGCAACGTCGCG
>JBJMQD010000191.1:0-13899 GCA_045802855.1 Myxococcales bacterium | reverse complement strand
CGGTCCGCAATCCGTACGTGGCGAAGATCCTGGCGATGGCGAGCGGTTCGGAACTACAGACTTGCCGGGATCCGGAGGAAGCGTTCGACGAGGCGCGTGTCTCCGTAGTCGCCGCCCGGGTGAGGCGCAGGCAATGAGGAGGCCATGGAGTTCTCGCATCGGCCAGTGCTCTTGCGAGAGACGGTGGAGCTCCTCGCTCCGGATCCCGGCAAGATCTACCTGGACGCGACGGTCGGAGGGGGCGGGCACGCCGAGGCCCTGCTCGCCGCGGGTGCGCGCGTGATCGGGCTCGATCAGGATCCTCGCGCGCTCGAGGCCGCCCGCTCGCGCCTCGCTTCCTACGGTGAGCGGTTCGCCGTCGAGCACGCCAATTTCCGCGAAGCCGCGGCGGTGCTCGACCGGCGCGGAATCTCCCAGGTCGACGGCGTGCTCGTCGATCTCGGCGTGTCGAGCCACCAGCTCGACGACGCGGAGCGCGGGTTCTCCTTCCAGAGACCGGGACCGCTGGACATGCGCATGGATCCCACCCGCGGGGCTCCGCTCTCGGAACGGCTCGGCGAGTGGGACGAGAAGGAGCTTTCGGCCATCCTGCGCGACCTCGGAGAGGAGCGGTTCGCGAGGCCCATCGCCCGGCGGATCGTCTCCGAGCACGGGCGGGGAACGCTCACGGACACCGCGAAGCTCGCGGAAGTCGTCGCCTCGGCCATCCCCCGCAAGGCGTGGCCGAGGGCGATCCATCCGGCCACGCGAACGTTCCAGGCCCTGCGCCTCGCCGTGAACGACGAGCTGGGAGCGCTCTCGGATTTCCTCGCCGCGCTGCCGCGATTCGTCGCTCGCGGCGGGCGGGCGGCGGCGATCGCCTTCCACTCCCTCGAGGATCGGATGGTGAAGCAAGCGTTCGCGCGGCTCGCGACCGGCTGCATCTGCCCGCCGCGGCTCCCCGTCTGCGCCTGCGGGCGGACGGCGGCGTGGCGCGTCCTCACCAAGAAGGCAGTGCAGGCTTCGGACGCCGAAGAGGCGGAGAACCCGCGGGCCCGCAGCGCGCGGCTACGAGCCGCGGAGAGGCTTTCATGAACATCAGGCGCTCTTTGGAGAAGAGGGCCTTGCGGCAGTTCGGCGCCGCGACGCTGGCCTGCGCGCTGGTGGCGTCGGCCGCGCTGTTCCACATCCACGTCCGCACCCGGGTGACCGAGGAAGGGTACCGGCTGTCGCGCCTGTCGGCCGAGCACCAGAGGCTCTCGCGCGAGCACGAGCGGCTGGAATTGCAGGTGGCGCAGCTCGAGAGCCCGCAGCGGCTCTCCGACCTTTCCCGGGCCCGGCTGAAGATGGGGCCGCCGTCGGATGATCGCGTGGTGGTGGTGGCCGATCGTGCCGCGCCGAAGGCGGCGCTCCTGGCTGCACAGTAGGAGGGACGGTGCGTAGCGCGAGGGCCGTTCGCAGCTCGCCGCCGGCGCGGGATGCATCGCGCTACGTGCGGCTGCGCGCGCTGCTCGTGGCCGCCGCCCTTCTCGCCGGTTTCGGCGTCGTCCTCCTGCGCGCGGCCAAGGTGCAGCTCTTCGATCGGGCCCGGCTCTCGCGCCTCGCGCGCGAGCAGACCCGGCGCGAGATCGAATGGGCCCCTCGCAGGGGAAAGATCTCCGATCGAAACGGCGCGCCGCTCGCCATCACGCAGGACGTGGACTCGATCTTCGCCGACCCGAGCGCTTTCACGACCCGCAAGGAGCGGGAGTCCGCCGCGAGCGCGATCGCCCGAGCCTTGCGCAGAGATCGCGCCGACGTGCTCCGCCGCATCTCGCAAGAGAACCGGCGCTTCGTCTGGATCCAGCGCCGCGCCGACGAAGGCCAGGCGGCCCGGGTGGCGGCCCTGGGGATCGACGGGATCGAGCTCGTCAAGGAGCCGAAGCGGTTCTATCCGCAGCGAGAGCTTGCCGGTCACGTCCTCGGATTCGTAGGGGACGAGGGCGGGCAGGAGGGCCTCGAGCGGGAGCTCGATGCTTCGCTGCGCGGCAAGGGCGCCTCGCTTCCCGCGCTCCGGGACGCGCGCGGAGCGATGGTGCTGGCGGAAGGGGCCCCGGATCCTGCCGCGCTCGCCGGAGCGAGCGTTACGCTCTCGATCGACACCGCGATCCAGCTCGCCGCCGAGCGCGAGCTGTCGAAAGCCGTCTCGCAGGCGCACGCCGCGGGCGGATTCGCCGTCGTGGTGGACGTCGAGAACGGCGACGTCCTCGCGCTCGCCTCGAATCCGACGTTCGACGCCAACAAGCCGGGGCGCGACCCTTTGCGATGGCGCAACCGCGCGGTGCAAGATCAGCTCGAGCCGGGATCGACGATCAAGAGCTTCGTGCTCTCGGCGGCGCTCGATCGAGGCGCCATTTCCCAGACGGAGACGTTCTTCTGCGAGGGCGGCGTCTGGGCCCACAACGGCCACCACATCCACGACACCCACAAGGTGTTCTGGGCGACTCCGGTGACCGTGCTTTCGGAATCGTCGAACATCTGTGCCGCGAAGATCGGAGAGACCGTGGGCAAGGAGCGGCTCGTCGCCGCGCTGCGCGCTTTCGGTTTCGGCGAGCGGACGGGCATCGGCCTTCCGGGCGAAGGAAAGGGCTCCTTGCCCGATCCGGCACGGATGCCGGCCATCGCGCTCGACACCATCTCCTACGGCCAGGGCATGTCGGCGACGGGGGTCCAGACCGCGATGGCCATGGCGGCGATCGCGGACGGAGGCATTTTGCTCGAGCCCGTCCTCGTGAAAGAGATCGTTGCGCCGGACGGTACCGTGCTCGTCCGTCACGGACGCAAGGAAATCCGCCGCGTGATCCGGCCAGAGACGGCGCGGCTGATGACTGCCATGCTCGTCGAGGTGGTGGAGAAGGGGACCGGAGGGAAGGCCCGGATTCCGGGAGTGCGCGTCGCGGGCAAGACGGGCACCGCGCAGAAGGTCGATCCGGTCCGGGGCGGGTATGGCGACGGGCGACTCGCGAGCTTCCTTGGATTCGTCCCGGCGGATGCGCCGAAGCTGACGGTGCTCGTCGCGGTCGACGAGCCCGAGGGCGACGTGTTCGGCGGATCGGTGGCCGCGCCCGCCTTCGCGGCCATCGCCTCCGAAGCATTGCGGCAGATCGGGATCTCGCCCGCGCGGCCGAGGGAGATCGTCGCGGCGCGCGCCTCGCCGCCGGCGCGGCCCGCGAGCGCACGCACGCGCCCGGTGCCCGCGCCCGGGCAGGCGGTCGTGCCCGATCTGATCGGGCTGTCGGCGTCGTCCGCGGCACAGAGGCTGCGCGAATCCGCTCTCGAGGCCGAGCTGCGGGGAAGCGGCCGCACGGTCGCGCAGTCGCCGCCCGCCGGAGTGTTCGTTCAGCGCGGAGCACGCGTGCTCGTCACGCTGGCGCAGGTGCAATGACGAGGGTAGAGAGGGGCCCGTGAAACTCGACCAGCTGTTCTCCGGCATCGATGCGCAGGTGCCAAAGGAGGCCGCTTCGGTCGAGGTGCGTTCCCTCGCCGTCGATTCCCGGAAGGTGGAAACCGGATCCCTCTTCGCGGCCCTGCGCGGGACGGAGATGGACGGCGCGGCGTTCGCCCCGCAGGCCGTGTCGAAGGGAGCCGTCGCGGTCCTCTGCGACCACCGGATCGAGGTCCTGCCGGCCGCGCTCGTCGTGGCGAAGGACGCCCGTCGCGCCTTCTCGCTCGCGGCTTCGCGCTTCCACGGCGAACCGTCGAAGCGGATGAAGCTCCTGGGCGTGACGGGCACCAACGGCAAGACCACGACTGCCTATCTGGTGGAGCAGATCTGCGCGGGGGCGGGGATTCCCACCGGGCTCCTCGGCACCGTCGAGACGCGCTGGCCGGGCGGGAGCGCGAAGGCGACCCACACGACGCCCGAATCGCACGAGCTTTCGGCGCTGCTCGCGCGCATGGTCGATGCCGGAGCGCGGGTCGCCGCCATGGAAGTGTCGAGCCACGCGCTTTCGCAGGAACGCGTCGCGGGATGCACCTTCGCGGCGGCCGCGTTCACGAACCTCACTCGCGATCACCTCGACTATCACGGCACGCTCGAGGCGTACTTCGAGGCCAAGGCGCGGCTCTTCCGCGAGCTGCTTCCGCAAGGAGCAGCCGCGGTGCTGAACCTCGACGACGAGCGGGTGGCACGGCTCGCGCGGGAGCTGCGCGGGAAGCGGCTCCTCGGTTTCACGCGCAAGGATGCACCGGGAGCGGCGCTCCTCGCGCGCGACGTGCGAAGCGGGCTCGACGGAGTCTCGTTCGAGCTGGTGCACGAGAAAGGGTCCGTACGCGTCGACAGCCCGCTCGTCGGCGAGCACAACGTCGAAAATCTACTGGCGGCGGCCGGGCTCGTTCTCGGGGCAGGCATCGTCGAGGCAGCCGCTCTTCCCGGCCTCGTCCGCTCTGCGCGCGGCGCTCCGGGGAGGCTCGAGCGCGTGATGGATCCTTCCGGCCGCATCGTCCTCGTCGACTACGCACATACCGACGACGCGCTCGCCCGCGTCCTCGACGCGATCCGCAAGGCGGGCGCGCCCCGCATCGTCTGCGTCTTCGGGTGCGGCGGAGATCGCGACCGCGGGAAGCGCCCGCTCATGGGAGAAGCCGCCGGAAGGCGCGCGGAGCTGGCGGTGGTGACGAGCGACAATCCGCGAACGGAGGACCCGATGCGGATCCTGGCCGAAATCGAGCCGGGACTGCGCAAGGCGGGCCGCGAGCCGGTTTCCGAGGCGCGCGCCCGGGCGCAGGGCGAGGGCTATTGCGTGGTTCCCGATCGCCGCGCGGCCATCGAGCTCGCGCTCTCTTGCGCCAGGGCCGGCGACGCCGTGCTCATCGCCGGCAAGGGTCACGAGGACTACCAGATCGTCGGAACGCAGAAGCGCAGCTTCGACGACCGGCTCGAGGCCGGACGTGCCTTGGAGGGTCTCCGGTGACCGCCCGGTTCACGGTAGGTGAAGCCGCCTGGATCGCCGGCGCCCGGATCGTGGAGGGGTCGCCTTCCCGTGCGCTCGAGGGAGTCTTCACCGACTCGCGCAAGCCGGTAAAAGGCGCGCTCTTCGTCGCCCTGGTGGGCGAGAAGCACGATGCCAGCCAGTTCGCGGCGCAGGCGGCGAAGGACGGGTCGGGCGCGGTGCTCGTGCCGAGCGGTGCCGCATCTCGTGTCGCCGAGGAGATGCGCGGCAGCGAGGCCGCGATCCTCGCCGCTCCCGACACCGGCAGGTCGCTCGGCGCGATCGCGCACGCCTGGCGCGAGCGGTTCCCGGAACTGCGTCTGGTCGCCGTCACCGGCTCGACGGGAAAGACTTCCACCAAGGAGCTGATCGCATCGGTGCTCGAGGCGGCCGGACGCACCCTGAAGACGGAAGGCAACCTGAACAACGAGATCGGGGTGCCGCTCACCCTGCTGCGCCTCTCGGCCGAGGACAGGTACGCCGTCGTCGAATGCGGGATGAACCACCTCGGCGAGATCTCCCGGCTGGTCGGCTGGTCCGACCCGGACGTCGCCGTCGTCACCAACGTTGGCCCGGTCCATCTCGAGGGCTGCGGGTCGATCGACGGCGTCGCGCACGCGAAGGGCGAGATGTTCCACGGGCTCCGCGACGCCGCGACGGCCGTCGCGAACGCCGACGACATGCGGGTCCTGGCCCAGGCACGCCTGTCCCGGAGGCGGCTCGTCACCTTCGGCGCGAATCAATCTTCCCACGTCCGGCTGGTCAGCGCGCATCACGGCGGAGCCGGCCTGCGCGTCGAGCTTGCCTTCCCGGACGGCAAGGTGCGGATGGTCGAGCTGCATCTCATCGGGACCCACAACGGGCACAACGCGGCGGCCGCGGCGGCGGTGGGATTCGCGCTCGGTCTCGATCCCGACCAGATCATGCGGGGACTCGCGAACGCGCGCACTCCGGGACGCAGGATGCGCCCGGTGCCGCTTTCGAACGGCGCGCTGCTCATCGACGACTGCTACAACGCGAATCCGCAGAGCACGAAAGCGGCCCTCCTCACGCTCACGCATCTCGTGCGCAGCAAGGGGCGCGCAATCGCGGTGCTCGGCGACATGCTCGAGCTGGGCCCGACCGAGCTCGATCTGCACCGCGACGTCGGCCGCTTCGCCGCGGGCGCCGGACTCGGGCTCCTCGTCACCTTCGGCCATCGCGCCCGCGCCATCGGCGAAGGAGCCATCGAGAGCGGGATGAAGACGGAGACGGTCCGCTTCACCTCGACGCCCGAGGAGGCGATCGAGCTGCTCCGCTCGAGCCTGGGGCCCGACGACGTGATCCTCGTCAAGGGTTCGCGCGGCATGCAGATGGAACGGATCAGCGATCCCCTCTCACCCGCAGGATCCTCGTCTTCCGGGTCGCACTGATGCTCTACCTCCTGTTCTACCCGTTCGCCGATCGGATCCCGGCTCTCAACGTCCTGCGATATCCCTCGTTCCGGATCCTGGCGGCGGGGCTCGTCTCGCTCGGCGTCGGCCTGCTTCTCGGGCCGAGCTACATCGAGGCGATGCGCACCAAGCAGTACGGCGTCTCCGCGGTGCGCGAGGACACTCCCGAGGCGCACCAGAAGAAGAAGGGCACGCCTTCGATGGGCGGCGGGCTCATCCTCTGGGCGATGCTTCTCGCCACGCTCCTCTTCGCCGATCTGACCAACCGGCTCGTCTGGGCCTGCCTCATCTTCACCCTCGGATTCGGGCTCATCGGGTTCGCCGACGACTGGCTCAAGTTCTCGAAGCGCAACTCCAAGGGGCTCGCGGGCAAGAAGAAGCTCTTCTGGCAGACCGCGATCTTCATCGTCGTGATGGCGGTGTTCTTCGTCGACTGGAGGAACGGCATCGCCCATCCCCGGCTGCTGCTCGACACGCGCCTCTCGATCCCCTTCGTGAAGGTGAAGTCGTTCAGCCCCGTCCTGCCCTGGTGGCTCTATCTGCCGTTCGCCTTCTTCGTCATCGTGGGGACGAGCAACGCGGTGAACCTCACCGACGGCCTCGACGGGCTCGCCATCGGTCCGTCGATCGTCAGCTCGCTCACCTTCATGCTTCTCGCCTACCTTGCCGGGCTCGTCATCAAAGGTTTCAACATCGCCGACTACCTGCTCATCCCGCACATCGAGGGCGCCCAGGAGCTTGCGGTCTTCTGCTCGGCAATGGCAGGAGCGGGGATCAGCTTCCTCTGGTTCAACACCTATCCGGCGAGCGTTTTCATGGGAGACATCGGTGCCCTCGCGATCGGCGGGGGCCTCGGAGCGCTCGCGGTGTTGACGAAGAACGAGGTGGACAGCGCCGTGATCCACGGCGTGTTCTTCGCCGAGGCGCTCTCGGTGATGGCGCAGGTCTTCTGGTTCAAACGGACGGGAAAACGGATCTTCCGCATGGCTCCCATCCACCACCATTTCGAGCTGCAAGGGTGGGCGGAGCCGAAGATCATCGTCCGCTTCTGGATCGCCTCCATCATCCTGGCGCTGGTAGCGCTCGCGTCGCTCAAGCTGAGGTAGCGGATGCGGCTCGCGGGACGCAAAGCTCTCGTCGTCGGCCTCGGGAAGAGCGGGGTGGCCGCGGTGCGGCTTCTCGCCGATCGCGGAGCGCGGGTCGCGGTGGCGGACGACAAGAAGGCCGGGGATCTGGCGCCGACGCTGGAAGGGCTGCCGGTTTCCGAGCTGTTTGCGGGCGGCCTCTCCGAGGCGGCGTTCCGCGACCGCGACCTCGTCGTCGCGAGCCCCGGCGTTCCGCCTTCGTTGCCGCTCCTCGCGCAAGCGCGTGCCCGCGGGATCGAGGTGATCGGCGAGGTGGAACTGGCGTCACGGTTCATCGAGGAGCCGATCGCCGGCATCACCGGCACGAACGGAAAGAGCACCACCACCGCGCTCACGGCGCATCTGTTGACCCGCTCCGGATTCTCGGTCTTCGCCGGCGGAAATCTCGGCGACGCGCTGTCGAATCGCGTGCTGCGCGGCGGACGCCTCGACGCAACCGTTTGCGAGTTGTCGAGCTACCAGCTGGAAGGGATTGTCAGCTTGCGCTGCGCGGCGGCCACGGTGCTCAACGTGACGCCGGATCACATCGAGCGGCATCCCTCCCTGGAGTCGTACGCGAAAGCCAAGGAGCGGATCTTCCTCAACCAGCGCGAGGGCGACGCGGCGGCGCTCAACGTCGCCGATTCGCGCGTCGCCGCGATGAGGACGAATCCGGGCGTCGCGCGGCGCGAATTCGATCCGCGATTCCCCCGTGCTTCCGGTGCTCCTGCGTACCGGACCGGCCCGCGCACCCTGTCCGTGCACGGCGAATCGTACGAGCTACGAGCCGCGACGCTGCGCGGAGCGCACAACGCGGAGAACGCGCTCGCTGCCCTGCTCCTCGCCACCCACTTCGGCGCCCGCCGCGAGGCGTTGCAGGAAGGGCTCGATTCCTATCCCGGCCTGCCGCACCGGCTCGAGCCGGTCCGGACGCTCGACGGCGTCGAATGGATCAACGACAGCAAGGCCACGAACGTCGATTCGGTGGAGAAGTCGCTCTCCGCCTTCGAGCGCGGCGTCGTCCTGATCATGGGCGGCAAGGGCAAGGGAGCGCCCTACGCGCCGCTACGCTCTCTGTTCAAAGGACGCGTCGAGGCGCTGCTCACCATCGGCGAGGATGCAGAGCGGATCGAACAGGAGCTGGGCGATCTGGTTCCGACCACCTCCTGCAAGGACCTTTTGCGCGCCTGCACGGAGGCCCGGCGGATCGCACGGTCCGGCTCCGTCGTCCTTCTCTCTCCGGCCTGCGCGAGCTACGACCAGTTCAAGAACTTCGAGGATCGGGGCGAGCGGTTCAAGGAGATCGTGCGGAGGATCGAGTGACCCGGCGCGAGTCTTCCCTCCGGTACGATCCGGTGCTGCTCGCCGCTGTGCTTACCCTCCTGATGCTGGGCGTCGTGATGGTCTACAGCGCTTCCGCCGTGTACGCCGACGTGCGGCTCGGAGACGGGCTCTTCTTCTTCAAGCGGCAGCTCGCCGGCGCGGCCCTCGGGGTCGGTGCGCTTCTGGTGGCGCTCCACCTCGGTCACGCCAGGATGGGAAGGCTCGCCGCTCTGCTCCTTCTCTTCGCCGTCGTGCTGCTCGTCCTCTTGCACCTGCCCGGGCTCGGCCATGCCGCGGGAGGAGCGCGACGGTGGCTCAGGATCGGGCCTCTGCAATTCCAGCCGAGCGAGCTCGCCAAGATCGCCTTCGTCCTCTGGCTCTCCCGATCGCTCGCTCGCCGGCACGATCGGCTCGGCACCTTTTCGGAAGGCATGATGCCCCACCTCGCCGTCCTGGGCGTCTTCGCCGTGCTCCTCCTTGCCGAGCCCGATTTCGGAACGGCGGCGGTCCTCTGCTGCATCACCTTCGCGATGCTCTTCGTCGCGGGCGCGCGGTTCCGTCACCTGGCGCTTTGCGCGGCGGTCGCGGCGCCGCTGGGCGCTTTCCTCGTCTGGCATTCGCGCTACCGGCTCGAGCGCGTGCTCGCCTTCCTCGATCCCTGGGCCGACCCGCGCGGGCGCGGCTACCAGGCCGTCGAGTCGCTCCTCGCCTTCGGCGCGGGAGGCGGCTTCGGAGTCGGGCTCGGGAGGAGCAGCCAGAAGCTGTTCTTCCTTCCCGCGGCCCACAACGATTTCATCCTCAGCATCGTCGGAGAGGAGCTCGGGTTCGCGGGGGTCGCGGCGGTGCTCCTCCTCTTCGCGCTCATCGTCTACCGGGGCGTTCGCGCCGCGCACGCCGCCTCCGATGCGGAGGGGTGCTATCTCGCCCTCGGGCTCACCTTCCTCGTCGCCATCGAGGTGCTGGTGAACGCAGGGATGGCGCTGTCGCTCCTCCCCACCAAGGGAATGGCGTTGCCGTTCCTCTCGTACGGCATTTCCAGCGTGATCTCGTCGTCGCTCGCGGCGGGGATGATCCTCTCGGTGAGCGGCGGCGGCGGCGGATATCTCAAGCGGGCCGTCGGAGGCCGGCGATGAGGATGCTGATCGCCGGCGGAGGCACGGGCGGCCACCTCTTCCCTGGCCTCGCCCTCGCGGAGGAGGTGAAGACGCGCCACCCCCGCAACGACGTCCTCTTCGTCGGGACGCAGCGAGGCCTCGAGGTGCGCGTCGTCCCGAAGGCGGGTTTCCCGCTGGAGACGATCGATGTCGGGCCGCTCAAGCGGCAGGGTGGCATCGGTCTTCTGCGCGGCCTCGGCCGGGTGCCGCGCTCGCTCTGGCAGTCGCGGCGGATCCTGCGGAACTTCGATCCCGACGTGGTGGTCGGCGTCGGCGGTTACGCGAGCGGGCCGGTGGTGCTGGCGGCGTTCCTGATGGGAATCCCCACCGCGGTGCAGGAGCAGAACGCGCTGCCGGGATTCACCAATCGCACTCTCGGCAGATTTGCCAAAGCCATCTTCATCGCGTTCGAGGAAGCGCGGGCAGGTTTTCCGCGGGGCCGCACGCACCTGCTGGGAAATCCCATCCGGCGCGCCTTCCTCGACAACTACCTGCACACCAAAGTGCCGGACGGGGACCGGCTCTCGATCCTGGTCACGGGAGGGTCGCAAGGCGCCCACGTCTTGAACCTGCGCGTCGCGGAGGCCCTCGAGAAGCTGGCGCCGGAGATGGGCAACAAGCTGCGCATCTTCCACCAGACCGGGACGAAGGACGTGGAGGAGATCGCGCGCCGCTACCAGGCGCTCGAGTCGACCGGCCTTTCGGCGCAGGCATCCGCTTTCATCGAGGACATGGCGACGGCGTATGCCGGGGCGGACCTGCTCGTCTGCCGCGCGGGCGCGACCACCATCGCCGAGCTGACCGTCTGCAAGAAGCCCGCGATCCTGGTGCCGTTCCCGTTCGCCGCGGACGACCACCAGACCGTGAACGCCCGCAGCATGGTGGCGAACGGCGCGGCCCTCCTCATTCCCGAGAGCGAGCTCAGCGGAGAGCGTCTCGCATCGGAATTGCGCGCGCTGGAAGGAGACCGCGAGCGGCTGCGCCGGATGGGAAAGCAGAGCGCTCTTCTGGGCAGGCCGGAGGCGGCGCGCGAGATCGCGCAGGTCTGCGTGTCGCTCTGCTCGGCCCGGCTGGTGCGCGAGGGGCGTCATCTACCGGCGCACAAGGAGCCCGGTCAGCTCCCGCCCGCAGGAGGAGGAACGAGAGATCGAGAATAAGACATTCGATCCGATCTACTCAGCGCTGGCTATTGATTATCGTAGATCGAATCGCGTACATTCCAGCGAACGTCGCGCCCCAGCGCGCGGAGGTTTCCGGGTTGTTTCGCAATCGCAAAGTGAAGGTCCACTTCGTCGGGATCGGAGGCATCGGGATGAGCGGCATCGCCGAGCTCCTCCTGAACCTCGGCTACGGCGTGAGCGGCTCGGACCTGAAGGAGAGCGAGACCACCCAGCGCCTCGCTCAGCTCGGCGGGATCATCCATATCGGGCACCGCCCCGAAAACGTGGCTCGCGACGTGGACGTGGTGGTGACCTCGAGCGCCGTCCGGCGATCGATGAATCCCGAGGCGCTCGCGGCGCGGGCCCGGGGCGTACCCGTCATCCGCCGCGCCGAAATGCTCGCCGAGTTGATGCGGCTCAAGGATGCGGTGGCGATCGCCGGGTCGCACGGCAAGACCACCACTACTTCCCTCATCACCACCGTCCTCGATCATGCCGGCCTGCACCCGACGGCGGTGGTGGGCGGAAAGCTCAACGCGTTCGGCTCCAATGCCAAGCTCGGGAGGGGCGAGTGGATCGTCGTCGAGGCGGACGAGTCGGACGGGTCGTTCCTCCACCTGACGCCGACCATCGCGGTCATCACCAACGTCGATGCCGAGCACCTCGATCACTACGGCACGGTCGAGTCGCTGCAGCAGGCGTTCGTCGACTTCGCGGACCGGGTCCCGTTCTACGGGCTGGCGGTGATGTGCCTCGATCATCCGACGGTGCAGCACTTGATTCCGCGGATCTCGAAGCGGCACGTGACCTACGGGATCTCCCCCCAGGCCGACTGGCGTGCGGACGACGTGCGGCTCTCCGCCTTCACGGCGAAGTTCTGCGTCTCGCATCGCGGCAAGAAGCTCGGCGACGTCTCGCTGCGGATGGTGGGCGCCCACAACGTGCTCAACGCCCTCGCCACCTGCGCGGTGGCGCACGAGCTCGGCATCCCGTTCCCCAAGACGAGCGAGGCGCTCTCGATGTTCGCGGGAGTGCAGCGGCGCTTCACCGTGCGCGGCGAGGCGCAGGGCGTGATGGTCGTCGACGACTACGGCCACCACCCGGCGGAGATCCGCGCCACGCTCGCAGGTGCGCGCGCGTCCTTCCCGCAGAAGCGGATCGTCTGCGCCTTCCAGCCGCACCGGTACACGCGGACGCGCGATCTGCTGGGCGACTTCGCCACCGCCTTCAACGACGCCGATCTGCTCATGCTGACGGAGATCTACGCGGCAGGGGAAGAGCCCATCCCCGGCGTCAGCGGCTCGCGGTTGCACGAGGCGGTGCGCGCCTGCGGACACCGCGACGCCTGGTTCGCGCCCGACCGGTCCTCGCTCGCGCAGGTGCTGCGCGACAAGCTCCGCGACGGCGACCTCGTGCTCACGCTCGGAGCGGGCGACATCACCCACCTCGGCGAGGAGCTTCTCTCGCTGCTCGGGACGAGAGCATGAGCGAGCTCGCCGCGACGCTGCGCCGGGTTGCACACGGCGAGGTGCACGAGGGGATGCCGCTCGGCGCGCGCACGAGCGTCCGCGTGGGCGGGCCGGCGCAGCTCTGGGTCCGTCCGCGCGATCCGGAGTCCCTCGTCGCCGTCCTCGGAGTCCTCTGCGGCGCCGGCGTCCCGTGGTTCGCGCTCGGCGGAGGCGCGAACACCATCGTCGGAGACGGCGGCATCGAGGGCTGCGTCTTGCAACTCGGCCGCGACTTCGTCGACGAGGAGATCGAGGAGGGCGGAGATCACGTCGAGCTGGTCCTCGGCGCGGGAGCGCCCATCGCGCGGTTCATCTCGCTCGCGCGGGAGCAGCGAGGCGTCGGGCTCGCCTGGGCCGCGGGCATCCCCGGCACCGTCGGTGGAATGGTGACGATGAACGCCGGGACCAACACCGGGTCCATGAAGGACCACCTCGATTCCGTCGAAGTGGCGACGCCCGACGGTCTTCGCTGGCTCCCGGCCAGCGCGCTGAAGCTCTCCTACCGGCATTGCGAGCTTCCCCGCGGCACGGTGCTGACGCGGGCCCGCTGCCGCGTGCGCCGGGGGAACGAGACGGAGCAGATCGACGACGTGCGCGCGGCGAAAGCGGACGTGGACCGGCGCCGCGCCTCCCAGCCGCTCAGCCTGCCCAACTCGGGATCGGTGTTCGTCAACCCGAAAGGCGATTTCGCCGGGCGCCTCATCGAGCAGGCCGGCTTGAAGGGGGCGCGGCGGGGCGGCGCGCAGATCAGCGAGAAGCACGCGAACTTCATCGTCAACCTGGGCGAGGCGAAGGCCGCGGATGTGGTGGAGCTGATCGCGCAGGCCCGCCGCGCGGTCCTCGCCATGAGCGGGATCGAGCTCGTTCCCGAGGTGCGCCTCGTCGGCACCTTCCGGCCTGCACTCCCCGAGGACCTGTCCGCCTTCCATTTCCTTCCCGTCCTGCTCGCGAGGTCCGCATGAGCGAGGCGTTCAAGGAACCTGTCTTCACGAGCATCCCGTTCCGGCCGGAACCGGCAGCCGCTTTGCGACGGGCGGCGCCCCGACGCGCGTCGCCGTGGAAGGGATTCTTCGCGGGAGCGCTGCTGAGCGGCGCGACGATGATCGCTTCCGCCGCCGTCATCCTCTGCGGCTGGGAAGTCGTGCGCATCGCCTCGGCCGCTTCGGTTTTCACTGTCCGTGAAATCCGGTTCCACGGTCTCGTCCACATTTCCGAGCACGAGCTCCTGACCGCGAGCGGCCTGGCCAG
>JBJMQD010000324.1:0-7636 GCA_045802855.1 Myxococcales bacterium | reverse complement strand
GAAAAGGATGGTAGCGCCCCCCTCCGACATCCGAGGCGAAGCGACAACGCGATCACGATGTCGGAGGCGGACGCATTCGCGTATAGAACCTCCATGTCGGCCACCCTCGAGACCGTCCTGGGACTCTCTTCGAAGCCGATCGCAATCTCGTGCCGCCCGACCTCGTCCGCGGCAACCCGCGCCAGCTGATGCTGCTCGCCGAAGCGGCGCAGTCCGCCGGCGCCGCCGGGATGACGCCCGCTTTGGGCCGTCCGACTTGCGCCGTGCTACCGGAGGCAATCAACAGCGGGAGGACCGCGGCGAGCCTCGGTTGCATCGGGAATCGCGTGTACACCGGCGCCGGAGACGACGAGGCGTACTTCGCGATTCCGGGCGACCGGCTGGCCGACGTGGAACGGCGCCTGGAAGTGATCGCCCGCGCCAACGTCGAGATGGAGAAGTTCCACCGCTCCCGGCTGGGCTAGCGCATCTCGGTACTGACCCGCGGGGACCGCGGCTTCTTCGATCGCGGTGCCCGCCGATGCAAGAGCTCCGCGAGGAAGGGAGCCGTCCGCGAATCCCGCGACCTCGCCACCTCCTCCGGCGGTCCCCAGGCGACGACCCGCCCTCCCGCTTCACCGCCTTCAGGCCCGAGATCGATCACGCAGTCCGCCGCCGCTACCACGTCGAGGTTGTGCTCGATGACGACGACGGTGTCGCCGCGATCGACCAGCCGGTGGAGCGCCCCGACGAGCTTCGCCACGTCCGCCATATGCAGGCCCGTGGTCGGTTCGTCGAGGACGTAGACCGATTTCCCGAATGCGGGAGAGGCCAGCTCCGCCGCGAGCTTGATCCGCTGCGCCTCGCCTCCCGAGAGAGTCGGGCTCGGCTGGCCCAGCTGGAGGTACCCGAGGCCGATTTCCGAGAGGAAGTCGAGCGGCCGCCGCACCGCGGGGAACGGCAGGAAGAACTCGCGCGCCTCGTCGACGCTCATGGCCAGTGCGTCGGCGATCGACCTTCCCTTGAGCGTCACCGCGAGCGTGTCTGCGTTGTAGCGCCGGCCCGAGCAGATCTCGCAGTCGACGTAGACCTCGGGAAGGAGCGACATCGACACCCGCAGCCGTCCCTGACCTTCGCACTTTTCGCACCGGCCGCCCGTCACGTTGAACGAGAAGCGGCCCGCGCGATAACCGCGGGCGCGCGCGTCCGCAGTCGAGCCGAAGATGCCCCGGATCGCGTCCATCACCCCGACGTAGGTCGCCGGGACCGAGCGGGGAGTGCGGCCGATGGGAGACTCGTCGACCTCCAGGGCCCGCGGCGCGTGTTCCCAGCCGCGCAGGTCGGCGACTCCCGGCGGGAGCGGACGGCCAGCGACCCGCGACTTGAATGCGCGGTAAAGCACGTCGCGCACCAGCGTGGACTTGCCGGACCCGGAGACGCCCGTCACGCAGACGAGCCGCCCGAGCGGGAAACCGACCGTGACGCCTTTCAGGTTGTGGAGGGTCGCGCCCTTGACCAGCAACAAAGGCGCCGTTTCAAGAGGCCGGCGAGGCCAGGCGGCGCGTTCGCCCTTGCCTCGCAGCCAAAGGCCGGTCAGGGACTGGGGAGCCGACGCGACCGCGCGCGGCGTTCCTTCGGCGACGACGTGCCCGCCCGAAGGCCCCGCGCCTGGACCGAGGTCGACGACGTGGTCCGCCGAGCGGATGACGGATTCGTCGTGCTCGACCACCACCACCGTGTTGCCGCGGTCGCGCAGGCGCACGAGCGACCCGAGCAGCGCCTTCGAATCGCGCGGATGGAGCCCGACCGTCGGCTCGTCGAGCACGTAGCAGACGCCGCGCAGGTTCGAAGCGAGCTGGGCGACGACGCGGATCCGCTGCGCCTCTCCAGTCGAGAGAGTGTCGGTCGCGCGGCCCAAGCCCAGGTACCCGAGTCCCAGGTCGTCGAGGAGCGAAAGCCGGCCGTGCAACTCGGGCATCACGCGATCCAGCACTTCCGGCGGCAGCGATCCGGGAAGCGTCCGCAGCCACTCGCTCGTGCCGCGCACCGACAGGGCGGCGACGTCGCCGATGCTCCGCCCGCCGATCCGGACGGCCAGCGCCTCGGGGCGCAGGCGCGTACCCCGGCAGTCGGGGCACGGCGTCGGGTCGGCCTCCTCCGGCGCCGGAGCCGTGCCGAAACCCTCGCAAACCGGGCATGCGCCGAACTTCTGCGTCCAGGTGAAGAGGCGCGGATCTGGAACGGGAAGGCCCGCGCCGCACTGCGGACACGCTCGCCGCGTCGAGTACAACCGCTCTGCGGCGCCGCGCGAAACGGCGACGATGCTCCCGCCACCAAGCTCCAAGGCGCGCTCGACGGCAGTTCGCAGGCGCGCGAGCTTGTTCGCGGGCACCTTGTCGACGACCGCTTCGACATCGTGGATCTGGTACCGATCGAGGCGCGGCGCGCCATCGGCACGGTGCACGACGCCGTCGATGCGCACTTCCCGAACGCCGTGCTTGTAGGCGCCCTCGATGACTTCGCGATGGAAGCCCTTCCGCTTGCGCACGAGCGGCGCGAGGAGGAGGACTTCACGCCCGGTGAAGTCAGCGGCGATCCGATCGGCCAGGGTACCGGCCGCGCACACTTCGCCCGCGACTCCGCACCGGGGGCAATGCACGACGCCGAGTCGAGCGAAGAGCAGCCGCAGGTAATGGTAGACCTCCGACGCGGTGCCGGCGGTGGACATCGGCGTCCCGTGCGAAAGCTTCTGCTCCAGCGCCACCGTGGGCGGGAGGCTCTCCACCCGGTCCACTTCCGGCCTCGCCAGCGGCCGGACGAACTGCCGCGCGTACGTCGGCAAGCAGTCGAGGAACCGGCGCTGTCCTTCGGCGTAGAGGACGTCGAACGCGAGCGTCGACTTGCCCGAGCCGCTCACCCCCGTCACGGCGACCAGGCGGTCTTGCGGGATCTCCACCTGCACGTTTCGCAGGTTGTGCTCGCGCGCGCCGAGGACGCGGATGTTGCCGTCGAGCGCCTGCATCGAAAGCGTGTTTGTCGAAACCGGTTTTGCAGATCCTTCGCGGAGCGCGCGCCCGGTAGGCGTGTCGAGCCGCGCGATCTCCTCCGGCGTTCCCTGACCAGCGAGCCGTCCGCCGCCGTCGCCGCCCTCGGGGCCCAGATCGAGGAGGAAGTCCGCCGACCTCGCCACCTCGAGGTTGTGCTCGACCACCACCACCGAGTTACCCGCGTCCACCAGGCGATGAAGCGCTCCGACGAGGTTCGACACGTCGCTCGCGTGCAGGCCCGTGGTGGGCTCGTCGAGGACGAGGAGGTGGTTCCGCACGTCGGTCGCCTGGGCGAGACGGCAAGCGAGCTTGAGCCTCTGCGCCTCACCGCCCGAGAGCGTCGGGGCGGGCTGCGAGAGCGAGAGATACCCGAGGCCGATGTCGAGCAGCGGCCGCAGCGCTTTCACCACGCGAGCGTCATCGAAGAAGATCCGCGCCACCTCCTGCGCGGGGAGATCCAGCATCTCCGAGATGGTGAGCCCGCGGCAGCGCACCTCCAGCACCTCGGGGCGGAAGCGGCGCCCGTCGCAGCCGGGACAGCGGATGTACGCGTCCGGCAGGAACTGCAGTTCGACCTTTTCGTATCCGGCGCCGCGGCAATGCGGGCACGCACCCGCCGCCGAGTTGAACGAGAACGAGGAACGACGCAGGCCCCTCTCGCTCGCGTCGCTCGTCGCGGCGAACGCGTCGCGGATGGGATCGAGGACCCCCATGTACGTCGCGGCGTTCACCCGCGCGCTGCGGCCGAGCGGCGACTGGTCGACGAGCACGGCGCCTTCGAGAGCGCCCGCGCCTTCGAGCGCATCGCACGCTCCCGCGTCCGACTCGGGCAGGCCAAGCTTGCGGCGCAAGTTGCGGTAGAGCACCTGATCGACGAGCGTCGACTTCCCCGACCCGGACACTCCCGTGACGCAGACGAAGAGGCCGAGCGGGATGTCGACGGTGAGGTCGCGCAGGTTGTTCTCGCGGGCGCGGACGACACGCAAGACACGCGCGGGATCGGGCCTTCGCCGCTCCTTGGGCGCGGGAATCTCGAGCCGCCCCGCGAGGAAGGCACCCGTGAGCGAGCCCGGTTCTTCGAGGAGACCCGCAAGCGGACCCTGGTAGACGACCTCGCCCCCTTGCTTGCCGGGTCCGGGCCCGAGGTCGATGACGTGATCGGCGCCGCGAATGAGCACCGGATCGTGCTCGACGACGACCACCGCGTTCCCCGCCGCCGCGAGCCTCCGCAATACGCCGACGAGCCGGCCCGCGTCGCGCGCGTGGAGGCCGACCGACGGCTCGTCGAGGACGTAGAGCGTGCTCGTGAGAGAGCTTCCGAGCGCGGTGGCAAGCGTCACCCGCTGCGCCTCGCCGCCCGAGAGCGTTCGCGACTGGCGCGACATCGTCAGGTAGCCGAGGCCCACGTCGCAGAGGAAGCGCAGGCGGCCGCGGATCTCGCGCAAGAGCAGGTCGGCCGCCGTGTCGTGAGCGGGAGCCTTCAGCGCGGCGAAGAACCGCTCCGCCTTGGCGATGGGGAGCGCCTCCATCTCGGGCAGGGTCTTCCCGTCGATGCGGAAGAGCAGCGCCAGAGGCTTCAGCCGGGCGCCGCGGCAGGCGGGGCAGGGCGAGTACCGGCGATAACGGGAGAGCAGCACCCGCACGTGCATCCGGTACGACTTCGACTCGAGCCACTCGAAGAAGCCGCCGATGCCGTACCAGCGCGTCCGCCAGTGCTCGCGCCCGCCGGGCTCGCCCTCCCAGATGAGCCGCCGCGCCGTAGCCGTGAGCCGCCCCCAGGGCACGTCGGCGCTGAGTTTCTGCCGTTTCAAGAAGGCGAGGAGATCCCGCTGGCAGTCGCCGTAGAAAGGAGTCTGGAAGGGCTTGACGCAGCCCTGCGCGACGGAGAGACGCGGGTCGGGGACGACCAGATCCGGGTCGATCTCCATCGTCCGCCCGAATCCCTTGCAGGTCTCGCAGGCGCCGATCGGGTTGTTGAAGGAGAAGAGCGCGGAAGCGGGATCGGAATAGCCCAGATCGCAGCGCGCGCAGTGCAGCGGCTCGCTGAACCGGAGAGGTTCCGCCTCGCCCTCTACGTGAAGCTCGATGCGGCCCTTGCCGTAACGGAGCGCCCCCTCGATCGAGTCGACGATGCGCTGGCGCTGCGAGGGGTCGGGCGTGATGCGGTCGAGCACGACGGTGACGATGCCGTCGTGAAGCGAGAGGTCCGCCTCTTCGAGCGGCACGGGCTGCCCGTCTTGCAGCACGCGCCGGAACCCCGCCTCCTCGAGCGTCTCCTGCAGCGCCCGCGCGCTCACCCGGCCGACGCGGCAAGGGAAGCAGAGCAAGGTCGGCTTTCCCCGCGCCTTCGCGACGAGCGCCGCGAAGATGCTTCCCGGCGAGTCGCGCACGACCGCCTCGCCGCAGTTCCTGCAGTGGAGCGTCGCGATGCGGGCCCAGAGAGCGCGGGTGTAGTCGGCGATCGAGGTCATCGTCCCGACGGTCGAGCGGGACGTCCTCACGGGGGCCGTCCGGTCGATGGCGAGCGACGGGAGGACGCCATCGATCCGATCGGCCGCGGGCCGGTCGAGCCGCTCGAGGAATTGCCGCGCGTACGGGCTGAATGTCTCGACGTACCGGCGGTATCCCTCGGCGTGCAGGATGTCGAACGCGAGCGACGACTTGCCGGCCCCCGCCACGCCGGTGACGGCGGTGACGGCGCCGAGCGGCACGCGGACGCTGACGTTGCGGAGGTTGTTCTGGCGCGCGCCTTCGACGCTGATGAACCGGCGATCCATGGGAACAGGCAAGGTAGCGGGGCCGGCGAGGCGAATCCCGAACTTTCTTCGATCGGTCCGGATCGCGCGCGGTTGCGCCCCCGCGGCCGGGCTCGTGCGAGAATGGCTCTCGAAATGCCAGAAGGCTGGAAACCTTCGCTGAACCCGGACGTGGACCTGCGGGAGCTTCCGCTCACGCCAGAAGAGGGGTTCATCATCTCGCGTCTCGACGGCGTCACCGACCTCCGCGGCCTCTGCCTCGTCACCGGGCTTCCGGCCGAACGGATCGAGGCCGTTCTGGAGAGACTGGTCGCGCTCGGCGCGGTGGTGGGCGCGGAACCCGTGGTCGAGGAGGAAGCGGAACCGTCGTCCGACGATTCCGGCGGCACGCACCGGAAGCTATACGAGAGCGCCTTTCATCACCTACCACCCGCAGAGCGGGCCGCGCGCGCGCGGACGGCCGAGGAACCCGACCTCTCCGCGCTATGCTTCGATTCACTCCCGCAGGTCGTCCACGCTCTTCTCGAAAATCCCCGATTCGCTCTCCCCCAGGCACGGCTGGTGGCGACGCACCACAGGACCGCCGCAGGCCTCGAAGCGTTGGCCGCGCCGGCCGCGTTCGCGGCGGACGTCGGCGTCCGCAAAGCGCTGGTGCGCAATCCGGAGTTACCCGCGAGCCTGTTGCGGCGCTTGTTCGGGGGCCGCCGCCTCATCGAGCAGTTCAAGCTGGTCACATCGCACGAGATCCCCGAGCAGACGCGCCGCACGGCCCGCGAGCTTCTGCGCACCCGGTTTCCCAACGCGGAAGCGGAGGAGCGGGTGGACTTCATCTTCAGGACCGAAGGCCGGTGCCTGAGATCGCTCATCGGCGTGCCGATCGACGCGAAGACCGCTGCGCTCCTCTGCGGCAGGACCTTCACCTCGCCGGTCCTGGTGCAGAACATGGCGCGCTGGACCGTGTGCCCGCCGAGCGTCATCGCGCATCTCTTGAAGCAGGACATCGTGCGCCGCTCGCCCGCGTTGAGGACGCTCGTGCAGCGTCACCCGAACGCGCCCCGCTAGAGGGAGTCGCGGCGTGGTGCGTCTTCATCAGGCGGCGAGCAATTGTGCCACGATGCGTGCGTGATCGACGACGACATCCGCAGCGCGAGGACGCTGCCCGCCTCGTTCTACCGGGACGCCGCCGTGTTCGAGAGGATCCGCGAGCAGGTCTTCGCGCGCAGCTGGCAGCTCGTTCTCGACGCCGGCGAAGCCGCGCGACCGGGCTCGCTCGTTCCCTTCTCGTTCCTCGCTGGCTGCGTCGACGAACCGCTGCTCCTCGCGCGCGACCCGGCCGGCACGCTGCGCGGGATGTCGAACGTCTGCACGCACCGCGGGAACCTGCTCTGCACGAAACCGGAGGTAGGCGCGCAGGCTCTGCGCTGCCGCTACCACGGTCGCCGGTTCGGCCTGGACGGCCGCTTCGTGTCGATGCCGGAGTTCGAAGGCGTTCGCGGCTTTCCTTCGCCGGCCGACGATCTGCCCCGCATCCATCTCGGGCAGCTCGGGCCGATGGTCTTCGCGGCGATGGATCCGGTGGCGGCGTTCGAGGAGTGGATTGCGCCGGTGAGGGACAAGGCCCCGCTCGGCGCGCTCGTGCTCGATCCTTCCGGCTCACGGGAGTACGAGGTCGCCGCCAACTGGGCGCTCTACTGCGACAACTATCTCGAGGGATTCCACGTGCCGTTCGTGCACGCGGGGCTTGCGAAAGCGATCGATTACGGATCTTACCGAACCGAGCTCTTCTCCTGGGCGACCCTGCAAACCGCCCAGGCTACCGACGCGAAGGACGCGTTCGACGGCACGACGGTCGCC
>JBJMQD010000114.1:0-5173 GCA_045802855.1 Myxococcales bacterium | reverse complement strand
AACTATCCGGGACAGCTCTGCTTGACGCACAGGTACGCGTTCGTCGCGGATCGCAACAACAACCGCGTGCAGATCTTTTCGATCCTGAGGTGAGGGCGCCTTGCACGCCGCGGGTCGCGCGTCATAGAGTCGCGGCGATTTCCGGCCAGGAGGAGCGGACTTCGCCCGCGACGGGCGGAGCGCGAAAGCGCGGAGCATCCCTCGATAACGCAGCGCCTCTGTCGGGATGGAGGTCGTCATGCGTCCTTTTAGAATCGCACGCTCGAAGCTCACCTCTTGCTGCGGGCACGGGAACGGACCTTTGCAGGCGACCGGTCGCCGGGAGTTCCTCGCGGGCGCGGCCGCGGCGGGCTTGTTTGCCGTGCTGCGGCCGGCCTCTGCCGCCGCGCAGGTGCGCGCCTTCCCGCCTCCTCCGCCCGCGGTGAGCCCGGTGGAAGGATTGATCGATTTCCACCTGCACAGCGCTCCCGACGTCTTCGGCCGCGCGTTCGACGACGAGCAGGCGGGGATGGTCTATCGCGACAACGGAATGGAAGCGGTGGTGATGAAGAGCCACGTCGTCGCCACCGCCGATCGGGCCTGGCTTTTGCGCAAGCACGTCCCGAACATGAAGGCGTTCGGCGGCATCGTCTTGAATGCCGCGGTCGGCGGGATCAACCCCGAAGCCGTCCAGTGGATGTGGCGGATGCAGGGTGGCTTCGGCCGCGTGGTGTGGTTCCCGACCTTCGACGGCGACCATCACGTGAAGCACTTCAAGGACGCGCCCGAAGGCATCAAGGTGCTGGGCCAGGACGGGAACGTCCTGCCCGCGGTGCGGGACGTCCTGAAGATTTGCGCGCAGCAGAAACTGGTCGTTTGCACGGGCCATCTGTCGCCTTCGGAATCGCTCGCCGTCGCCAAGGCCGCCCGCGAGGCGGGCTGCGACCGGGTCGTCATCACCCATTCCGAGTTCGAAGTCGTGAACATGTCAGTGGAGGAGATGAAGCAGGCCGCCGCGCTCGGCGCGAAGATGGAGATCTGCGCGATGGGTCCCTTGATGGGACCGAACGCGCACCTTTCCTGGATGCGGTCCTGGCGCCATGTCTCCTTCAAGGAATCGGCGGACCGGATCAAGGCCATCGGCGCGGAGAGCTTCCTCCTCGCGACCGATCTCGGACAGACGGGCAACCCCTCGCCGCCGGACGGCTACAAGCTGCTCGTCGGCGGCCTCCTCGCGGAGGGGATCACGAAGGACCAGATCAGGACGATGGGTCGAGAAGTGCCGGGAAAGCTCCTGATGGGCTGAGGAGGACGCTTGCCGATTTCACGACGCGAGTTCCTCGCTGCCAACGCGGCGGCGGCGCTTTCGGCCGCGGCGGCACCCGCCGCGCAGGGCGAGACGAAGCAGGGCGCGCTTCCGCTCGCCTTCGATCCCAAGGATCCCAATCTCAAGTACGACCTGCTCGTCGCCGGCGGCACGGTGATCGATCCCGGGCAGAAGCTGCACGCGCGCCGCGACGTCGCCATCAAGAATGGCCAGATCGCAGCCATCGAGGAATCGATTGCGAAGACGCGCGCCGCGCAGGTCATCGACGCGACCGGGAATCTGATAACGCCAGGGCTCGTCGATCTGCACTGCCACTACTACCACCAGGTCTCGCGCATCGGCCTTCCCGCCGACGAGATGATGGGGCTCACCGCGACCACGACGGGGGTCGACGCGGGCGACGCGGGGTACTCGAGCTTCCCGGGATTCCGCCACCACGTCATCGGGCAGTCGCGGACGCGGCTCTTCGCCTTCATCCACATCTCGGCCATCGGCCTCGCAGGCGACCCGCTGAAGATCGGCGAGATGCTCAACATCGACTACGCGGACGTGGACTCCTGCGCGCGAGCGGTAGCGGAGAACCGCGACGTCTGCCTGGGAGTGAAGGTCCGGCTCTCGAAGAACGTGGTGGGCCAGAACGGGATCGAGCCCTTGCGGCGCGCGATCAAGGCCGCGCAGATCGCAGGGCCCTGGGCGCGGGTGATGTGCCACATCGGCAATGCGCCGGTGCCGCTCGCGGAAGTGCTCGACATGATGCGACCCGGCGACATCGTCACCCACACCTACTCGAACGCCGGCGAGACGAACGCGATCGTGGCCGGGGGAAAGCTCCTCCCGCAGGCGCTCGAGGCGCGGCGCCGAGGAGTGATCTTCGACGTCGGTCACGGCGGCGGCAGCTTCGACTTCACCATCGCCGAGTCCGCGATGAAGCAAGGCCTCGAGCCCGACACCATCTCGAGCGACGTGCACAGCGCCAGCATCCAGAGCCCGGGCAAACCGCTCCTTCCGTGGGTGGTGTCGAAATTCTTGAGCCTTGGGATTTCTCTGGACGCGGCGATTGCGAAAGCGACCGTCGAGCCAGCGCGGATCATCGATCGCGTCCCCGGGTTGGGAACTTTGCAAATCGGCGCGCCCGCCGACGTCGCCGTATTCCGGCTGGTAGAGGGGCCCGTCACCTTCGTCGATACCAACAAGCACGAGCGGGTCGCGACGCAGTATCTGGATCCGGTCAAGACGATCCGCCAGGGACGTCCGTTCGGGTTCCCGTTCCCCGATCCGTTCACGTACACATAGAGGCCCATGCGCGGTATATCGCCTGTCCGAGGCGGTGGTATTCGATTTAGAATTAATCTGCAATTACAAGGAGGTGGCTATTTCGCGAAGCACCTCCGGAGCGCGCTCCCGGATGGTCTGTCCGTGGCAGACCGCGATCCGCGAAAGCCCCGGCTCCGCGGCGAGCCTGGAAAACTGGTCGCGCAGCCGGGCCCGATCTCCGACGACGAAGAGGCGGGCGATGCGCGTTACCCGCGGACTTCCCGCGGAGCCGACGAGGCGCAGGACGAGCCCGCCGATTCCCGGCAGGCGCGGAACGTTGAAGATCGCGTCGCCAGGGATGCAGAGCGTCCCGGAGGCGCGCGCGTAAGGCTCGTCTACCTTCGTTCCGTCGAGGCGCTCGATGCGCAGGCCGGGTTCGCGAGGAAGGCGATCGAACCCGCCGTCGACAGGGACGACCTGCGACACTCGCGGCGCCGAGGCGGGACCGCAGATCACTTGCAGCTTCGGGTAACGCGTTTTGTACGGTTGCAAATCGAGCCTGTGGAATCCGTTCGGGACGACGAGGAACTCCGGCGTTCCCCAATGCTCGATGTCGCGCATCGCTTCTTCGCGGAGCGGGACGGCGTTCAGGAACGCGAGGCGTCCGTCGCGATAGCGGGCGATCATCATCCGCCGGCGGAGCGGGCCGCGCGGAAGCATGCCTTCCACCGTCCAGAGGTTCTCTTCCAGCTTTTCGATCGGGTCGTGCGGCAGGGGGATCCAGGGGCGCACGAATGGATCCTACACCGCCGAGCGCCTCGGGAAGGCCGGCGCGGGGCGGGATGCCGGCGTGCGGCTTCCGAGCACGGCCCGCAAGGTCAAGGCGACGACGACCACCGAGACGAGACCCCAGGCGATTCCCCAGACGATTGCGGGAACGAGCGTCGCCTGCGCGAGCGCGTCGGCATCGCTCTGCGCGCCGCTGGAGGCGAAGTGGAGGAGGTCGTCGCGGATGTCGTAGAGCGCGTACGAGACGCTGAAGGTGGCGAGGAAGACGAGGAGGCCGCGGCGCAGGAGCGAAGGTCCGAACCGCGCCACGAGCGCGAGCACGAGCGAGGCGCCGGCCACGAAAAGGAGGGTGAAGGAGTCCCGCACCCAGAGCGCCGCGACTGCGGCGGTCCAGGCCGCGAGGGCGACGAGCGGCCAGCGCCCCGTTTTCGATCGGGCAGCGAGGAGGAGGAGCACGCAGCCGGAGATCGTCGAGCCGACGTAGCCGGCGCTCGCGACCACGATCTGGCTCCAGATGCTCGTCGGTACAAGGCTCAGCGTGTAGCCGCCCTCGCGCGGATCGACGACGATCCGCTGCACCGAACCGCCGGCGAGAAGCGCCGCGGCGGCATGCCCGCTCTCGTGCATGAGGACGACGAGAAGCTTGAACGGATAGAGCGGCCAGGTGTGCCAGAAGAAGATTCCGGCGACGAAGCTCAGCGCGAGCACGGCAAGCAGTCTGGTCGGAAGGCGCGCGGCCACGCAGACAGAATAACGCCGGGCTTGACGCCGCGCGAAAGGCGCGCAAACAGGGCGCCGATGAGCGAATTGCTCGTCGTCGGCACGCTCTACACGATGGACCCGTCGCGACCGAGGGCGCGGGCGGCGCTGGTCCGGGACGGGAGGTTCGCCGCCGTCGGCTCCCGCGAAGAGTGCGAGCGGCTTGCGGCGCGCGACGTCCGCCTCGTCGACGTCGGCCCGGGCTGCGCGGTTCCGGGACTCGCCGACGCGCACGGACACGTCGCGCTCTACGGGCGGACGCGATCGGAGGTGGATTGCGCGGGTGCCGCGTCGGAAGCGGAGTGCGCCGCGCGGGCCGCGAAGGCGGCAGCGAAGGCACCGCCAGGAACCTGGGTCCGCGGCGGCGGCTGGTCGCACGACCTCTGGCGCGAGCAGCGGCTTCCCAGCGCTGCGTCGCTGAGCGCCGCGGTGCCGGATCACCCTGTCGCCCTCGCCCGCTCGGACGTGCACGCCCTCTGGGTGAACGACGCCGCATTGCGCGCCGCCGGAATCGACGCGCGGACCCGCGACCCGGACGGCGGCCGCATCGAGCGGAGTGCCGACGGAGCGCCGACCGGGATCCTGGTCGACAACGCGATGCGCTTCGTCTTCCGGGCGATGCCGAGGGCGCGGGCCGAAGACATCGAAGCGAACCTTCTGCGCGGTCTGGAAGCCGCCGCGCAGGCAGGACTCACTTCCGTCCACGATGCGGGGCTCTCTCCCGAAGTGCTCGAGGTCTACCGCAAGCTTGCCGCCGAGGACCGGCTGCCGGTGCGGGTCTACGGCATGCTCGATGGGCAACAGCCCCTCGCGACGCTCGACGCCCAGATGGATCTCTGGAAGCGCACTCCCGCCGTCGGTTTCTTGACCGTACGTTCGGTGAAGCTCTTCGCGGACGGGGCGCTCGGGAGCCGCGGAGCGAAATTGTTCGATCCGTACTCGGACGATCCGAATACGACGGGTCTCTGGGTCACGCCGCCGGAGGAGCTTCGGGCGCGGATCGCGCGGGTCGCGGCGGCGGGGTACCAGCCCTGCGTCCACGCCATCGGCGATCGCGCTTGCGCG
>JBJMQD010000103.1:0-34045 GCA_045802855.1 Myxococcales bacterium | reverse complement strand
GCGGACGAGCAATTCGGCGGAGATCTCGCTGTCCGGAGCGCGGGCGACTGTGCGGAGGCTGGTGCTCACGACGGCTCCTTGCCGCGCAGGAAGAGCGCGGCAGATGGGGAAGAGCTACGGATTGCCCTCCGTCGCCGGGGCGCCGCCCGCGCCGGGCGACCCTTGGGTCGCTCCTGACTCCGGAGCGGAGGGCTCCGCGGGCGCGGGCTCGGCGGGCATCGCGGACTCCGGTGGCTTCGAGGGCTCGGGAGGTTTCGAAGGCTCGGGATTCCTCGGTGCCACGATGGACCGCGTCGGTCCTCCCCCCTCGCCCTGCGGAGCGCCGGCTCCCGGCGAACCCTGGGCCGCGCCCCGCCCCGCCAGCTCGACGTACCGCGTGAGCTGCGTCCAGGCGAGGAAGCGATCCGCCTCGGCGGACATCGACTCGGCGATCCCCGGCTGGACGGGCTGGTCCGCCCACGCCTCGGCGTACGCATCGAACATCTGCTGCGCGAACTCGACGGCGCGCTGCGCCTCCTCGAGAACCTCGCGATCGGACCTCCACGGTCCCGGCGAACGCCGCGGAGCCGCGGCTCTGCGGACCGTCGCGACGGTGCGGCGGTAGGTGAGGACGGCTTTGGAAAGCTGTGGAACGGCCGCGAGCATTCTCGTCCGCAGCTCCACACGGTGAGAAGGAGGACCCGCGGCAGGAGGCTCCGCGGGCGGAGCAGGCGGTGTCGCGGCTACGGTTTCCGTGGATGGGGGCTCGGCAGGGGAGGCGCCAAGCTGCGCGGGAGGTTCCGATGCGGCTTCCCCTTCGGGGGGCTGCCCCGCTTCGCCGGCCGTCGCCACGCCCGCGCCGTTGCCACCCGCTGGCGGAGGCGCGCTCTCACCGGCTGCCTGTGCAGGCGCGCTCTCGCCGGGTGCCGGTGTAGGCGCGCTCTCGCCGGGTGGCGGCTGCGGGGCGCTCTCAGTGCCCTTCTCCGCAGGAGGCGGCGGAGCGCTCCGCTTCGCTTCCGTGGCGGCAAGCTGCGCGAGGGCGAGCGGCAAGTCGCGCAGGAAGCGCGAGAGGTCGAACTGCTCCTTGCCCTCGTAGAGCCGGGCGAGCGAGGAGGCGACTCGCTCCAGCGGTCCGCTGCGGATCTGCTCGATTACGCGGGGAAAGTCCGCGAACAGGCGCCGCTGGGACTCCAGGCGCTCGTGCACGGTGCTGGCGAACGCGAGCGCCGCGAGGGCCTGCTCGACGTCGCGGCGGATTGCGTCGCGCAAGGGCGCCCACGACCCGCCAGAGGCGCCCGGCGGGCCCGGGCGGGCCTCTCGCGGCGCGCCCGGCGGGGGCGGTCCTCTTCTCTGCTTCGGCTTTCTGGCGGCCATCGACACCTCGGGGCGGCCCCTCTTGAACCGGATCGCGACGCCGAACGCAAGCATCTGTTCCATCCCACTGTCGAAGTCGCACCCATGCGGCAGGAACACCCTCGTGCCGGAGGCCGCAGGCCGGAGCATATGGATCGTGCTACCAGAGAGCGATGCCCACCTTGCGGCCGTACGCGCCGAAGGACTATCCGCACTTCCTCGCGCTCGATCTGGAAACCGCAGCCGACGCGCTCGGCGAGTCGACCGACCAGGAGCGCGCCTTGCTCCGGGAGCGGTGGCCCAGAATCCTCGCCGAGTTGCACGGGTTCACGGCGGAGTCGTTCGGAGCCAAGGACGCATCTCTCTGGGTGGTGGAGGGGGAAGGCGGCCGGTACCTCGGGCATCTCTGGCTCACCGAGAAGCGCGATCCCGTCCACGGCGGGCGACTGCTCGAGGTCACGACGATGGGCATCGTGCGGGCGGCTCGCGGCGAGGGCCTCGGACGGCTCCTCATGCACAAGGCCGAAACGGAAGCGCGCGAGCGCGGCATCGGGGACATCGAGCTTTCCGTCGCGGGCAACAACCGCCGCGCGCGCGATCTCTACCGCGACCTCGGGTACGAGACGGTGCGCCGGACGATGCGCAAGAGGCTCCGGCCCTGAAGGGGGTCGCTCGATTCGTGACGGTCGGGCATTCCACGAGGACGTTGCGCGAATTCGTGCGGCTCCTTTCGGAGAACGGGATCGCGGTCGTCGCCGACGTCCGCAAGCTGCGGGGGTCGCGCGCGTTCCCCCATTTCGGCGAAGGACGACTTTCCCGCGCCCTCGAGAAGGCAGGCATCGACTACCAGCCCGTTCCCGAGCTGGCAGGGCGGCGCCCGAAGGCGGCCCATCCGCAAGAGCGGCCCTGCTTCCGGAATCCCGGATTTCGCAACTATGCCGATCACATGCGCACCGCGGAGTTCCGGCGGGGCGCGCGGCGGCTCCTCGCGCTGGGACGGCGCGGTCCAACCGCCGTGCTTTGCGCGGAAGCGGTTCCGTGGCGGTGTCATCGCAGCCTCGTCGCCGACTGGCTCGTCGTCGAGGCGAAGGAGCCGGTGGACGATCTGGTGGGCAACGTGCGCCGAGCGCATCGGCTGACGCCCTGCGCGCGCCGCGTCCGGGGGCACCTGAGCTACCAGCTTCCCCGCGTCGTGCGCAAAATGGGCCCCCGATGAGGGAGATCACGGTCCAGGACCTGGCAGAGCGGATCGCCAAGGGCGAGAAACCGTACCTTCTCGACGTGAGGCAGAAGTGGGAGCACGACCTCGCGCGGCTCGCCGGAAGCAAGCTCTTGCCGCTCGACGAGCTACCGGCGCGGACGGCGGAGATCGAGGCCGGCAAGGACGAGCTCGTCGTCTGCTACTGCCATCATGGGGTTCGCAGCCTCCACGCCACGCTGGTCCTCGGCGCAGCCGGATTCCAGGACGCGGTGTCGTTGCGCGGCGGGATCGACGCCTGGTCGCAGCTCGTCGACCCGAGCGTCCCTCGATACTGAGAATCCGCTTTTCAGTGCATGATACCAAATAGCCGTGCGGCCGTTCCCCCGAGCACCCGCGCCTCGTCTTCTCGTGGCAGCCTTAGCGCGCGGATGACTTCCAGCTCGCGCGACCATTCGTAGGGCAGCGCGGGGAAGTCCGTCCCGTACAGGATCCGCGTCGGACGCCGGCGGACGATCTCCGGATCGGGACCGTTCGGGAAGAAGCCGGCGATGGCCATGGTCGTGTCGAGGTAGAGGTGCTCGAACTCGTCGAGCATGGCCTCGAACTCGTCGGGCTCGTCCCAGCCGAGATGCGGGACGATGCAGATCGCGTCCGGGTGCCGCGCGAGCGCCCTGCGCAGCCTCGCCGCTCCGGAAAGCGCCCGCACGTCGACGCCGTACCCTTCCGACGCGGGCTCGCGGCCACAGTGGATGACCATCGGCTTCTTGTGCCTCGCGCAGGCGCGGAAGACCGGATCGAGCCGCTCGTCGTCGGGAGCGATGCGCATGACGTGGGAGTGGATCTTGATGCCCGCGAACGGCCCGGAGAGCGCCTCGTCGACGATCTCCTCCGCCCCCTCCTCGCCGGGAAACACCGTGCAGCAGGGGACGATCTCCGGATGCTCGCGGGCGATGCTCAGGGTGAAGTCGTTGAGGGCCCGCGCCATGCCGGGCTTGTGCGCGTACGGGAGCGCGACCATCCGGTCGATGCCGCCCTCCCGCAGGGTGCGCACCGCCTCCTCGACGCCGATCTGGTAGCGGATCTCCCAGGCGTGCTCGCTGAACCAGCGCCGGATGGCCTCCGCCAGCCGATCGGGGAAGAGGTGCACGTGGGCATCGACGATCATGGCCTCGCGTGTAGCGGACGCGGAGGCAAATGCAAGCGCGCAAGGCCTGCTGGACGCCCCCGCTTCTCCGAGCGCTAGAAGGACGCTCTCAGGCGGCTTTGGGGCGGAAGGCGAACATCGAGCAGATCCGATCGAAGAGCCCCTCCACCACCTCGTGCGGGGGAGCCGCCTCGAGCGCGCGAGCGTCGGCGAGACCGATCCGGCGCCGGGCGATGACCATGGCGAGCTCCTTGCCGACGTCCGGGTTCCTCTCGAACACGCGGGAGAACGCGTCGCGGTCCACTTCCAGGAGCCCCGCTTCCGAGAGAGCCACCACGGTAGCGCTGCGGGGCTCGCCGGTGAGGACCGACATTTCGCCGAAGAACGCTCCGCGCGTGAGGCGGGCGACTTCCTTGTCGCCCTCGATGCGGACGGAGACCTCGCCGCGGGCGACGAGATAGAAGGTGTCGCCGATCTCGCCCTGGCGGACCACCGCGTGTCCCGGACCGTACTCGAGGTACCGGGCGCGCTCCGCGAGGAGCTTGCGGTCCTCGGGGCGCAGGGCAGCGATGAAATCGATCCGCGAGAGGAGGTCGTGCGCCTCGGCGAAATGCTCCTTGCGCCGCCGCTCCTCCGCCTCGGAAGCACGCTCGCGGAAGCTGACCGTCTGCTGCGGATACGGCTGATCGATCCCCGCGCGCCGCAGGGCATACCAGAGGGCCTCGTAGACCTGGTCGAGAGCGTAGCTCCCCTTCGCGTAGCTCTCCGCGTAGAAGCGCACCTTGTAGAGCGCGCCGCTCGACTCGAATCCGGCGAGCAGGACGCGCGGCGCGGGCTCCTTCAGGGCCAGCGGGCACGACGCGACCGCCTCGCGGAGCACCGCCTTGCAGCGCGCCGGCGGCACGTCCATGTCGAGCACCAGCGGAATGTCGATCGAGTCGTGCAGGTTCGGGCGGGAATGGTTGACCACCACCTCGCGGCTGATGAGCGAGTTGGGAACGAGGAGCTCGTCGTCCTCGCCCGTCAGCATCCTCGTCGAGCGCCAGCCGACGTCGAGCACCTTGCCGCTCCACTTCCCGAAGCTGACGAACTCGCCCTGCTCGAAGGGCTGCTCGGCGTGGAGGGTGAGGCCGCTGAAGAGGTTCCCGAGCGTCTCCTGGAGCGCGAAGCCGAGCACGACCGAGAGGAGCGCGCTGGTGGCGATGAGGCTGGAGAGATTGAGCCGGTACTCGTGACGGAGGACGAACGCGGCGATGGCCGCCGAGATCGTCCAGACGACGAGGCTGCGGAGGATTCGCGGGACCGAGACGCCCCGCAGGCGCAGGGCGGCGAACAGCAAGGCTTCGAGGACGCGCAGGCCCGCCAGCGCACCGGAGATGATCCGCGCGGTCGAGGCTACGTGATGGAGCGAGACGCTCTCCGGACCGGCCAGGAGCAGCATCGCCACGCAGGCGGCCAGATCGAAGCCGGCGAGGATGTGCGCCGCTCTCAACTCGAAGGCAAAGGTGCGCCCCTGCCCGCCGCGCCTGCCAAGCACGCGGCGAACGAAGTCGAGCGCCAGCCAAAGGGCTGCGGCACCTAGGAAACGCAGGACGTCGGTTTGCGGGGGCACGGACAGGATGGTCGCGGCACGAGGCCCCTCGTGGCAACGCGGTATTCGTGAGTGACGGAGCCGAGATGTGGGACGGGGATGCTTGACCTACCCGTCGCCGCTGACGGTACCGTTTTCGTGATGCCTGCGAAACGTGTCTTCGCCCTCGCGCTCCTCGTCGCAGGCGCGGTTCTCCCACAAGAGGCGAGAGCCTCCGATTCTTCCCTCGCCCGGCTCGAATCGGGAGGCGAGGACGCCGCCCCGGCGGGCCTCGTCAGCCGGGCCTCCGGACACCCCGACCACCCCCGCACGCTCGAGGAGATCCGGAAGTCGGGCTACATCCGCATCCTCACGCGCAACAACGACACCAGCTTCTTCATCTACCGCGGCCACCGGATGGGATTCGACTACGAGGTGGGCAAGCGGCTCGCGCAGCGGCTCGGCATCCGCGCCGACATGGTGATCACCTCCAACTGGGGGGACATGGTTCCCCAGCTCCTCAGGGGCGAAGGCGACGTGATCGCCGCCGAGGTGACGGTCACCAGGGCTCGCAAGCAGGAGGTCCTGTTCGCGACGCCCTGGGGCCGCACCCGCGAGGTGGTCGTGTACCGGAGCTCGGCTCCGCGCATCGCCGATCCGTCCGACCTCGCCGGGAAGGAAGTCCATGTGCGGCGGAGCTCCGCGTACTTCGAGACGCTCACGCAGCTGTCCGCCTCCCTTGAAAAGGCAGGAAAGCAGCCCATCCGGATCCGGGCCGTGCCGGAGGACTGGGAGACCGACACCGTCCTGGCGGCGGTTTCCAGGGGCGAGATCCTCTACACCGTCGCGGATGGCCTCATCGCCCGGCTCCATGCCGCCTCGTTCGACGGTCTGGCGATCGGCCCGCCCCTGACCGGGGATCGCGACCTCGCTTGGGCGGTACGGCCGGGCGACGCCAGACTGAAGCGCGAGATCGACGCCGTCTTCCGGGATCTGCGGCGCAAGCCAGACTTCAATGTCCTCCACCGCAAATACTTCGAGGAGGACCGGACCTTCCAGGAGGAGCGCCGGCACCCGTTCTACGCCAGCGAGACCGGGACCCTCTCGCCCTACGACGCGATGGTGCGGCGCTATGCGGGAATGCACGCGTTCGACTGGCGCCTGGTAGCCGCGCAGATCTACCAGGAGAGCCACTTCGATCCGCGCCGCGAGAGCTGGGCGGGGGCCGCCGGCCTGTTCCAGCTCATGCCCGCGACGGCCAAGGGTCTCGGCGTCCGCGACCGGACCGATCCGGAGCAGTCGATCCGGGCCGGGCTCGACTACATGCAAAAGCTCCACGAGCATTACAAGGATGTCCCCGACGCGATCGAGCGTTATCGATTCGCGCTCGCCGCGTACAATACCGGGTCCGGACACGTCGATGACGCGCGCCGTCTCGCGCGGCGCGAAAGGAAGGACGCGAAGAAGTGGCGCGAGGTCGCTCCCTACCTCCTGCGGCTCTCGCAGCGCAAATACGCGTCGCACGCCCGGTTCGGGTTCTGCCGCGGCAGGGAGCCCGTCGACTACGTGCGCCACATCGACGAACGCTACGCTGGGTACGCGCAGCTCGTCCCGCCTTGATCGGTGCGCGTCCGCGCGGAGTCACGAGCGGGCGAAATCCAGTAGCCTCGTACGATCCATGCGTTCGCCGCGGCGCCCGCTCTACATCGCCCTCGCGATCCTGGCGGTCGGATGGGGAATCGGGATTCCCGTCTGTCTGCTGAGCGCCGCCGAGGATGCGCTCCCCTTCGAGATGACCACCGAGGACAGGCGGTACGTCTACCAACTCGAGCGGTTCGGCGGGAAATCGGCCGTGCTGTACTCGGAGCTGTACGACGCCTTCTCGAGCCTGTGGCACGGCCCGCGCCTGGGCATCACCATCGGAGTGCTCTCGTGCCTCGTCGCGCTCGTGTACTACTGGAGCGCGACTGGCAAGAGATCCCACCCGCGACGGCGGTCATGATGCGAGCAGCACGCAACTCGCGCAAACGACCGAACTGGCCCCGGGGCCCCCGGGGCAAGTTACGACATTGACTATATGGATCAAAGCGACGGCTTACCCGGCGGTTTCACCGTCACCCCCAGCTCGTGGAAGAGGAAGGCACGGGAGTCGGTCAGCTCCTCGATCTTCTCCTTCACGGATGTCCCGAACCCGTGTCCGCTCGTCGAGCTCGTGCGCAGGAGCACCGGCCTCTTCGACGCGCTCGCGGCCTGCAGGCGGGCCGTCATCTTGCGCGACTGCATCGGATCGACCCGCCCGTCGTGGTCGCCGGTCATGAAGAGCACCGATGGATAGCGGACCCCGTCCTTGACGTTGTGGTACGGCGAGTACGCGCGCAGCGCGCGGAACTGTTCCGGATCCTTGACGGTCCCGAATTCGGTCACGTTGAAGACGCCGTTCGGCGACAGCTCGACGCGCAGCATGTCGTAGATCCCGACGTGCGAGACGACCACGCGGAACAACTCGGGATGCTGCGTGAGCGCCGCTCCCATGAGGAGGCCGCCATTCGACCCGCCCTCGATGGCGAGAAGCGAAGGTGTCGTGTATCCCGCCTCGACGAGGTGCTTGGCGCAGGCGGCGAAGTCGTCGAACACGTTCTGCTTGTGGAGCAGCTTTCCTTGCTCGTGCCACGCGTCGCCGAACTCGCTTCCGCCGCGCAGGTTGGCGATGGCCACCACCACTCCCTGCTCGAGGAAGACGTGGACCGCGTCCTGATAATGAGGTTTCAAGGCGATGTTGAACCCGCCGTACCCGGTGAGGAGCGCCGGATTCTTCCCGTCGAGGCGCGTGCCCTTCGGGCGCAAGATGCTGAGAGGAACCTTGGTTCCGTCTGGCGACGTGCATTCCTCGCGCATGACCTCGACGTCCGAGAAATCGACGGTGGGCCGGCGGAACAGGGCGGTGCGGACCGGCTTTTCCGTCGCCGGATCGATGCGAAGGTACGCCGTCGGCTCGCGGTAGCTCGTCCAGCCGAAGACGATCGAATCCGCGTCCAGGCGGCGGAGGTCGAACACCGTCGAGACCGGTTCGGTATCCACGATTCCGAGGTCCTTGCCCGAAAGGTCGAAGGAGCGCAGCCGCGACGGGCCGCCGAGCATCTCGGCGACGTAGAGGCGCGAGGCCGCGGGCTCGATTTCCTCGATCACGCCGGCCTGCTCGGGGACCACGATGCGGGCGGTCTCGAGCGACGGCGCGTCCAGCGGAAGGCGCAACACCTTCCCTCGCGGCGCCCCCGCGAGCGAGACGAAATAGACCGCTCCGTCGAGGCCGATCCGCCCCTCGACGAGGCGATCCTCGAATCGCGAAAGCTGCGTCCAGGGACCTTCGCCCCGGCGCAAGAAGAACTCGTGCTCGCCGCCGTCGCCGTTCGCCACGTTCGCGAGGACGACGTCGCCTTCGCTCGAGAGCGCGATCTCCGCGATGCGCGGAAGCCCGCGCCCCATCTCGTACGCGTCGGCGCTCTCGGCAGATCCGAGCTTGTGCCGCCACACCTCCTGGAAGAAGGCGAGGTCCGCCTCGGACCGCTCTCCCTTGCGCGGATACCGCGTGTAATAGATGGCGTCCCCTCGAGGCGCCCAGGCGACGCTGCCGCCCGCCGTGGGCTCCTGGATCCTGGCGATGCGATCGGGAAGCTCGCGGCCCGACGCCACCTCGAAAACGTGCAGCGTGCCGTCCTCGCTCCCGTTCGCGGAGAGCGATACGGCGACGAGCTTGCCGTCTGGAGAAGGCTCGTAGAAGTCGATCGTCACCCTCCCCTTCGGCTCGCGTCCGTTCGGATCGACGACGACCCGCTCGGATTTCCGATCGTCGGGTCGAGCAAGCTCGACCAGCACGGCCTGCTGCAGCGCCGGATCCATCTTCAAGGCGAACAAGTGACGCGCGCGCGGCCGCACTTCCCGGTACGAGGCCTCGCGCTTCGTCAGTAGCTCCGTGAACCGCTTGCGCAGGAGGTCGCGCCCGGGAAGCGCGTCGAGGACCGCCCGGGTATGTTTGTTCTGCGCGGCCACCCACTTCTTGACGTCCGGATTGTCGGGCCCCTCGAGCCATCGATAATCGTCCACCACGCGAACGCCCTGGTACTCGGTCGCGAAGGGTTTCTTCTCCGCGGCCGGAGGCTGGGCAGCGGCGAGCAAGACGGCAAAGGCAGCGAAAGCGGTCATGAGACGCTCCGGGAGGGACGCGGGTTCAGCGAGGCCGTGATCGCCCGCGCCAGGGCGCGAGGGCTCAGCCGCAGCGACTGCACGGTGAGCTTGTTCTTGAGGCCGTGGATCACCATCGGTTTTCCCTTCTTCATCGCCCGGTATCCTTCCGCCGCGACCCGCTTCGGATCGGCGGCGCCGAGGCGGAACAGCAACGACTGCGAGCTGCCAGCCACGTCCGCGAACTCGGTCGCCGTCGCTCCCGGGCAGCTCACGGTGGCCGATACGCCCGTCCCGCGCAGCTCGTACCAGAGCGCCTCGGTGAAGGAGTTCACGAATGCTTTGCTCGCGTAATAAACCGCCATGAACGGACCAGGCGGAAAGCCGGCGGTCGAGCCGATGTTGAGGATCCGTCCGCTCCGCCTCTCGATCATCGCCGGCAACAAGGCGCGGGTGAGCGTGATGAGAGAGGTGATGTTGAGCTGGATCATCTCCAGCTCGCGACCGGCGTCGAGCTCCGCGAACGCGCCGCTTGCGCCCGATCCCGCATTGTTGACGAGGAAATCGATTTGCAGGCCGGCGCGCGAGGCCTCCTCGATGACGCGGCGCGGTCCGTCGGCGCTGGCGAGATCCGCCGCCGCGACCAGGACCCGGACGGAGTGCGCACCGCGCAATTCGCTCGCGAGCGCTTCGAGCCGATCCCGCCTGCGCGCGACGAGCAGGAGGTCGTGCTTGTCGGCGGCGAAGAGCTTCGCGTACTCGGCGCCCAGTCCGGACGACGCTCCCGTGATCAGCGCGGTTCCCATCGATGTCTTCTACCTTCGAATGCAACACAGGCGACACTGGCAGGACGCGCGCGCAGGGGTTACGAAGCCTTTGATGAAGGCACGCACCCTGCTCTTCCTCATCGCAGCCTTCACAGCGGTAGTCCTCGCCTTCGTCGGTTCGACCATGGTGTCGCAGCGAGCGGCGCGCGACGTGCGCAACCTGTCGCTGCGCATCTCCCGCGACACCGCTCCGGGCATCGAGTCGATGGCCACGCTGCGCGCCGAGGTGCGCCGCGTCGAGACGCTCGTCCGTGGTGCGGGCGAGCAGGCTGACGCGGATCTCGACAAGCAGATCGCGGACGCCCGTCACCAGCTCGACAACGCGCAGTTGCGGTTCCAGGCCCTTCCGCTTTCCCCGGAGGAGCGGGCGATCTTTCCGCGTCTGGTCGCGAACATGCGGGCCTTCGACGAGGCAGTGGAGCGGGCCCTCGAGCGCGCACGATCGGGGCGGGGAGCGACACCGGTCCGCGAGCTGCTCCCCTACGGCGATGCGGCGGCCAAGGCGGCGCAGGAGATACTCGACGTGGACGCCCGCGAATCGGAGCAGATGGCGGCGCGGATCGAGACCGTCCACGAGCGGGCCGACAAGCTCGCTCTGCAGCTCGATGCGGTGAGCGCCATCCTCGCCGCGATAGCCGCCGCCATGGCCGTCCGCGCCGTGCGGCACATGATCCGGCTGCAGGAGGAGAACCGACAGCTCATGGAACGCAAGGCCGCCGAGCTGGAGCAGTTCGCCGGACGCGTCGCGCACGACGTCCTGAGCCCCCTCTCCTCGGTATCGCTGGCGCTGTCGCTCGTGCAGAAGACGAGCGGTCAGGCCGCGCAGAATGCCGCCGCGCGAGGGATGACGAGCCTCTCGCGGGTCCGCAACGTGGTCGATGCGCTCCTCGAGTTCGCGCGCGCGGGTGCGCAGCCGGAGCCCGGCGCCGTTGCGCCGGTCCGGGAGGCGGTTGCGGGTCTCGAAGACGAGATCCGACCCGCGGCTCTAGCGGAGAACGTCGAGCTCGTCGTGGAGCCCGGCCCGGTGCCCGATTGCGCCGTCGCGTGCGCGCCCGGAGTCCTCGCCGTCCTGCTCACGAATCTCGTCCGCAACAGCCTCAAGTACATGGGGGACTCTGCCGTCCGCCGCGTGCACCTGGGCGTCCGCGCCCGCCGCAACGTGGTCGTCTTCGAGATCGCGGACAGCGGCCCTGGCGTCCCGGAGGAGCTCGGCGAGCGCATTTTCGAGGCGTACGTTCGCGGCAAGCGGACGGCCGCGAAGAAGAGCGGGATCGGCCTCGGCCTCGCGACGGTGAAGCGGCTCGTGGTCGCGCACGGCGGGACGGTGGGCGTGCGCCGCTCGCATCTCGGAGGCGCCCTCTTCTGGTTCGAGCTTCCCCGCGCCGAGGGAGAGTGCGACCCCCTGTCCGTTCGCTCTACGGAAAACCCGGCCCATCCCGCTTGACCCCGTCCCCCGGTACCGTTAGGGTCCGGCGCCTTTCCGGGAGACCCCCGGTGCCTTTGCTCGCTCGTCTTCCCGCCCGGCCGGCGGAGGAACGGGGAGCGTGACGGAGAAACGATGAGCGCAGGGCCGTTGCATTTCGAAAGCAAGAAGCAGGACGTCGTCACCAGGTTCCGCACGCACGATCGCGATACCGGCTCCCCCGAGGTCCAGGTCGCGCTGCTCACCGAGCGGATCCTGTACCTGACGGAGCACTTCAAGACCCACAAGAAGGACCACCACTCGCGGCGTGGGCTGTTGAAATTGGTCGGCCAGCGCCGCCGTCTGCTCGACTACCTCAAGATGAAGGATTCGACGCGGTACAAGAAGCTCATCGACGGGCTCGGTATCCGCAAATAACGATTTGCGAGGGGCGCCCATGGCGTTGTGCCCCCTCGCGTAGTACTACGTAGGACGCCGGTTCGGTGGAAGCCGGTCGGTCCCTCATCGGAAGAGGAAATACGTTTCCTCTCGCGACGAAGGCTCCGAACGCTCCCCCCGGACAGGCCGCGGCGGTCGCATGGAGTGCGGCCGCGCCTTGACCGGGGCCTCGTGCCCCGAACGACACGAAGGAGCGCCGCGGCGGAAGGTCCGGCGCGAAAGGACGTTGCCATGGAAGCCAGAACGGTGACCGCCCAGGTCGGGAACCAGACCATCACGGTCGAGACAGGAAATCTCGCCAAACAGGCAGACGGCTCGGTGGTGGTCCGCGCCGGCGACAGCGTGGTGCTCGTCACGGCGGTGAGCGCGAAGGAGAAGAAGGAGGGCCTCGATTTCTTCCCGCTGACGGTGGACTACCAGGAGCGGCTCTCGGCGGCCGGCCGGATCCCGGGAAGTTTCTTCCGGCGCGAGGGACGGCTCACCGAGCGCGAGACGCTCATCTCCCGGCTCATCGATCGCAGCTGCCGGCCGCTCTTTCCCGACGGCTACCAGAACGAGACGCAGATCATCGCGACCGTCTTCTCCGCGGACAACCAGTACGACACGGACGTCCTGGCGCTGACCGGCGCTTCCTATGCGCTGGCGGCGAGCGACATCCCCTTCCCGTTCGCCTTCGCTGGGGTGCGCGTCGGCCGGGTGGGCGGCAAGCTCATCGCCAATCCCAGCGAGGAGGAGCGGACGCAGGGCGACCTCGACGTGATCATGGCGGCATCCCGCGACTCCATCTTCATGGTGGAAGGCGGCGCCAAGGAAATCGACGAGAACACGATGATCGAGGCCCTCCTCTTCGGGCAGCGCGCCATCGAACAGCTCCTCGACGGACAGGAGCGCCTCCGCAAGGAGGTGGGGAAGCAGAAACGCACTTTCGAGAAGACGCCCCTCGCGGAGGGAGTCTCCCAGCGCGTCCGCGATGCCGTCGCGCAGCGCGTGGGCGAGGCCTACCGGCTCGACGTGAAGCACGAGCGTTACGGGAGGCTCTCCGAGATCAAGAAGGAAGTGGTAGCGCAACTCTGCGCAGCGGGCGCGCCATACGCGGGCAAGGAAAAGGACGTCAAGACCGCGCTCGAGGATCTCAAGTACGAGCACATGCGCCGGATGATCACCCACGAGGGCCGGCGCATCGCGGGACGGAAGAACGACGAGATCCGCTCCATCTCCTCCCAGGTGGGGCTCTTGCCGCGCGCGCACGGCTCGGCCGTCTTCACCCGCGGTGAAACGCAGGCGCTCGTCACCACCACCCTCGGCACGAGCGACGACGAGCAGCGGATGGAAAGCCTCAAGGGCCAGTCCTTCCGCAAATTCCTGCTGCACTACAACTTCCCGCCCTACTCGGTCGGCGAGGTGAAGATGCTGCGCGGCGCGGGCCGCCGCGAGATCGGGCACGGCATGCTCGCCGAGCGCGCGCTGCGCGCGGTGCTGCCGCCCGACGACAAGTTCCCGTACACGATCCGGGTGGTGAGCGACATCCTCGAGTCGAACGGCTCATCCTCGATGGCCACGGTGTGCGGCGGCTGCCTCGCCTTGATGGACGCCGGCGTTCCCATCGCCGCTCCGGTCGCCGGCATCGCCATGGGCCTCATCAAGGAAGAAGGCCGCATCGCCATCCTCTCCGATATCCTCGGCGACGAGGACCACCTCGGCGACATGGACTTCAAGGTCTGCGGTACGGCGAAGGGGATCACGTCCATCCAGATGGACATCAAGATCACTGGCGTCGAACGGCAGATCCTCACCGACGCGCTCGAGCAGGCGCGCCGCGGCCGGCTGCACATCCTGGCCGAGATGGCGAAGTCGATCTCGGCGCCGCGCGCCGACATCTCCAAGTACGCCCCCAAGATCACCACCATCCGGATCCCGGTGTCGCGCATCAAGGACGTCATCGGGCCCGGCGGCAAGGTGATCAAGGACATCATCTCCCGCACCGGCGCGAGCATCGACATCGAGGACGACGGCAGCGTCGCCATCGCCTCGGCGTCGAGCGAGAGCGTCGATCAGGCGATCAAGATGATCCGCGCGCTGACGCAGGAGGCGGAGGTGGGGAAGACCTATCTCGGCACCGTGCGGCGGATCATGGAGTTCGGCGCCTTCGTCGAGATCTTCCCCGGCACCGACGGTCTCGTGCACATCTCCGATCTCGCCAGCACGCGGGTAAAGAAGGTCGAGGACGTGCTGAAGGAAGGCGACGAGGTGCTGGTCAAGGTCGTCTCCGTCGACCGGAGCGGGAAGATCCGCCTCTCCCGCAAGGAGGCGCTGGCGGAGCAAAGCGGTACCCCGGGCGGAGACGGCAGGCAGCAGCAGAAAGCCTGACACACACCCACCTTGCCCATTGCGCCCCGCGCTTGCGATGCTCGGGGCATGGGCAAGATCGTCGTCTTCATCCTGGGGCTCGCGTTGATCGCCTTCGCCGCGAAGACCGTCCTCGACCGGACCGCTTCTTCGCGCGCGGAGGTCCACAGCGCTCCTCGGCGCCAGCTCGATCACGTGCGCGAGAAGGCTCACGATCTGGAGGTCCAGCAGCAGGAAGCGGTCGACAAGGCGGCGGCGCAGGCCGACTCCCGCTGACGGCATGCGGGCCCTCGCGGCGATCGTCGTCCTCGCCTCGGCGGCTGGCGCTGCCGCTCTCGCCGAGGAGCCGCGCTTCGGCCAGAAGGGCGAGGTCGTCCCGCTCGGGTCGCTGAGCTTCTCCTACAGCTCGGTCGCGCCGGACCTGGGATCCGTGACCACGCTCTCGCTCGGCCCGACGCTCCTCTGGTTCGTCGCGGACGACATCGCGCTCGGAGGATCCGCGACGCTCGTCCGCCGGACGGTATCGCAGGGCGATACCAGCGCCACCATCAGCTCCTACGGCGTCGCGCCAACGGCGGCGTACAACCTGCGGCTCTCTCCTCGGGCGTCGCTGCTGCCTCAGGTCGCGGTCGCCTTCGCCTGGCAGGAGTTCACTACCTCTCCGTCGGGCAACAACCCGAGCCTGAGCACGATCTCGCTCCAGCTGTTCGTACCGATCCTCTTCCACCCGGTGCCCCACTTCTTCCTCGGGTTCGGACCGGCCTTCTCCTACGACGTCTCGGCGAGCCTCAGCGACGCGGCGGGAGACGGGCCGAAGAGCACCACCATCGGCGCCCAGACGATCCTCGGCGGCTGGTTCTGAGCCTCTCCCTCTGGACCTTGCGGTACCTGGCGGGCTAGGGTCCGCGCCTGTGCGACCGTTCCGGTCGCGCGCCACGAAGTGGGGGTCTGCCATGAGGAAGACGATTTTCGCCTTCGCTGTCGTCGTGTGTGTAGCCGCCGTCCATCGCGTTTCCGCTGATGACGCGCTGGTGAAGTTCAAGGGGGGAATCGGCGTCATTCCGGTATCCGCCGGACAGGGTGCGGCCGCGACCGCCACCGTCGTGAACCGCAACATCGTTCGCGGCATCCAGCCTCCCGGGCAGCTGTGGGTGATCGCGGACCTCCGGGCCGAGGTGAAGACGGACGGACGGGTCACCGTTCGGGGGAAGGGACTCCTGCTCGCGGGCGGGAACGGTATCGGAACGAACGCGAATCAGAGCGTTCGAGCGACGCTGATCTGCGATGCCGCCGGCGCGGCGCTCTTCAGCAGTGCCCTCGTGCCGCTCGAGCCGAACGGCGACTTCCGCATCGACGACGTCCTCAGCCCCGCGCCTCCGAACGTTTGCGCGAGCCCGGTGCTGCTCATCCGCAACCCGGCGGGAGCGTGGTTCGCCGCCGGCATCGAGGACCTGGGAGACTAGGTATTCGTCCGTACGCCAGCGGGACCGGACCCGGATCGGGGTAGACGCCGTATTGGACTTAGTATGCATATCTTTTCCGATCCCGCTGGTGTTCCTTCGCTTCGATGACCCCGCTCGGCCGCCGCGTTTTCGTAATCGACGACGATCGCTCGGTGTGCCGAGGTCTCGCGCGGCTACTGACCGCGGCAGACTTCCGGGTCGAGACCTTCGAGTCGGGCCGCGCCTTCCTGAAGCGGGCCCCTCCCAAGGGCGAGCACTGCCTCGTCGTCGACGTCCGGATGCCCCGGATGAGCGGGCCGGCGTTCCGCGACGAGCTTCGCGACCGCGGTCGCACTTCGCCGATCGTCTTCATGACGGCTCACGGAACGGACGAGATCGAAGAAGACCTCGGCATGGAGACCGTCCTCGTCAAACCGATCGAGGCGGACGTGCTGGTGCGGGCCGTCGACGCAGCCATGAACAGTTCCGCCGAATACCTCGGAAGGCGCGCCCCTCGCGTGCGTCGCCGAGGGACTGCTCGTTGAACATTACAGAACGCGTCCGCCCCTAAATGTTTGCTTGTTGACTCCAGGGCCGCTCGGCTCCTACTGTCGGCTCTCGAGCAAGCAGGGGCAAGGTCCCGTAAGGGAGCACCATGCAGGCGGTTTCTGGGAACCAGGCTCAACGGAGCGAGTCGTCGCGACTCTTCGCGCTCCTGCAGCGAATCTCTTCCGAGCTGATCCGGTCCGCCCAAGGCGAGCTCGCTCGCGCCATCGATGGCGCCCTCGCTGACATGGGACAGGCGCTTTCCGCGGATCGCGCGCTGATCGCGACGCGAGATGCGAACGGCAACGTCGTCCAGTACGCCTGGCACCGGAATGGGACGAACGGCCGCCGTTCGACCTCCGACGGCGATCCTCTCGACCTGGCCCTCGGCGGACTGCAGCTCGAGGACACGCTCGTTTGCGACAACCGCAAGCGGCTGCCCGTCACGCTGCGGGCCCCGAAGCAGCTCAAGATCTCTTCGGCGATCGTGGTCCCGCTGAACGGCGGGAAGACGGAAGGCGTTCTCGCGCTGGCGGCGAAATCGCCGCGCTCGTGGCGGCCCGACGCCGTCGCGGCCACCGAGCGCCTCGCGGAGCTGCTGTCCGCGGGCCTCGAGCGGATGGCGACCCAATCGTCGCTCGGCAAGGAGCAAGCGAAACGCGTCCACGCCGAGGCCGAGACGCTGAAGCTGCGCGACCAGCTCGCGCACGCCGGGCGCGTGAGCATGCTCGGCGAGCTCGCCGCGTCGCTCGCGCACGAGCTGAACCAGCCCCTCACCGCCATCTACACCAATGCGCAGGCCGCGCAGCGTTTCCTCGATCGCAGCCGGCCCGATCTGAGCGAGGCCCTCAACGCGCTCCACGACCTCGGCCAGGATTGCCGCCGCGCGGGCGACGTCCTCGGGCGGCTGCGGCAGATGTTCCGCCGCCACGAGACGGAGCGGGTGCCTCTCGGTGCCGGCGTTCTCGTCGAGCACGTGCTGATGCTGCTACACGAGGATGCGGTCGCCCGCGGCGTCGAAATCAAGCTCGACGTCGAGCCCGACCTGCCGCTCGTCCGCGGCGACCGGGTCCAGCTCGAGCAGGTGCTGATGAACCTGCTCGTCAATGCCTTCGAAGCGGTCGCCGGCATTCCGTCGGGGCCGAAGCAGGTTACCGTTCGCGCCTACGCGCGAGACGGTTTCGTGGAGGTGGCAGTTCTCGATAGTGGAAAGGGGATCGCGCGCAACGAGCTTGAACGCATCTTTGAGCCTTTCTTCACTCGCAAGCCGAATGGCATGGGGATGGGCCTTGCCATCTGCCGCACGATTGTCGAGGCGCACGGCGGCCGTATCTCGGCGGACAACCGATCCGAACGAGGCGCGGTCTTCGAACTCAGCCTGCCGGCATTGCCGGCGGCGGACCAGAGTGAAGGAGTGGAGTCATGAGCGAAGACGTCAAGGTCTGCGTGGTGGACGACGACGAAGGTGTTCGAAACGCCATCTCCCGCTTGCTCAAGGCGGCGGGATACCGTGCGTGCACTTACGCGTCGGCGCAGGCGCTCCTCTCGGAGCCCCGGCCTGCCGACGCGGTTCCCACGGTCGTGCTGACCGATCTGCGGATGCCCGGAATCGACGGGATCGCGCTCGCAGAGCAACTGGCGTGCGAGGCGGTGCCGCCTGCGGTCGTGTTCCTGAGCGCCCACGGGGACGTCGCCGCGACCGTGCGGGCGATGAAGGACGGAGCCGTCGACTTCCTGGAGAAGCCGGTGCGCGAGGACGACCTCTTCGAGGCTCTCGGGCGTGCCGTCGCCCGCAGCCGCGAGCAGATCGTGCACCTGCAGGGACTGCGGGACCTGCGCGAGAAGGTCGCGAAGCTGACCCCGCGCGAGCGCCAGGTGTTCGCCCTGGTCGTCTCGGGGCTCATCAACAAGGAAGCCGCCTGGGAGCTCGGCATCTCCGAGAAGACGATCAAGGTGCACCGCGCCCGGGTGGTCGAGAAGATGGGTGCGCGGTCGCTCCCGGATCTCGTCCGCATGGCGGGGCGCCTGGCAATTCCGCTCGACGCAGGAATCCCGCCCCGCCCCCAGGCGCGGGCCGCCGGGTAGTCCCGAAGGCCAATGCCGCGGCGCCCTCGGGCGCCGCTAGGCTGGCAGCCGATGAAAGTCGTTCGAACGGCGAGCCGCGTCCTCGCGCTGGCATCGATGCTGGCCGCTCTGCCGGTCCAGGCGGCACCGGAGATGGATCCGGAAGCCGAGGAGCAGGCCGCGCCCGTCGTCGTGGACGGCCTGACCCTGTTCCGGCTGCACGGCACGGCTACCGACCCGGCCAGCCACCGCGCCGAACGCATCTCGGAACGGATCGCGACGGCCGGAGCGGACGAGAGCATCGTTCCGTCCTCGCTGCACGTCGCCGAGAGCGCCGCCGGAAGCGAGATCCTCGCTGGTTCGCATCGGATCATGCTGGTCAGCGACGCCGACGCGGACAGGGCGGCGGCGTCGCGCCCCATTCTCGCCGGGATGTATCGCGGGAGGATCGTCGAGGCGATCGACCGATATCGCGAGGACAGGAGCCCGGCGGTACTGACCCGCGCGCTCTTCGCAGCGGCGGCGATCCTCGCCGGCCTCGCCGTCGTGATCGGGGTGCTCGTGCGGCTCTGGCGCCGCCTCGACGAGGTGCTCGAGAACCGGCTGCACCGCCGCATCCATGACCTGCGGATCAAGTCATTCAAGCTCGTCGACGCGGAGCTGATCTGGAACGTCCTGCGGGGGACGGTGCGGACCATCCGCGCGCTCCTCGTCCTCACGGGCTGCTTCGTGGCCGCCGGGCTTGCGCTGCGCCAGTTCCCGTGGACTCGAGGCGCTGTCGGAGGGCTCGTCTCGTATCTCGCGGCCCCGCTCTGGACCATGGGGGGCGCCGTCGCGGGCATGGTGCCCAATCTGATCTTCCTCGCCCTGCTGGTGGTGATCGTCCGCTGGGTCTTGAAGCTCGCCCGCCTCTTCTTCGCCGCCGTGAAGACCGGCACCGTCACCCTGGGCGGGTTCGACCCCGGTTGGGCGGAGACCACCTACTCGCTGGTGCGGATCGCGGTGATCGCGTTCGCGCTCGTCGTCGCCTACCCCCACATTCCCGGCTCCGGAAGCGACGCCTTCAAGGCGATCTCCATCCTGGCCGGAGTGGTGCTCTCCCTGGGATCGTCGTCCGTCCTCTCCAGCATCATCGCCGGCTACGCGATGACCTACCGGCGCACCTTCCGGGTGGGCGACACGGTGAGGATCGGAGAGGTCCTCGGCGAGGTCGAGCAGATCGGCCTGATGGTGACGCGGGTGCGGACGATCAAGAACGAGGAAGCCGTCATCCCCAACTCCAACATCTTGCAAAACGAGGTGCTGAACTACAGCGCCCACGCCCGTGAGAGCGGGCTCATCCTGCACGCGCGCGTCGGCATCGGCTACGAAGTGCCGTGGCGGCAGGTGGAGGCCATGTTGCTCCTCGCCGCCGACCGGACCCGCGGCATGCGCCGCGAGCCGCGGCCCTTCATCCTGCAGCTAGGTCTGAAGGACTTCTGCGTCGACTACGAGCTGAACGTCTACTGCGACGAACCGCGCTCGATGCTGCAGCTGTACACGGAGCTCTACCGGAACGTGCTCGACGCCTTCAACGAGTACGGCGTGCAGATCATGACCCCCGCCTACGAGCGCGACCCGTTCGAGGCGAAGATCGTGCCGCGCGAGCAGTGGTATGCCGCGCCCGCGCGGATGGAGCCGTCGGATCCCGGTGGCCACACCGCGGCGGCGAAGTAGTCAGCTCTTCACGCAGCGGAAGCCGAGGTGGCTGCTCGCGGACCGCACCTCGCCCTTCCCTCTCGTTCCCACCATGTAGCGGGTGCAATACTGGTCGGTGCAGAGGAACGATCCGCCCCGGTGGACCCGCTTCGCCTCTCCCGGCTCGGAAGGGTCGAAGGAGCTGTCGGGACCCTGCGGGTTGCGCGTGAGGATCCCCGTGCTGGCGAGCCTCGCGTAGTAGTCGGGCCGATACCAGTCGCTCACCCATTCCCACGCGTTACCGGCGACGTCGTAGAGACCGTACGCGTTGGGCGCGAACGACGCGACGGGAGCGAGGCCCGCGTACCCGTCTTCTCCCGTATCGCGGACGGGAAAGCGGCCCTGGAAGGTATTCGCCGCGGCCTTGTTCACCGGGTGGAACTCGTCCCCCCACGGGTAGAGCTTTCCGGAGAGGCCGCCCCGCGCCGCGAACTCCCATTCGGCCTCTGTCGGGAGCCGCTTTTTGGCCCACTTCGCGTAGGCGACCGCGTCCTCGTAGGCGACCTGCACGACGGGATGCGTCTCGCGACCCTTGCTGCTGCTGCCCGGACCTTCGGGATGACGCCAGCTCGCGTCCTTCTGGTAGCGCCACCACTGGTAGTGGTCATTCAAGGCGACCGGCGTCGCCGTGGGCGTGAAGACGACGGAGCCCGCGACGAGGTTCTCGGGCGGCGCGCCGGGAAATTCCTCGGCCGTCGGCTTGCGCTCCGCCACGGTGACGTATCCGGTCTCTTTCACGAACCGCGCGAACTGCGCGTTCGTGATCTCGGTTGCGTCCATCCAGAAGCCGTCGACGTAGACCCGGTGGACCGGTAAGGCATCGCGCGTGACACCGTGCAATTCGCAAAGGCCTTCGCTCGCGGCGGTGGCGCCCATGGAGAATTCGCCACCGGGGATCCAGACCATTCCTTCCGGCGCTGGACCGCGGGGCGACGCCGGGTTCGTAACCGTCGGCGCGAACCCTTCCGCCAAAGGCGGTACAGCGGTCTCGACGGGATGGCGCCGGTGCAGGATTAGAATCGCCGCGACGAGAGCCAGCGCGGCGAAGCCAAAGGTTCTTCGCACGACGGTGACATTCCAGGCGCGCATCCGTTGTGTTGCGATTCTCGACCATCGCACTGCCGGGATCCGTTGGCCGAAGGTCCAACTGCCCTCTGCGCAGTTTTGATCGATGCTCGATCGTGTCGACGCGGTTCTACATGGCCGCCTTCCTCGCCCTGGCGCTGGCGCCTGCGGCGCTCGCCGAGGAGGAAGTACCTCCGAAGCTCGCGCTGGCTTACGGCAAATGGTGGATCACTCCGATTCTCGGGCCGGGCTACACGCCGGAGCTCGGCTTCCTCATCGCCGGTGGAGCCCTCGTCAGCTATCGATTCGACGACGAGAGTCCACGATCCTCGGCGCCGACGGCGTTCAGCTACTCCACCACCGGCGCGCAGGTCTTCACCATCAAGCCGTCGCTGTATCTCCTGCAGGACCAGCTCCGCATCGACGCCTACCTGGGCCTCAAGAACATGACCGACAACTATTTCGGCGTCGGCTACGACCTGGGAAACACCACCCCGCTAGGACCCGACACGACGCAGTACCACCGGTATTACCGGCAGGTGAACGGCGGCGCGATGTGGCGCCTGCGGCAGGATCTCTATTTCGGCGGCTGGCTCGACTTCAACCATACCGAGGCAACCGCGCTGGCCGCGAAGGTGGCGGCGGACCCGCACGTCGTCGCGCAGGGGACGACCTTCACCAACACGGGCGTGGGTCCCATCCTGCGCTACGACTCGCGCGACTTCCCGCAGAACGCGTTCGAGGGCGTGTACTTCCAGGCGCAGTACCTCTGGTACCGCCCGGCGCTGGGGGGGACGACAAGCTACGATGTCCTCGACCTCGATTACCGGCAGTACATGACCATTCGCCGCCCCGGGGTGACCCTGGCGTGGAACATCCGGACCCGCAATGGCGTCCACGACGTGCCCTGGACGGAGCTGGCGCTTCTCGGGTCGGGGTCGGACCTGCGCGGATATCGCGAGGGTCGCTATCGCGAAAACACCATCCTCTACGGGCTGCTCGAGTTCCGCTGGATGGACGTGAAGAGCTTCGACCACGGCACGCCGCTGTTCGGGCTCAACGGCGTCGTGAGCTGGGTCGGGATGGGCACGATGGGAAGCAGCTACCTGCACCTGAACACCCTGCTACCGAATTTCGGAGTCGGCTATCGAATCATCGTGCAAGGGCGGATGGCGATCCGGCTGGACATGGGGGCGGGACGGGACTCGACCGGGTTCTACTTCAGCTTCAACGAGGCGTTCTGACCGGGCCCTGTTGGCCCATCGTCCAACAGCGTCGCATAGCTCCCCGGTGCTACAGCGACAGCATGGGAGCCCTGCGATCCTTCCGAGGCGTCGTGCGGGCGATCGGGATCGTCGCGGTCGCCCTGGCGATCGGCGCGCCGGCGGAAGCGGCCGCACGCTGGCCGCGGGAACTTCGGCTCGAGAAGGGCGTTCTCGTCGTCTACCAGCCACAGGTCGAGACCCTCGAAGGCGTCACCCTCACGGGGCGGATGGCGGTCTCGTGGGAGAAGAGCGGAACCGCGCCGGTCTTCGGGGTGGTGTGGTTCGAATCGCGCTTCCTCTCCGACAAGGACACGCGCGAGGTGCACGTCGAGGAGTTCACGGTCCTCAAGGTCCGCTTTCCCCAGAGCACGCCCGAGCAGGAGGCGCAGTTCTCGGAGTATTTCGACAAGGAAGTTCCGAAGTGGGACTTGCGCCCGTCCTTCGAAGAGCTGGAGAACTCGGTCGCGGCGTCCAAGCGCCAGACGCAGAGCGAGAAGCGGCTCAAGTCGGACCCGCCGAAGTTCGTCTTCTCGAACGATCCGGCGGTCCTCCTGCTGTACGACGGCCAGCCGCTCCTGCGGCCGATCGAGAAGACCGAGCTGCAACGCGCCGTCAACACGCCCTTCTTCGTGGTGTGCGAGCCCGCGGCGCACAAGTGCTACCTGACCGGAGCGAAGTTCTGGTACGAGGCGCCCGCGGCGATCGGCCCCTGGACGAACGTGGAAGCTCCTTCACCCGCGGTGAAGGCGTTCTTCGAGGCGAATCCGCCTCCGCCTCCCGGCAACGACGCGGCCACGGAAGAGCAGCGCGAGGCGGCGAAGAAGGGCGTCGAGGAGATGAAGACTCCTCCGCGGATCGTCGTCGCTACCGAGCCGACCGAGCTCATCACCTTCGACGGGCCTCCCAATTACGTCCCGGTCGGGTCGAGCGGCGATCTCCTCTTCGCCGACAACTCCGACGGCAAGGTGCTGGTCTACGCTCCGGCCAGCGACACGTACCTGCTCGCCGCCGGGCGCTGGTTCAAGGCGAAATCGCTGAAGGGTCCCTGGACCGCCGTGCGGCCGGACAAGCTGCCCAAGGCATTCAAGGACATCCCGCCCGGGTCGCCGATCGCGGACGTGCGCACGTTCGTCACCGGCACCGACGAGGCGCAGGACGCCCTCGCCGACACGCAGATCCCGCAGACCACCGCCGTCAAGCGCAACCAGAGCATCACCGTGGTCTACGACGGCGAGCCGAAGTTCAAGGAGATCGAGGGGACGAACCTCGCCTACGCGGTGAACACCAGCTTTTCGGTAATCCGCGACTCGGGAAGCTTCTGGGTCTGCCACCAGGCGGTCTGGTATGTATCCGACCAGCCCAAAGGGCCCTGGAAGGTGAGCGACAAGCGGCCGCCGTCGATCGACAGCGTACCGCCCAGCGCGCCGGTCTACAACACGAAGTACGTCTACGTTTACCAAACGACGCCGGAAGTGGTGTACGTCGGTTATCTGCCGGGATACGTGCAGACCTATCCGTATTACGGAACCGTGGTCTACGGCACGGGGTACGTGTACCCCGCCTACGTGAGCCCGGTCGTCTACTACCCTCCGCCGGTCACTTTCGGCGTGCACATGACCTACAACCCGTGGATGGGCTTCGGGGTCGGGGTCTCGTACGGTACGCCGTACTTCAGCGTCGGCATCCATTTCGGCGGATATCCGGGCTGGTACGGTCCGGTCGGCTATCGGCCGCCGTATTACCCGCCCTACGGTTATCGACCGCCGCCCCCCGGCTGGCACCACGCAGGCTACCCATCCGGCGGTTACCCGGGTGGTTACCCCGGCGGCCGCCCGGGTGGTGCGGGTGGGGTCGGTGGTGCCGGTGGCGTGGGTGGAGTCGGTGGCGTGGGTGGAGTCGGTGGCGCCGGCGGAGTCGGTGGTGTGGGCGGAGTCGGCGGGCCCGGCGGCGTCGGCGGTGGCCCCAGCGCCTCGCAACTTCCTGCCGGAGGCGGCGGCGGTGGCGCCCGCCCGAGCCAGCTGCCGTCGAACAACAATCTCTACAACCGGCCGGGAAACGCCGATCGCAACGCGAATCGCGCCCCGTCCGCCTCGACCCGTCCCGCCGGAACGCCGTCTGCGCGGCCGAACGACGTCTACGGAGACCGATCGGGAAACGTGCATCGACAGAACTCCGGCGGAAGTTGGGACCACCAGACCTCGCAAGGATGGCAAGCAGATCGCGGCGGTTCCGCAACCCGCCCGGCCTCGACAGCGGACCGCGGCTCGTCGGGAGGCGCTCCCTCGGGCCTCGACCGCGACGCCGCCGCGCGCAACCGCGGAGGCGGCGCCGGATCCGGTGGCGGCCGCGGCGGAGGCGGCGGACGCCGCAGGTGACGATTTCTTCGAGTACGGCACAGGAAAAGGAGCCTCTCATGGCTGCCGAACACGATCGATTGGAAGCAGCACGGACGGGGACCCCGTGGCGCAAGTGGGGGCCATACCTCTCCGAACGACAATGGGGCACGGTGCGCGAGGACTACAGCGAGTCCGGCGATGCCTGGAACTATTTCAGTCACGACCACGCCCGCTCGCGCGCGTACCGCTGGGGCGAGGACGGCCTCGCCGGAATCTCCGACGACAAGCAGATCCTCTGCTTCGCGCTCGCCCTCTGGAACGGCCAGGATCCGATCCTCAAGGAGCGGCTGTTCGGGTTGACGAACCGCGAGGGAAACCACGGCGAGGACGTGAAGGAGTACTACTTCTATCTCGACTCCACGCCGACGCACTCGTACATGAAGTACCTCTACAAGTATCCGCATTCGGCGTACCCGTACGACAACCTGGTGGCGACCAACCGTTCGCGCGGCGCGCGGGACTTCGAATACGAGCTCATCGACACCGGTGTTTTCGATCAGAACCGGTATTTCGACGTGTTCGTCGAGTATGCCAAGGGGTCGCCCGAAGACATCCTCGTGCAGATCACCGTCTCCAATCGGGGCCCCGAGGCGGCGACGTTGCACGTGCTCCCGACGCTCTGGTTCCGCAACACCTGGGCCTGGGGCGGAGACGTGCCGCGCCCGGGCCTCCGGCAACTCGTCGCCGGCAAGACAGGAAGCGTCATCGTCGCCAGAAGCCCCGAGCTGGGCGAGCGGTTCCTCTCCTGCGACGGAGAGGCGGAGCTGCTCTTCACCGAGAACGAGACAAACACGCAGCGTCTCGTCGGCGTGCCGAACCGGACCATTTACGCGAAGGACGGGATCGACGACTACGTCGTCCAGCGTCGTAGCTCCGCCGTGAATCCCGACCACACGGGCACGAAGGCCGCGGCCCATTACACGGTCACGGTCGGCGCCGGGCAATCGGAGGTGATCCGCCTGCGGCTCGGCGACGCGACGCCGCAAGCGATCGCGGAGATCGCGACCGGACCTGCGGCGCCCGTCATCGCGGGACCGCCCCCCGACACCGCCTTCGCCACCTTCGACGCCGTGATGGCGGCGCGAAGGCGCGAGGCCGACGAATTCTACGCGTCGGTGATTCCCAGGAGGCTCGACGCGGACGGCGCCAACGTCATGCGCCAGGCGATCGCCGGCATGCTCTGGTCCAAGCAGTTCTACTACTACGACCTCGACACCTGGCTCAGGGAACACGGCGCCGATCCCTTCAGGCCGGGAACGCGCGGTCCTCGCAACGAGCACTGGCACCACATGCACAACGCGCACATCATCTCGATGCCGGACAAGTGGGAATACCCCTGGTACGCGGCCTGGGATCTTGCGTTCCACGTGCTCACGCTCAGCCTCGTCGACGAGGACTTCGCGAAGGGCCAGCTCGACCTGATGCTCGGGGACCAGTACCTGCACCCGAGCGGCCAGCTACCTGCCTACGAATGGAACTTCGGCGACGTGAATCCACCCGTGCACGCGTGGTCGACGATCTTCACCTACCGCCTGGAGAAGATGCAGCGCGGGCAAGGCGATGTCGACTGGCTCGAGCGGTCGTTCCACAAGTTGATGCTCAACTTCACCTGGTGGGTGAACCGCAAGGACCGGACGGGCAACAACGCTTTCGAGGGAGGCTTCCTCGGTCTCGACAACATCGGCGTCTTCGACAGGAGCTCGCCGCTGCCCACGGGCGGCTACCTCGAGCAGGCGGACGGCACTGCCTGGATGGCGCTCTTCTCCCAGAACATGCTCGAAATCGCCGCCGAGCTCGCGCTGCACCGGCCCGCCTACGCCGAGATGGCGATGAAGTTCGTCCAGCACTTCCTCTGGATCGGCTCCGCGATGATGCGCGGCGGGAACGACGTCGGGATGTGGGACGAGGAGGACGGATTCTTCTACGACGTCCTGCGGCTTCCGGACGGCGGCTCGCAGCGGCTGAAGGTGCGCTCGATGGTCGGGCTGCTCCCGCTCTGCGCCGTGACGGTGTTCGACGGAATCCTGATGAAGAAGCACCCCGAGCTGGCGGTACGGCTGGCCGAGTTCTTCGCCGCGCGCCCGGAGCTGAGGAACAACATCCACGATCCGGCCAAGCGCGGCCATGCCGACCGCCTCCTGGCCTCGATCCTCGACGAGACCCGCCTGCGGCGGGTGCTCTCGGTCATGCTCGACGAGAACGAGTTCCTGAGCCCGTACGGAATCAGGGCCATCTCGCGTCACCACGCGCAGCATCCCTACGTGTTGGGAGTGAACGGCACCGAATTCCGGGTGGACTACGTCCCCGCCGAATCCGACAGCGGCATGTTCGGCGGGAACTCCAACTGGCGCGGACCGATCTGGATGCCGGTCAACATGCTCATCGTCCGAGCGCTCCTCCAGTACTTCACGTATTACGGAAACGACTTCAAGGTGGAGTGCCCGACCGGATCGGGGCGGCAGCTGAACCTGTACCAGGTCGCCGAGGAGCTCTCGCGGCGGCTGTCGAGCATCTTCCTCCGCGACCAGAACGGCCGGCGGCCGGTGTACGGGGGAACCGGGAAGTTCCAGGACGATCCGCACTTCAAGGACCTCCTCCTCTTCTACGAGTACTTCCACGGAGACAACGGGGCAGGCCTCGGCGCGAGCCATCAGACCGGATGGACGGGAGGCGTCGCTCGCCTCATGCAGTTGTTCGCGACGGTCACGGCGCAGCAGTTCCTCGACTTCGGCAAGACCGGGTCGCCCGTGCCGGAAGTGCCCGCTCCGGCGGTCCCGCCGACGGAAGCCGAAGCCCGCGGGCACTGACATCGGCGCGCCGCGATATCCGTCGCTCTACCAGATCAACACCCGGGTCTGGTTGAGCGAGCTCTCGGCCCGGCTTGCGCGGCCGGCGACTCTCGACGATCTCGGCGACGCGGAGCTGGACCTCGTCGCCGAGAAGGGCTTCGACTGGGTCTGGCTCCTCAGCGTCTGGAGCACCGGGCCCGCCGGCCAGCAGGTCTCGCGCACCCGGAGCGACTGGAGGCGCGAATTCGAGCACACGCTGCCCGATCTGCGCGACGAAGACATCGGCGGCTCGGGGTTTGCGGTCACCGCGTATACGGTTCCTCCCGCGCTCGGCGGCGACGCCGCGCTCGCCCGCGTCCGGGAGCGGCTGCGAGCGCGCGGCCTGCGGCTCATGCTCGACTTCGTCCCGAACCACACCGCGCTCGATCATCCGTGGATCGAGAGCCGTCCCGACTACTACGTCGCCGGGACGGAGCTCGATCTGGCTCGAACGCCGGAGAACTATACCTGGGCCGGGAATGTCCTCCGCGCGCACGGCCGCGATCCGTACTTTCCCGCCTGGCCCGACACGCTCCAGCTCGACTACTCGAATCCCGCCACCCAGGAGGCGATGGCGAAGGAGCTTCTCCGCATTGCCGGGCAGTGCGACGGCGTCCGTTGCGACATGGCCATGCTGCTCTTGCCGGAGGTCTTCGAGCGGACCTGGGGGCGGAAGGCGGAGCCGTTCTGGCCGGCTGCCATCGCGCGGGTCCGCGAGCGGTTCCCGGGCTTTCTCTTTCTCGCCGAGGTCTACTGGGAGCTCGAATGGGCACTGCTTTCGCAGGGCTTCGACTACGCGTACGACAAGCGGCTGTACGACAGGCTCCGCGAAGGTAACGCCCGCAGGGTTCGCGAGCATCTCACCGCCGGCCTCGAGTTCCAGGACAAGCTCGCCCGCTTCCTGGAGAACCACGACGAGAAGCGGGCCGCCGCGGCGTTCGAGCCCGCCGCCCACGACGCCGCCGCCATCGTCACGTTCCTCTCGCCGGGGATGCGCTTCTTCCACCAGGGACAGCTCGAAGGGCGCCGCAAGCGCATCTCTCCGCACCTCGTTCGGGCGCCGCCGGAGCCGGCCGACGGTTCGCGGCAGGAGTTCTACGCGAGGCTCTTGCAAATCCTGCGGAGGCCTGCCGTGCGCGATGGCGACTGGGCGCTTCTCGAATGCGCGCCGGCGTGGGAAGGGAACCGGACCTCCGACGACTTCCTGGTCTGGTCGTGGCAGGCGCGCGACGGCCAGCGCTTGCTCGTCGCCGTCAATTATTCGGATCATCGGAGCCAGTGCCTGCTGCGCCTGCCGTTTGCCGCGATCCGCCTCGCGGAAGTGATGGGAGGAGCCAGCCTCGATGTCGGCGCAACCGGGCTTTCTCTCGATCTGCCAGCCTGGGGCTACCGGGTGTTCGAGACAGTAGTGTGACGCCGTCGTGAACAAGGGGTTTTGCATCGCTCGTCGAACGCCAGGCCTCGTCGCGGCGGCGCTCCTCGCGAGCGCGTCGCTACCGGGACGTGCCCAGCCGCTGCCCAGCTACACCGTGGGGACGCTTCCGGTCGCCGCCGGACAGGCCGACGTGGAGTTCCCGCTGGCCGGCGATTTCCGCGGACAGCTCGGGTCGCTCTTCCTGAGCCAGGGGACGTTCGACGATCGCAACCCCTTCGCCTACCTGTCCCAGGTCGCCCCTTGGGTCTGGTTGCATTACGACGGCGTCCGCAACCTGCGCCTCTCCGCCGGCTTCCAGGAAGCGTGGTCGTTCAGCGTCCCGCCGCTGCGGATCCCGTCCGGCCACGAGGAGCGGTACAGCGCCCGCGCCCGCTTGCAGGAACCGAAGGGAGCCTCGGCGCTTTATCAAATGGTGCAGCTCGACTTGCGGAGCTTCGACGACCCGACCGGCAAGCACCAGGTCGTCTTCCGCCCGCGGTTCCGGTTCGGAGTCGGCTTGAACCTCGACGCGACGCGGATCCATTCCATGGCGCTGTACCAGGAGGGCGCGCTCCGTTTCGGCGACTCGTCGTACATCAGCCGCGCTTTCGACTTCTATCGCGCGGTGATCGGGTACACGTGGACGACGCGACGCGGAGTATTCGTCACCGCCGCGGTCCTCGGTCAGGTCTCGCTCAGCCCCGCCGGCAACTCACTCGCGTTCGCGTACGGGCCGGTCCTTTCCTTCGCCTACCGGATCGCTCCGAGCGTCAAAGGGGAGGAGACCCCGCCCGAACCCGCCGAGGTGGAGCTGCGGTGACGACTACCGATGGCAGATCGCGCACCTCCCGTCGGTCGCCGCCTCGCTCAGGTTGTGGCGCGACAGGAACCCGGACGGGTGCGGGTTGCCCCCAGGTCCACCTGACCTGTGGCAGGTGACGCAGATCGACTGCGCCCCCTGATCGTGGCAGCTCGCGCAGTTCAAGATGTCGCGCCGCGCGGCGTCTCCGTGGAATGCAGTGCCCGTTCCCGGGATCGCCCACCCGGACGGATGCGGGTTGACCGTGCTGTTCGCCGCCGAGACGCGCGACCGCGAGTGGCAGCTCTCGCAGAAGCTGACCGAATGGCAGCGCTGACACTGGGCCGGGTCCGCGCGCACCTCGACGGAGTGGCGCCCGAGGAAGTCCTCGCGGTGGATGAAGCGCCGATCGGGGCGGTCGACGAGCTTCACCTCGATGGGCACCGCGGTCGTCTTGGCGTGGCAGTCGAGGCAGAAGTTCTGGTCATGGCAGGTCGCGCACGTCTGCTGCGCGGACCTGGCGACGCTCGGGTGGCGCCGCAGCCAGTCGCCCTGGTGCGTCACCGTTTCGGACGGCATCGACGCGTAGGCGGCGAGATCCTTGTGGCAGGTCGCGCACTGCGCGTTCTCGAAGTTGTCGGCGTGGTTGTGGCACTTCATGCAAGCCGCGTGGCCTGCCGTGATGGGGCCGTGCTGCCGGGGCTCGTCGAGCCGCGTGTGGCACTGCGAGCAGTCTTCCTTCACCCGCTCGATGTGCGCGGCGTGGTCGAAGTTGAGCCGCGGCTCGCGCGGCGTCCAGGTGGCCGCGTACTTCACGTCCAGATGGCAGAAGTTGCACTGCCCGTCCGCCTTCTTCTGCTTGTGGCATTCGAGGCACTTCGCCTCTTTGGGCAGGAACTGTCCCGAAAGCGTCTTCGCGTCGTAGATCGGCTCGTGGCAGGTGAGGCAGTCGACCTCGGCCTTCTTGTGGCGGGCGTGCGGGAAGAGGATCTCGTCTCCCGTCGGGGAATCGGTTCCGAGGATGGTGGCCGCCGTGGCGCAGGCGAAGATCGAGCCCGCCAGGAACGCGTAGCGCTTCATCGCAAACCGCCGGGGAGGCCGGCCGGGATACCGAATCGATAAGCGAGTCTGGCGATCACCTCGGTGCGCCTCTCGAAGTAGGGGGTGGCGCCGAGCGAGCCCGCGAGCATCGCTTCCCAGCGGGGCGAGAAGGCCCAGCCCCCGGTGAGCGTTCCGACGTAGGAGTGGTTCGTGCCGTTGATGTCCTTCTTGAGCCAGTACGCGTCGAGGTCGATCGTCACCGTGATGTTGCGGGGCAGCTTGCGCACCCCGAAGACGCGCCCGAGCGTGTAGCCGTTGTCGGGCTGGTCGAGATAGCGCAACTCCGCGCCGTAGTTGGTGCCGGTCTGCGCGCGATACGTGGCTCGCGCTCCCCCGCGGTTGCCGTCTCCGGCCACCACGTGGAGAAAGTGCCAGTCGGCCTCCAGCGAGATCTGCGGCACCGGCCGGAAGACCGCCTCGCCGCCCACCTCGTCGCGGTTCTCCTCCGAGAACACCCAGAAGATGGAGCTGCGATCGATGAACAGCTCCGGCGAGGTGTGCTGGAAATCGGCGACGAGCTGCAGCCTCTTCTCCACCTGCCAGAGGGCGGAGAGCCGGCCTTCCGCGAACCTCTCTGCTTCGAGGCTCCACTGGGCGAGGCCGCTCACCGTCACGGTCCGCACTGGCGTCCAGCTCCCGTCGGCGGCGACGTCGCTCCGCTGCACGTAGCCGCGGCGCAGCTGGTAGACGTAGGAAGCGCCCAGCTCCGAATCGAAGGCATGGCGCCAGAACAGCCGGCCGCCGGTGAGGAAGTCGCCGCTCGACTGGCTGAAGCGCTGCTGCGTCGGGACCCCTACCCACGCCTGGGCTCCGAACCCGCCCGACACGACGCCGTCCAGGGAGAGCCCGTCGAACTGCGTGGCGCGCACCGCGCCGCCCGTCGCGAGCTGCCTGCCGAGGCGCACGAGGAGGTGCCGTTTCAAGATTCTTCCTTCCAGGAAGAAGGAGTCGACGTCGCCCGCCACGGTGTGCGTGTCGAACGAGTCCCCGAAGGTCACCCGTCCCCAGCCCCGGGCGACGATGCGGACGTCCTGGAAGAGATCGCCGGTGGCGTCGCTGCCGCGGGCGCTCACCGCGAAGCTTTCGTAGAGGGAATTGTCCTGGAGGGCTCCGTCCCGGACGTAGGGTCGTGAGTCGAAGAGTGTGGTCGCGCTGCCGTCGCCCCTTGCCGAACCCGCCGCCAGAACCACCGCAAAGACCGCCGCCGACTTACCGACCAACATCGACCACTCCGTTGATATGGAAGCTGGTCCGCGCTCCGTTGGCGTCCGTGGACGTGATGATGCCGCCCTGGGCGTTCACCGTCCGGGGATGGCACCCGGAGCAGTTCGGGAAGGTGGCGGACGGATGACCTGGGCTGGGAGGGAGTCCGTGGCAGGACCCGCAGAACGCCTGCGAGGTCCCGCCCGTCCAGACCGGCGTGCGCAGCTGGAACTTCGTGTCGTTCGCTAGATCCGCTCCGTTGCCGTGGCAGTACACCCCGGAGCAGGAGAGGGTGTTCGGATCGAACCGGGGTGTCGCGCTGTCGGCGCCCGCGGGACCCGACAGGGTGACCTCGGCGGGAAGGAGATTGTCGAGGTGGCCCGCGCTCCCGACCTGTGCCGGCACCTGGTGACAGGTACCGCACGGCACGGGCGCGGAGATGAAGGTCTTGCCGACGACGTGCGCCTGGTGCGCGCCAACCCCGGCCGTTGACGGGTCGGTGTCGCCGGACACGTCCCTCGGCGGCGCCGGGGTCTGAGCGCTGCCGTGGCACGACGAGCAAGTCGTGGAGCCATCGGCCGCGACCTGAAGGACGTGGCAGGTCTGGCAGGAAACCCCCGTCTGGGCGCCCGTGAGATCGGCGCCGTGGCAGCCCTGGCAGAGGGAGAAGTTCCAGTTCTGCGCGCGCACGAGGTTCATGTGGAACTCGGGATCGTTCGGATTCAGGATCCCGCCCTCGTGGATGCTGGTGCTGGAGTACGACACCCGGCCGTCCACCACCCACGCGCGCGACTGGTTGAAGGCGGAGGACACCGGCTGGTGCACGGCATCGGCCTTGGCCGGGTCGATGACATTCAAGAGCCTCGAGCTCGAATCGCCCGGCACGGCCACCGGCGCGCTCGTCGGGCCGAGCGCCTCGAGGTACGAGGTGGTCCGGTACCCGGCCTGCGCACCCGGACCGGAGTGGCAGGAGTTGCATTGCGACGCGTACAACGGAGCGATGTCCTGCACCCAGCTCACCGGGTGGGCCGGATCGCCTTGCTGCTGGCGCGCGTCCGAGCAGGCGGCTGTGGCGAGCGCGGCGGCGAGAACGCCCTCGATTTTGTGCATGCGTCCTCTCAGGGCGCCTTGACCGTGTGCACCGTTGCGATTGCCGCGATCCGATTCGGACCGTGGCAGACCAGGCACTGCTCGCCTTGCGTGTTCGCGGCCACCGAGCTTCGCTGCACCCAGAACTGTCCGCCGTTCGTTTGCATGTGGTCGATGGCCGATGTGCTGTCGTGGCAAGCGGAGCACGCCGCCATGATGGGCGTCGTGACGAGGTTGGCGGGGTCCGCGGGGGTCGTGACGGTCCCGGTGAGCGGGTCGAACTTGAACGTGGCGCCGTAATTTCCGGGCGCCGTCACGTAGGGCGACAATCCCGACGCGGGCACGGTGGTGATGTTGCCCGTCGTGGTCGTGCTCGGCAGCATGGTGGGCAGCGCCGCCTGCGCCTCTGCGGTGCTGAAGTCGAACGTTCCCTCGAGGTGGCACATCGTGCAGATGTTGAGGATCGCTGGGTACGTGGTCAGCCAGTAGCCGTCGGTAGCCGAAACCTGCTTCCAGGTAAAGTCGACGATCCGCTTCTCGGCTCCATGGATGCTGTGGACCATGTCCTTCTCGTTCCCCGACCAGCCTTTGTTGTTCTGATTGGGATTGTGGCAGAAGTTGCAAGTCGCCGAATCG
>JBJMQD010000014.1:0-3316 GCA_045802855.1 Myxococcales bacterium | reverse complement strand
TTCACCCTGTCGATGGCCGCGACGTTCGGCCCATCGCTGCAGACGGTCCTGCAGCAAAGCTAGCTACACGACGGAGGGCGGGAAGAACTCCACGTCCACGCCCTCCGAATACTGCGCCAGGACGGCGGGCCCGAGGGCGGGCACGCCGTCCGCTTGCGCCAGCGTCTCGGCGAACCGGAGGTCTAGGGCCGGCTGGAGCGGCCATGGGGCGTGGCGGACCTGCATGCGAAACAGCTTGCCGGCCGCCGCGCGCGAGAACAGCAGATACCGTTCGGCGAGGAAGTGCGGCAGGGTTCCCGGCTCCGCCGGAGCGGCGGTCCCCCGGACCGTCCACGACCCCGAGAAGGTCGCCTGCGGCGGCGGCAGCACTCGCACCGAGTCGTAGCGGAACGATCCCGCCTCGTCCATCCTTTGCATCCTCGCGTAGCAGTAGGGAAGCCGCAGGCTCGCGCGCGCGATCGCCGCCGCCGCGGGGCTCGCCGCGTCGAGGCTGAAGAACCAGACGCCGCGATCGTCGCCGCGGCGAACGTACGTCCGGACGTTCAACTCGTGGAACCGCGAGATCCCCGGGAGCATCGGCATCCCGCGCAGCCGCGCGCCCTCGACCGTGAACGGCGTCAGGCTGACGAAAGCGCGGCCTTCGTACGTATCGAGCTCGAGCCGCGGCGGGACCAGCGCGCGGAGCGCTTCCTGTTGCACCTCGAAGTGCAGGAAGAGGAGCCGGTCCCATCGCTGGTACCCGATGACCATACGGTTCAAGGCCCGTGCATCTGCTTCACGGCCGAGCCTACCGCCATCCCGCTTCAACTGCGGCGCGCACGTTCTTCTCGTCGCCGACGAGGGACAGCGTAGCATTTTCCGAGAGGCAGGACTGGAATCCAGCCCGCACGTCCTCCGCGGACACCGCAGCGAGGTCCGCCGTCGGGTCTCGTTCCGCGATCGCGTGGCCCATCCGCGCGTTCGTCAGATGCCGCCAGACGATACCGAGATTGCTCATCTGCGCGGCCGCGTGGAGGCCGCCGATCTTCATCTTCGCAGCCGCGAGCTCGTCCGCGGATGCCGGTTGCGCAGCGATGGATGCCAGCGTGCGTTTCACGGCTCCGAGCACGGGCACGAGCTTGCCCGGCTCGACGAGGCTGCTCACTTCGAGGTACGCGATCCCGCCCCGCCGCACGCTGGCCTGCACATATGGCCCGTACGTCGCGCCGAGCTCCTCGCGGGCCACCTTCCAGAGCCGCTCCTGCAGGATTGCCGCCGCAACGGCGTAGCGCTCGGCAGCGGCGCTGTCGTCGCCCCGCGGGAGCAGACAGGCGAACTCGAGGTGCGTCTGCGTGGCGTCGGAACGATTCGTGACCAGGACCTTCTCGTCCAACGGCGCCGGCATTCGCGCCACGACGACGACCGCGCTTTTCGGCGGCGCCTCCTCTCTCGACGAAGCGCTCCAGGGTCCAAACGATTCCGCGACCCATTTTTCGACCTGCTTCGGGTCGAGGTCCCCGACCACCGCCAGCGTCGCGTTGGCCGGAGAGTGCGTGCGCTGGATCCAGTCGCGGACGTCGTCCTCCGACGAATGCTCGAGATCGTCGGCCGTGAGGTCGAACGAGTATCCGGTCCCCCGCAAGAGCGAGGCGAGCAGCTTGCGAGTCGCGACCGTGCGGGTATCCTGTTCGGACCGCTTCCAGGACGGCACCACCGATTTGCGGATCGAATCCCAGCGAGAGATCCCCATCGACTGCGTGTATTCGGCGAACGTGGCGAGCAGCGCCTCGGCATTTCCGGATGCGGCCTCGACGATGTAAGCGACCGAATCGGGCGACCGGATCTTCAAGGTCCCCGCGCCGTAGAACGCCATGGGATGGTTCAGTACGTGCTCGGGTCGCGCGACGATCCAGGCGACCTCGGCCGCGGCGCTCTCCTTGCGGCCGTGCCGGACGGCGGGAAGGAGCAATCCAGCGCTCACGATCGGGAGCCCGGCGCGCCGCTGCACGATCACGGTGAGCCCGTTGGGAAGTCTCGAGGTGGAGGTTTCGCCTTCGATGAAGAGACGGCGGAGCCGGCCCGCCACCTTGGTCGCATCGACGCTCTCGGGCGGTTCGATCGAAATCGGCGGGGCGTCGATGTCGGACTCCGGCGTCGGCGCTCCGTCCCCGCCCGGCGCCGCGGTCATCGCGAGGCTCCCGGCGCGGGGAACGAAGAGCACGGATCTGGCGCGCTCCTTCGTGAGGTAGGGGCCGGCGAAGACGGCGAGCGCCTCGCGCCGGATGCCGCTCAGCTCGCGGAGCGCGCGTGAATAGACCGTCGGATCCTGCGAGAAGTGGCTGATGATCGCGCGCTTCATTCCCCGCGTGACGAGGCTCTGCGCCGCGGAGATCTCCGCGACCGCGACGAAACGGCGCTCGATCGAGAACGCATCCTCGGCGCGGTCCTCGGCGCGCTGGTTGCGCGACGTCCAGATCCGGGGCAGCTCGTCGAGAATTCGATCGCGGGTCTGCTCCGGGTGGGCATTCTGGTGGAGGACGACCCGGCAGACGAGCAGCGACGCCTGTACGCCAGGAACGATGGCGACGCTGACGCGGGCGATGTCCTTGTCATTCGAAGCGACGCGCGAGAGGCGCTGCTGGGCGGCCTCGCGCACGAACGCGAGCAGGTACTGGTCCGTATCGAAGCTGCGCGGTAACGACCAGCCGATCCAGATCTGTGGTGCGCTCACCCGCGCCGTCTTGCGCTCGAGCTGCGCCGTCGACGCAGGGGCCGCGGGCGCGGGAGGCGGAACGGGCGGCATCCGCGGCGGAATCGCGACGCGGGTGGGAGCCTCGAGCAGGTACGGCGGCAGGTTGTCGGCCACGAGGCGATCGGCGGTCTCCAGGGCGAGGTCCCCGATGATCACCATCGTCATGTTCTTCGGGCGATAGTGGTCGGCGACGAACGCGTCGACGTCCGACGCGCGGAGCGCGCCGATGGTGCCCAGCGTACCGATCGGGGGCCGTGCATACGGATGGTCCTTCGGGAAGACGGCCGCCAGCATCTCGGCCATCACGTCGCCCGGGAAGCCCGTCTCGTCCTTCTCCCGCAGCTCGTTCTTGACGACGTCCAACTCGGCAGCGAGCACCGCGTCCGAGAGGTGCGCAACCGGGTTCTCCATCCGCGCGCCTTCCAGACGAAGGATCGCGGGCAGCTCGGAGGCGGGCCCGAGCTCGAAATAGACGGTGGACTCGAAGTGTGTGACGGCGTTGAACAAGAATGCGCCGGTGTCGCCGAGCAAGGCTCGGAAGTTCCGTCCACCGTCAGGGCGGGAGCGGAAGGTGAGGTGCTCGAC
>JBJMQD010000470.1:0-8760 GCA_045802855.1 Myxococcales bacterium | reverse complement strand
CGACGGTGCGTCGCCCCGCGCAGCCCGGGTCCCTCGCGGTCGCCGCCGAGCAGATGGCGCCTCCCGCGGTGGTCAAGGACGCCTGACGATGCTTCCGATGGTGTTGGCTCTCCTCGCGGCGCCGCCTCTGACGCTGCCGCTCCCGGCGGACGCGCCCATGCCGATGCCGCTCGTCGCCGACGTGAAGCCTCCGCGGGAGGCGAAACCGCCGCGAGAGAAGAAACCGCCGAAGCCCAAGATGATCGGTGTGCTCAACGTCAACCGCGCCACGGAAGCGGAGCTGCGCCTCCTGCCCGGAATCGGGCGCGGCCGGGCGCATGCAATCGTCGAACGCCGCACGAAACGGCCGTTCTCGAGCATCGACGAGCTCGCGCGGATGAAACGGATGAAGACCGTGGTGCGGAAGAACCGCGCGCATCTCTCGGTCGAGGGCGAGACCACCCTGCATCCCGCCGGATCTTGACCCCGGGGGTCGCCGCGGCGTACTCCAGCGGCCGAAGCGTAATTCCCGCCGCCGTGGTGCCCGAGAGGGCCTTCGAGGGAAGCCGGTCGAAAGCCGGCGCGGTCCCGCCACTGTAGCCGGGCAGCCAGTCCCAGAAGCCACTCGGCGGTAGCAGGCCGGGGAAGGCGGGACGGCGCGCCGCGACGTGCTCGCGGCAGACCCGGGAGCCAGGAGACCTGCCTGGCGGCGACATGAGCGTTCGCCTCTTCGAGAGAAAGAGGGAAGCCGTGCCGTCTGCCTGCGCCACGACGTGGCGCGTTCGAATTCGTGGTGGTGCCGTCGTCGTCGCGATCGTCGCGACGCTGCCGGTCGCCGCTTCGAGCGGGCAAGACACGCCGCCCGCTGCGCAAGATGCCCCCGCTCCCGCGGTGCAGCCTCCGCAGCCTCCGCTGGCCCTGCCCGAGGTCGATATCGTCGCCGAGCGGCCGCACGGCTCGCTGCGCGCTCCGGCCTCCGACACCACGGTGGTCGAAGCGAGCAAGTTCGCCGGCGAGGTGCGATCCGTCGCCGAGTTGCTCGCGACGTCCCCCGGGGTATCGGTGCACTCGTTCGGTGGTCCGGGGCAGGCGACGACGCTGTCGCTGCGCGGCGCGACCGCCGATCAGTCGCCGGTGCTGCTCGACGGGATCCCTTTGCAGGGTCCGGGCGGCGGCGCGGTGGACCTCGCCACCATCCCGGCCACGCTGCTCGATCGCATCGTGGTCAGCCGCGGAGTTCTCGGCGCGCAGTTCGGCGCCGGCGCGCTCGGAGGAGCCGTCGAGCTGGTGCCCCGGGCAGCGGGAAACGAGAAGGCGGGCGCCGGAGCGACGCTGAGCGGCGGGTCCTTCGGGACGTTCGGAATCGGTGCCGACGCGGCCGGTTCGCTGGCGGAGGGAAACAGCGCCGTCGCCGCCGTGCAAATAGACCGGACCGCCGGGAACTTCCGGTACCAGGAGCAGCTGACCCCGGAGATCGAGCAGGCCCCCTGGTTCGACGCGCAGCGCGGGAACGCGGACGCGCGCCGCCTGTCGGCGCTGGCCCGGGTCGCACAGCGCATCTCTCCAGCGAACGAGATCGATCTGCTGCTGCAGGGATCTCTGGGCGAGCGGGGCTTGCCGGGACCCTCGACGAGCACTACTCCCACCTCGCGCGAGCTGGACGCTTCCGGGCTCGCCGGAGTGCGGCTGCGGGGCGTCGCCGGGAGCGGGGTCTACTCCCTCCGCGGGTGGGCGCGTACCGACAGCGTGGAGCTACGCGGAAGCTCCCTCTTCGGAAGCTGCGTCGACGGCGCACCGGACTGCCCGCGCATCCCGCAAGCCTCTTCCGCGCTGCGCTTCGAGACGGAAGGTGGCGTCCCGCTGGGGTCCGCGCAGTGGCTCCGGGCAGGCCTCTCCGGAGGCGGCGACTTCATCACCGGGACTTCCACCGGAACCCACCGCCGCGCCGTCGCCTCCGCATCCGTCTCGGACGACGTCACGATCGGGGCGGTCTCGTTGCATCCCGCGGTCCGTTTCGACGCCGTCGGCAGCCAGCTCGGAGCGAGCCCTGGGCTCTCGGTGGCAGCCCGTCCTTTCCCGGGCGGCGCACTCGCACCGGTCGAGGTGCGTGCCGGAGCCGGGCTTTCCTTCCGCGCGCCGACCTTCAGCGAGCTGTACCTCCAGCAGGGCGGTCTCGCGCCAAACCCCGATCTCGTCCCGGAGCACGCCGTCTCGCTGGACGCGGGCATCGGATGGCGGACCAAGCCGCTCACCCTTCTCGCCAGCGCCTTCTGGTCGCGCTACCGGGACCTGATCGTCTACGAGCAGTTCCCCCCGCAGGCGGTGAAGCCGTTCAACGTCGGCGCCGCGCGGATCGCCGGAATCGAGCTGCAAGCGATCGCGGCCCTCCCGTTCGGCCTCACCGCGGAGGCCGCCTACAGCTTCCTTTCCGCCGAGAACCTGCGCCCCGGACGCCTCGAGGGACATTCGCTCTCGTACCGGCCGCCGCACCGCCTCTTCGTCCGGCTCGCGCGCCGCTCGGAGCGGACCGAGGCGTACGCCGAGACGAACTTCACCTCGTCGATGCCGCGCAACCAGTTCGATACCGCGTCATTGCCGGCGCAGATCCTCGTCAATGCGGGAGCCGGCGCGCGCATCGCCGGACCCGTCTGGTTCGACGTCGAGCTCAAGAACCTCCTCGACGATCGCAGGCTCCAGGACCTCTTCCAGTACCCGCTCCCCGGGCTCTCGCTCTCCGCGATCGTCCGGGCCCGCTTGTGAAAGGAGACGCCGTGAGACGCTTTCTCGCCCTGACCCTCGTCCTCGCCGCCTGTGGAGGCGGAACCTTCCACGCGCCACCCGCCCAACCGCACATCGCACTTCCAACGGGCGCGGCGCTGAAGCCATACGACCCTGCGAAGCCCGGGGAGGCGCGCCCGAACTACACGGCCCAGCTGAACGGGATCGTCTACGCAGGCCTGACGAACTCCCGGCTCGAGGGAGGATTTCCCGTCACCGCCGGGCCGGGGTTCCTCGCGGCCATCGATCCGACTACTGGCACCGTGAACCTCATCGATCTCGGCGGCGCCGACGGGCGGCAATGCACGAATCCAGGTGTCGTCCGCGCCGACTCCGGCAAGCTCTACGTGGTCTGCTCTGGCTCGTTCGACGGAACGGATCCGAGCCGCGCCCTCGTCGAGATCGATCCGGGCACGCGCTCTGTTACGCGCCGTGCGGCGATTCCGCAGGGAACGGTGCCGAGCGGTATCGCGGTCACGGCCAAGAAGATCTGGATCGGCGATCAGGGCGGCACGAATCAGCTGCTGAGCTTCGATCGCTCGAGTTTCGCTCCGGCCGACGGCGCCGACGCGGACCATCCGCCGATTCCGGTCAACTGCCCGACGGACGGGAAGTTCCCCTACGTCCCGTACGTAGGAACCGTCGGAGGCGACGTGTACGCGCTCTGCGCAACCACGACGGCAGGAGTTCTCGGGCGCCATGATCCCGCAACGGGCGCGAGCAAGGGCCAGGCAAGCGTGGGCGCGAGCCCGACGCAGTTCGCCGGAACCTCGGACGGGCGCATCGCCGTGGTGAACTCGCTCGAAAACACGCTCTCCCTCGTGTCGCTCGGCAATACGATGTCGTCGCAAGTCGGCTTGACGTTCAAGAGCCCGACCAGCACGCTGCAGGACGTGAAGTCGCGCGACCAGTTCCTCTTCACCGTCGCATCGGGCAGCAATACCGTGCAGAAGATCGACCTGACCGCGCCGGGCGGTCCGAAGGTCGTCGCGGAAGGCAACACGGGCAATGGCTCGAGCCCCTTCAACCTGGAGCCCATCGACGATGATCAGGTAGTGGTCGTCAACTACGCGACGAGCGACGTCGTGGCGCTAAACCTGACTGCCCAGTGATCGCGCTCCTCCTCGCGGTCGCGGTCGCCGCGGCGGACCGCCAGCACCTCGGCCCCGCCGTTCCCGCCGAGGCGCACCGGGTCGTCACCCTCGCTCCGTCGCTCACCGAGCTGGTCCTGGCGCTCGGCGCCCGCGATCGGCTGGTCGGCGTCACCCGGTTCGACGAGGACCCTCGCGTCCACGGCATCACGCGAGTGGGGGGTTTCAACGACCCGGAGCCCGAGACCGTGCTCGGGCTCCATCCGGACCTGGTGCTCGCCCAGACCGGTCCGGAGAACCGGGGGCCCATCGAGGCGCTCGCGCGGCTAGGCATCCCGGTGGAAGCGTTCACCCTCGGCAGCGTCGAGCAGATCGAGAGCGCCATCCGAGGCGTGGGCGGGCTTCTCGGCAACGAGCGCGAGGGCGGCGCTCTGGCCACCCGCATCGAAGAGCGGCGCGCGCGCGCCCGCAAGGCGGCCTCGGGAAAGAAGCGGGTCCGCGCCCTCCTCGTGTTCGGGATCGATCCGCTCGTCGTCGCGGGGCCTTCCGGATATCCGGGCCAGCTCCTCGACGACCTCGGGATCGACAACGCCGCTCGCGACGTCACCCGGCCCTTCGCCCGGCTGTCCGTCGAGGCCGCGGTACAAGCGGGTCCGGACGTCCTCGTCCTCGCCGGAGTGGACCGTCCGCAGGGCCGGCCGGTCGTTCCCGGGCTCGCCCACGTGCGCGTCGCGCCGCTTCGATCGCAAGCCTTGCTCCACCCGGGGCCGCGCCTCGTCGAAGCGATCGACGATCTCGAGGAAGCGGTCAGGGGCATCGATCCCGGACCGCGCGTCCCGTGACCCGATCGGCCGCCGCCCGCGCGGCGCTCGCGTTGACGGTCCTCCTCCCCCTGCTCGTTCTCGCGGCCGCGGCGGGACTGTCGCTCGGCGCCGGAAACGCTTCCCTCGCGAACGCGCTCCGTGGAGTCGAGCCCGATGCGACCGTCGTGTTGCGCCTGCGTTTCCCGCGCGTGCTCCTCGCCGCCGAGGTGGGCGCCGCGCTCTCCATCGCGGGCGCCACGCTGCAAGCGCTCTTGCGCAATCCGCTCGCGGACCCATTCGTGTTCGGCCTGTCGGGGGGCGCGGCCATCGGAGCGGCGCTCGCCGTCGCGGCGGGCGGGACGGTCGTGGGCACCGCGACAGTGGCGGCGGCGAGCTGGCTAGGCCTCCTTCCGGCGCAGCTTGCGGCGGTGCTCGGCGCTCTCGGGGCCTCGCTGCTCGTCATCACGCTGGGACGCTCACGCGGCCAGCTTCGTCCCGAGCGCGCGCTCCTCGTCGGAGTGGTCTTCAACTCCTTCGCCTCCGCGCTGGTGCTTTCGCTCGAGGCAATCCTCGCCCCGGAAAAGACGCAGGCAGTCCTCCTCTGGCTCTCGGGGACTCTCGGCTACGAGACCGCGCCCGTGCTCTCCGCGGCGGGCGTCTCCGTCCTCGTCCCGGCACTTGTCCTGACCGCGCTCGCCGGCCGGCTGAACCTGCTCGCGCTCGGAGAAGAAGGCGCCGCCGCGCTCGGCGTCGACGTGGAAATGACGAGGCTCGTCTGCTTCATCGCCTCGAGCGCCGCGGTGGGAGCGGCCGTCGCGCTGACCGGCCTGGTCGGTTTCGTCGGCCTCGTCGTGCCCCACGGCGTCCGACTTTTCGTCGGGCCAGACCATCGGGTGCTCCTTCCTGCCTCGGCGGTCGCCGGCGCGGCGTTCCTCGTGCTCGCCGACGCCGGCGCCCGGATGCTCTTCCGCGGCCTCGGCGCGGAGCCTCCCGTCGGCGCCGTCACCGCCGTCATCGGCGCCCCGCTCTTTGTCGTGCTCTTGCGGAGGCGCGCGTGAGCGACTCCGCGCTCGAGGTCGAAGGCATCCGGTTCCGGCACCCGGGCGCGGCGCGGGACGCGCTGCAAGGCGTGACTCTGCGGCTCGACCGTGGCGAGATCGCCGGGGTCGTCGGCCCCAATGCCGCGGGAAAGAGCACACTCGCGCGCATCGCCGCGGGGCTCGTCGCGCCGTCCGCCGGGGTCGTCCGCCTTGGCGGAACCGACGTGCGGGCGCTTTCGCGCCGCGAGCGGGCCCTGCGCGTCGCCTTCCTCGCCCAGGACGAGCCGGGCGACTTTCCCTTCACCGCGCGTGAAATCGCACTGATGGGCCGCGCTCCCCACCTCGGGCTCTGGGCGCTCGAAGGCGAGGCCGATCGCGAGAAGGCCCAGGCGGCCCTCGAGGAGCTCGATGCCGCCCAACTCGCCGATCGTCCCGCCTCGCAGCTCTCGGGTGGAGAGCGAAAGCGCGTCTATCTCGCCCGGACCTTCGCGCAAGGTGCCCCTGTCCTGGTGCTGGACGAACCGACCGACGCGCTCGACTTGAGGCACCAGGCGAGGCTTGTCGAGGCGCTTCGCGCGCGCGCGCGGCAGGGCGGCTCGGCTCTCCTCGTCATGCACGATCTGTCGCTCGCCGCCGCGGCGTGCGATCGCGTGGTGCTGCTGCGCGAAGGGAGCGTCGCGGCCGCGGGAACTCCGGCCGAGGTGCTGCGGGCGGAGGTCCTCGAGAACGTCTACGGAACCGGCCTCGACGTTTTTCCCCACCCGCGCACCGGACGCCCGCTCGTGGCGGTGCGGATCACTCCAGGTACAGCGTGATCGCCGCCTCGAACAACTGGTCGAAGCCCGGCGCCCCCGCGACCCGCCTGCGCCAGACGAGCTGGGCGCCGCCTTTCTCGGTGAGGAAACCGAGCCCCGCGGAGACCCACCACAATTCCCTGGAAACGTCGTACGTCGCCCCTCCGCGAAGAGCGATCACCTGCTCGACGAGGTACTCGAGGCCGCCCGCGCCCTTGCTCTTGATGTTGTGGGTATCGGAAAGGTCGGCCTTGTAGTCGAACGCGAGGTGCCAGTCGGTGTCATTCCCCCACGCGATCGCCACGGCGCCGGTGATGGGAAACCCGGGGATCGAGCTGGTCGCGATGTTCTGGAAGACGAGCGCGTATCCGAAGGTGCCGCGCTTCGCCAGGATGGCGAAGTCCTGCGCGAATCGATGCGCCTCGCCGAGAGGAGTGGCGAACCGGTAGTACTTCGTCATCCCGCCGATGAAGGTCGATCCGGCGCCGTAGGAGTACGCGAGCCCGGCGTACCACCCTTCGCCGCGCCCTCCCGGCTGCCCGCTTCCCCAGCGCGAGAAGAGCAGCCCGGTCGCGACCGGGGCGCTGACGGAGTCCACGAGGCTGATCATCAGCCCCTGGGCCGGAAAGTGCGGGTCGCTGACGCCGTCGATCTCGAGGTGGTAGCGGCGCGTCTGCGCGAGCCCGGCGGGGTTCGTCGTCAGCGCTTCGTTCCCGGTCGCAATGGCCCCGTTTGCTCCACCCATCGCCGTGGCCCGGGCGAGGTCGACGTTCTGCGGCCAGGGAGCCCCCGGATCGGTCGCCTTGTGCTGGGCGCGGGCGGCGAAAGCGCACGCGAGGAGGACGAGCGGGAACGCGCGTAAGCAGGAGCGGGCTCTGCCGGCGACGGGCGCAGGCCGATAGGCCGTAGCATCCAAGGGCGCGCAGCATAGGCGAACTCAACGCACCGCGCCGGTTATTCGATGCTACCTTTCGCGCCCCCGCGAGGTCCCCGTGAACCATCCGCTCCGCAAGGTCGTCATCCCCGCCGCAGGTCTCGGCACTCGCTTCCTTCCCGCCACGAAGGCGGTGCCGAAGGAGATGCTGCCCATCGTCGACACCCCGACGCTGCAGATGATCGTCGAGGAGGCACTCCGGGCCGGAGCGGAGCAGGTGGTGGTCGTCAACGGCCGCGGCAAGGGCGCGATCGAGGACCACTTCGACCGCTCGTACGAGCTGGAGGCGGAGCTGCGCAACAAGGGCAAGACGGAGCTGTTCCAGCAGATCCGGCGCATCAGCGATTCGGTGCGGCTGATCAGCATCCGCCAGAAGGAGCCGCTCGGGCTCGGACACGCCGTCCTCGCCGCCCGGCACGCCGTCGGCAACGAGTGGTTCGGAGTGATGCTCGGCGACGATCTGGTGGACGGCGAAGATCCGGCCATCGGCCAGCTCGCCAGGCTCTCGCAAGAGACGGGAAAGGCCACGGTGGCGCTCATGCCGGTGCCGGAATCGCAAGTGCACCTGTACGGCGTCGGCGGCGGCAAGCCGTTCCGGGACGGACACATCGTCATCGACCGGATCGTGGAGAAGCCGAAGCGCGCCGACGCTCCCTCGAACCTGGCGGTCATCGGGCGGTACGTCCTCCCGCCGGACATCTTCGACGTGCTCGCGAATCTCAAGCCCGGCGCGATCGGAGAGATCCAGCTCACGGACGGGCTCGCCGCTCTCGCGCGCGAAGGCCGCCTCCTCGGCGTCCGGTTCACCGGAACGCGCTACGACGCGGGCGATCGGCTCGGTTATCTGCAGGCGAACATCGCCTACGCGCTGAAACGGCCCGACCTGCGCGAGGGGCTGGTCTCCTGGCTGCGCGAGGTGATCCGATGAAGCGCCTTCCCGCGGCGCTCGTCGCCCTGACCGCGGTGGGCGCCGCGGCGTACATCCCGAGCGCCGGATCGATCCTCCGCCGCGCGGCCGAGCGCGCGAGGGATGGAGCGCGCTCGCGCGACGCGACGCTGCAAGGAACGTTCACGGCGGCAGGGCAGAAGCCGGAGCCGCGCACCCTCTTGCTACGCCTGCCGCTTTCCTGCCGTTTCGAGAACGGACCGCAAGTCAAGGACACGGTGGCGACGCCGATGAACCGCGCCGATCGCGACGGTCCCGACGCGGCACTCCTCGAGCTCGCCTGTCCGCTCATCGCCTACCGCACGCTGTCGACCGCGGACGCGGAAAAGGCGCTGCGCGGCCTGGCCGAAGCCGCCGGCGCGGACCTCGCTTCCGCGAACGGCCTCGATCGCCTT
>JBJMQD010000424.1:0-9844 GCA_045802855.1 Myxococcales bacterium | reverse complement strand
CACCCGGTCGACCGACAGCAGCGCCACGGCGAGCGGCAGCATGGGCTCGACCGGCGCGAGCGGCAGCATGGGCTCGACTGGCGCGAGCGGCAGCATGGGCTCGACCGGCACGAGCGGCAGCATGGACACGAACAGCAATAGCAACTCGACCTATGGCTCGAATCAGGGCTCGAACCAGGGCTCGACCACGGGCACGAGCCAGTACGGTCAGAACAGCACCGGCCAGTCCAACTCTGGTACCAGCAACTGGAACAACTCGGGCTCGACGAGCGGCACGAGCACGTACGGACAGAACAATCCGTCCGGCTCGACCAACACCTACGGCCAGACGGGTAGCTCCGGCCAGAGCGGCTCGTCGACCTACGGCCAGAACCAGAACAGCACCGGCTCGACGTACGGCCAGAACGGCACCGGGACGAGCGGCTCGACCTCCGGCTCGGGCTCGACGTACGGCCAGAACCAGCAGAACAACAACGGCTACAACGCGGGGCAGACGGGCACCGCGAGCGAGATGGGCAACGCGAACAGCCAGTCGAGCACCACCGGGTCGACGGCGAGCAACAGCGGCTCGATGGACAACTCCTCGACGAGCGGCAACGTGCAGCACATCCGCGGCCGCGTCTCCCGCGTCGACCAGGACAACAACAGCATCACGCTCGACCGCGGGCTCACCCTGAAGGTCGACGACTCGACCGAGATCGTCGGCGTCGACACCTCCTCGGCTAGCGGCATCTCCGCCCTCCACGAGGGCCAGCAGGTCCGCGCGAGCTATGACGCGCAGTCGAACAGCGCGAAGAAGATCGAGGTCGTCGGCAAGAAGAGCAGCCACAACAAGAAGAGCATGAAGAGCCACACTTCCAGCTCGTCCGACGACAGCAGCAGCACGTCGGACAGCAGCGGCAGCAGCACGGGCACCAGCAAGGCCCGCATCCCGAATCCGAATACGGCCAAGACGCCTGCCCAGAGCACGACTGGCGGTTCGGACAATCAGCAGAAGCAGTAACCACTCGCGCCACGTCGCGATCAAAACGCCGGATCCCGATGGGGTCCGGCGTTTTGCGCTTCCGGGTAGGCTCCCGCGGTGCTCCGGTTCGCGGCAGGGATCGGGATCATCGCCTTCGCGCTGGTGGCCTCGCACCTGTCCGAGGCGGTCGACCTCTTCCGCTTCCCGATCGCCTGGTGGGGAATCGTTCTCGCGCTGGACGGCGCCGTCCGCGCGCGGCACGGCTCCTCGCCCTTCGCACGTCCCGCCGATTTCGTCGTTTGCGCGCTCGCCAGCGTGGCGTTCTGGGACGCTTTCGAGTTGCTCAACCTGCGCCTGCACGATTGGTGGTACGTGGGCGTTCCCCGGAGCGCGCTCGCCGGAGCGGCGTTTTCGGCGATTTCCTATGCGACGGTGCTTCCTGCCGTCCGGCTCGCGCTCGCGCTCGTCGCAAAAGCTCCGGGAACCGAACGGATCGTCGCGATTCCTGCGCGGCCGGGCACCGCGCGGCTACTTGCGGGCGCGGGGATCGCGATGCTCCTGGCCGCGCTCGTCGCACCGCGGGTTGCTTTCCCGCTGGCCTGGATCTTCCTGTGGCCGCTCTGCGAGGCGGTGTTGGCGGGGCGGCGCGACGACGGACCGGGGCTCGCGAGCCCTTTGCAAGCATGGCGGGCGGGACGGCGGGACCTGCCGCTGCGGGCGCTCGCGGTCGCCTTGCCCTTCGGCATCGCCTGGGAGTCGCTGAACTGGGGCTGCTCGCGCGGATGGGTGTACACCGTTCCGCATTTCGAGACACCGAAGCTATTCGAGATGCCGATCGCCGGCTACCTCGGATACCTGCCGTTTCTTCTCGAGTGCGCCTCCGCGCTGGCGCTCGTCGAGCGCGTGCGGCGGAAGCGAGCCGTCTGGGTGCTCGCCATCGCCCTCTTCCATCTCGGGGCCGACGGCCTCGGGCGCGGCACGACGGTCCTATCCGTCACGCCCGACATCGCCGACGTCGCGACCCTGTCCCGCGGCGAACGAGAGGGCCTCGAAACACGCGGTCTGCGGACGCCAAAAGCCATCCTCGGAGCGTCGGACGTTCCGGATCGTGTCCGCCGGCTATCGGAACTGGCTTCGGTCGCCCATATGGGCTTCTTCTGGGCGGACCGACTCGAAACGGCGCAGGTGTGGAACCGGGCGGCGCTCGCCTCGGCGCAGGACGTTGCGCTCTGGACCCGCCTCGCCGCGACCGGTCCGGCGCCGCGGCCGGAGGTGGTCCGTCTCTGGATCTCCGCCGCGGTGCGGGATTCGAGGTAAAGGAGTCGGGTGTCTCCCCGCACCCGGCCGGCCAAGGGCTTTGCCACCCGCGAGCGTCACCGCGTCGCCCTGACCGCGCACACTTTCCTCATGATCGCCGGGCTTCTCGCCTGCGCGCTCGCCAACCGGATGCTCACCCCGGACCGGTTCTGGGTGCAATGGGTCGCGCTCGCCTGGGCGGTGGGGTTCGGCGTTCATTTGTGGATCTTTTCCCGCGGCACGATGGCGACGATGGGGAGGCGGCGCGCCCCAGGCCGCCCGCCTGACTAGTCGGTCGGTGACCGGGCGATGACAGGAAGCGTTTTTCTTGTGGCCGGCAGGCTTCATTGGGAGTCTCTCCGAGTCGCTCAGCGGCCAAGAAAGGGCCGTTTGCAAGGCCTTCGGCGCAATGCTAAAGGCCCGCGCTCCCAGCCGGCGGGAAGCGGGGCCTGGAGGAGTCCTGGAGACTGAATGAAGATAGCCCTGACCCCGCTCCAAAAAGTCCGTGCTGCCGGCAAGTTCCTCGACGTAACCTTCAACAAACGCCCTCTCACCGTCTCCATCGAGGTGACGAAGCGTTGCAATGCCCGCTGCGACTTCTGCGATTACTGGAAGATCACCGATCGCGACGAGATGACGGATTTCACCGACGTCGTCCGCCGCTTCGATCCCCTGGTCGTCGTGTTCACCGGCGGCGAGCCGATGCTCCGGCGCGATCTGACTTCCATGGTCCGCTCCATCAAGGAGCTTCCCGGGTTTCGCTACGTGACGCTGCTAACGCACGGCGGATTCCTCTCGGAGGCGAAGATCAGGGAACTGGTCGCCGCGGGCGTGAACCAGATCAACATCTCGATGAATTACCCGGACGCCCGGCAGGATCGCGAGCGCGGGATCCCGGGGCTCTTCGAGCGCCTGGAGAAGACGGTCCCGAGGATGGTCCGCGAGGGCTACAAAGTCTTCACCTTCGCGTCGATGCTGATGGTCGACAACATGTACGACGCGGAGCCCCTCGTCCGCCTCGCGAACTCATGGGGCATCAACATCGCTTTCTCCGGATACAACGATCTCAAGAACGGCAACCAGGCCCACTTCGTGTCCCGGACGAAGATGGAGGAGTTCAAGGCCGTCTGCAGCCGCCTCGTCGAGCTCAAGCGCGAGCTCGGCAACGTGCTGACCAGCGACTATTTCTTCGAGACGCTTCCGACCTTCTACGAGAAGCGCGAAGTCGGCGGTTGCATGGCCGGGAAGGTGATGATCCACGTCACCCCGAAGGGCATGGTGCAGCCCTGCGCCGAGCTGGAAGCGATCGCGCATTACTCGGAGTTCCTCCCGGGCAGCTACGCGGGTCCGAACTGCGGGCGCTGCTTCGACGCGTGCCGGTCGGAGCCGCAGGCGCCCGTCACGCTTCGCCGCATCGGTGAGCTGGCGGGAATCCTGTGATCGAATCGCCGGGGCCTGGGGCGCCGCGGCGGCTCTGGCCCCGCGCGGTCCTCGGCCTTTGCGCCGGCATAGCCGCCGCGGCCGCGGTGGCCGGGTACCTCGGAATCTCCCACCGGGACCTCCTCGCCGAGCTGCACGGAATCGATCCGCGGCCGCTCGTCCTCGCGGCGCTCGGCTCCATAATCCTCCTCGCGCTTCAGTCGCTGCGCTGGTGGATCGTCATGCGCCCCGTCGTGCCGCTCGCCTACGCGCAGGCGTGCAAGGCGATGGTGGTCGGCTTCTGCGGGAACGTGCTCCTTCCCGCGCGAGGCGGCGACCTGCTCCGGGTGCAGTTCCTCGGGCGCCGCACCGGGGTGAGCCGGGCGAAGCTCCTCGGCACCGAGATCGTCGATTTCTGGAGCGACAAGTGGGGCTGGATCGCCGCGTTCCCCGTCCTTTGCCTCCTGGGAGATCCGCCCGCGTGGCTCCTTCGTGCGCTCCTGATCATGGCCGCCGTGGTCGTCCTCGTCGCCGCCGTGCTCGTGCTGATGGCGAGCGGGCTGTGGCGTTCTGCGTCGGCACCCGCGTTCCTGCACAACCTGCGCGACGGATTCGCCGCCAATCACTGGCGACGGCTGCTGTTCGTCGAGACGGCGGTGGCGCCCTTGCCGTGGCTCTGGGAGACCTTCGTCATCGTCATCGCCGCTCATGCGGTAGGTCTCTCGCTCACGCCGATGCAGGCGTTCGCGACCCTCACCGCCTTCAACCTCGCCACCGCGGTGCCATCGCCGGGGAACGCTGGATCGTTCGAGGCGGGCGGAACGCTCGCGCTGGCGGCATTCGGCGTCGAGAAGGGCACGGCGCTCGCGTTCATCTTCCTCTATCACCTGACGCAGGTGATCCCGGGCTTCGTCGGTGGCGTCGTGCTCTTGCTGCTCGACGGCGAGCTGCTCTTCCGGAAGAACGCGCGGGCGGAAAAGGCGCCCGCGCTCGCGCCCGCGGCGGATCCCGGATGAGGCGGTCAGTTGCGCAGCGTGAAGCCGCCGAAGTCGGCGGCGCTGATCGAGCGCGTCTGATCGCCGTCGCTCATGATCCCGATCCCGACGAAGTCGGGTACGTCTCCTTCGAAGTGGGCGCGGAACTCGGCGGAGGGGTCGATCGACTCGTCCTTCCACGAGTTGGAGGGGCCGCCCGACTCGAGGACCACGGTGTCCTGCACGACGAACAGGTTCCGTTTCTGATCGCAAACCGCGCCCTTCTTGGCCTCCGTCGACCAGACGTACTTGATCGAGTACCACTTCAGGCCGCGCTTCCAGGAGACGTAGACGACCGCCGCGGAGTCCCCGTAGCCGGGCGCGCACTCGTTTCCCTTCTTGGGGAAGACCTGGGCGCGCCACCTCCAGCGGACGAGCTTCGTCGACTGCCGCAGCGCCTCCGGGACTTCCGCCGCGAGCGTCACGGTCTCGAGCGGCGGCCGGTAGACGGCGCGGATGAAGGGCCCGTCCGGATCTTCGACGACCTTGTAGTAGCTGACGGGGCCCGAGTAGCTCTCCACCACCTTGAACGCGTGGATGTCGATCCTGACGTCTTTCAAGGAGGCGGCGGGCGGGGCCTTGTCGGCCGGTTTTTCCTGTCCACGGGAAGACGCGCTCGTGAGCGCGACCACGACCGACGACAGGCGAGCCGCGAGCCGCAGAGGGAGTGCGAACGTCCGGTTGCCTGGTCGGGAGCGCGCTCGCACGTGAGCGCGAAAGATTAGCGGAGAAGCGGATTTGCGCCACTCCTTTGCGATGTTGGAACCCACGCGCGCGACGGCGGCCGATCTGCGCGGACGCGCCGCGCGGTGGGGAACGGTTCCTGCTCTGGCCGTGGCGGCCTGCGTCGCCGTCGGACTCTTCCTGCGCGTCAAGGGACTCGCAGCCGAGGGATTCGGCGACGACGAGGTGCACAAATGGCTCGCGGCGCAGCGGTACCTCCACTGGGATTTCGGCGGCGACGATGTCGAGCATCCGATGCTGATGAAGGTGCTCATCGCGCTTTCGTCGCTCGTGTTCGGGCGGCTCGGCTGGGCGCCGGAGGCGATCACCCGCCTGCCCAACGCGCTCGCCGGAGCGGTCTCCGTCTGGGCCATCGCCCAGCTCGGAAAACGGCTCTTCGGGCGGACGGCGGGGCTCTGCGCCGCGGCGCTCGCGGCCTTCTCCACCACGTACGTGGGCTACCAGCGCGTCGCCAAGGAGGACACGCTCCTCGGGCTGTTCCTGCTCTTCCTCCTCCTTTCCCTCGCGGAGGCCAAGGCCGCCGCCGACGACGGGCGCAGTCCGCGCCGCTACGAAGTCCTGGCCGCGCTCAGCCTCGCGGGGATGATGGCGTCCAAGTACTTCTTCTTCCTGGTGCCGATTCCGGTCGTGGCCGTGCTCTGGCTGCGGCGAGTGTCGACGTGGCGGGTGTCGTCGCGCCGCTGGCTCGAGCTGATCGGCATCGCCGCGCTGGCCTGGGCTTGCATCGACTGGACGCCTTTCCTTCCCTCGACCTGGGAGTACGCGAAGACGTACCTGACCGGGCAGCAAACCGTGCACGGCTCGCTCTTCTTCATGGGCCGCATCTACAACAACCTCGTCGAGTACGGGCTCCACGGGACGCCGGTCTGGTACTACGCGGTGTTCGCGGCGGTGAAGCTGGCGCCGCTCACGGTGGTCTGCGCCGCCGCGGGGTTGTGCATCGCGTTCGCGCAGCGGAAGGCTGCGCACCGCATCGTGCTCTCCTGGATGGCGGTGTGGTTCCTCGTGCACTCGGTGTCGGGATCGAAGTGGGGACGCTTCTTCCTGCCCGTGTTGCCGGCGTTCCTGCTCCTCGCCGGGCACGCCATCGCACTCGGCGCGGATGCGCTGCGGGCGCGCCGTCCCGCCTTCGCGACTGCGGCAGCGGTGGGCCTCGGGCTCGCGCTTTGCGTTGGAGAGGCGCGCGCGGCGATCCTGCACGCGCCGCACTACCGGCTCTACATCAACGCCTTCGGCGGCGGCGACGCGAACGTCACCTGGTTCTTCCCCCACTGCGACTATTTCGATACGGGCTTCCGCGAGGCGGTCGAGAAGGTGGCGGCATCGGCCGAGCCCTTTGCGGAGCTCGCAACCGAGATCGACTGGCCCGCGAAGCTTTACGCCGAGCGAGCCGGGCGATCCGATCTACGGCAGACGCTCGTCCGGCGCGGCCAGGCTTGCCGATCGGGCGTTCCCTGCTACGTCGTCGTGCAGACCGGACGCCTCTACTTCAAGAACCAGGACGCGGTCGCCTCGTTGTCACATCGGACCCCATGGACCATCGTGCGGATCCGGGGCGAGGACGTCGTAAAGGTGTACAAGCTCGACCCGGGCGAGTCGCCCTTTCCGGACGGCGGGAAGCACGCGTCTCAGTGAAGGAGGCCTGATGGCGGCAGAGCTGAAGATGGAGGACCTCGTGCTCGGTACGGGAGCTGAGGCCAAGAAGGGCCAGACGGTATCGGTCCACTACACCGGCTGGCTCACCGACGGAAAGAAGTTCGACTCGTCGAAGGATCACGGGCGGCCGTTCTCGTTCGCGCTCGGGCGCGGCCAGGTCATCCAGGGATGGGACCAGGGCGTCACCGGCATGAAGGTGGGCGGCAAGCGCAAGCTCACGATCCCGCCGGAGCTCGGCTACGGGAAGCAAGGCTTCCCGGGAGCGATCCCGCCCAACTCGACGCTGGTCTTCGAGGTCGAATTGCTCGGCGTCAGCTAGATGAAGTCGCGGCCTTCGCCGCGGATCCACTCCGCGAACTTGCGCAGCCCGTCACGCATCGAGGTACCGGGCGCGTACCCGAGCACCTTGCCGGCGTGGGTGACGTCCGCCGACGTGAGCGGCATGTCTCCGGGCTGGAAGGGCTGCAGGTCCAGCTGGGCAGTAACGCCGAGCGACTCTTCGAGGAGCCCGATGAGCTCGCGCAGGCTGGTCGTGTGCGCGCCTCCCAGGTTCACGACCTCGTAGCCGAGCGGCCTGTCGATGGCGGCCACGACGCCGGCGAGAATGTCGTCGACGTAGGTGTAATCGCGCCGCGAGGCCCCGTCGCCGAAGAACGGAAGCTTCTTTCCCGCCAGCATGAGGCGAGAGAACTTGTGGATGGCGAGGTCGGGCCTCTGGCGCGGCCCGTAGACGGTGAAGAAGCGCAGGCAGATCGTCTCGGTCCGGTACAGGTTGTGGAAGGTGCGGGCGAGAAGCTCTCCCGCGGCCTTCGAGGCGGCGTACGGGCTCAGCGGCGAATCGATCCGGGCGGTCTCGCGGAAGGGCGGCTGCGCGCCTTCGCCGTACACCGACGACGAGCTGCCGAAGATGAAACGGCGGACATTGGCCTTGCGGGCGGCATCCAGGAGGACCGCGGTGCCGCGCACGTTCACGTCCATGTAGGCCGCGGGCCGCTCGAGCGAGGGCCGCACGCCGGCGAGGGCGGCGAGGTGGACGACGGTCTCCGGACGAGACTCGCGGAAGGCGGCGTCCATCGCCGCCTCGTCGCGGATGTCGGCGGTGACGAGGCGCATTCCTTGGCTCTGCAAGGGCTCGATCGCGCGGCGCTTGAGCCGCTCCGGATAGAACGGGTCGAAGTTGTCGACCGCGGTCACCTCGTCGCCGCGCCCGAGCAGGCGCGCGCACAGGTGGGATCCGATGAACCCGGCGCCGCCGGTGACGAGGATGCGCATCTAGGCCACCTGCCGCAGCGTCGAGGCGCCCTTGCCCCAGCGGCGCTGCCAGAGCTGGAACATGGCCAAAGTCCAGAGCGGCTTGCGCAGGTCGGCTTCGCCGCGGAGGTGGCGGCGGAGGAGATCCTGCGCGTAGCGGGGCTCGAACAATCCGGAGGCGCCCAGCTCGCGATCGCTGAAGAGATCCTCGAAGAGCGGGCGCAAAGGACCACGGATCCAGGCGGCGACGGGGATGCCGAATCCCTTCTTCGGGCGGGAAAGGATCTCGTCCGGGACGATGCCTTTCAGTGCCTGCTTGAGCAGCACTTTCGTACGGGTGAGCGACAGCTTGAGCTTCCAGGGAAGGCGCGCCGTGTACTCGACCACGTGGGTGTCGAGAAACGGCGCGCGGAGCTCGAGCGACGCCGCCATCGAAGCGCGGTCCGCCTTCACCAGGATGTCGTCGGCGAGATAGCGGCCGAGATAGAAGCGCAGGGCCTCGTCGACCGAGCCCGCGCGCACTCCTTTGCCCTTCGCCTGCTCGGCTTCCGCGAGCACCTGCCGGAAGGCGACCGACGGAACGGCGTTCTTGCGGACGTCGGGGGAGAGGAGGCGCTGTAGCTCGTCCGGCAGGAACGAACCAATCCACACTTGGTGCCGCAGCGACGGCGGCGCCTCGATTCCGCGGAGGAACTGCTTCACGCGGAAGTCGAGGCTCATGTTCCGCGACGAGCTCGGCAGGAGCGAGGCCACGGCGCGCAGGGCGCCGTGCAGCGGGCGGGGAAGACGGGCGAGAAGCTGCGCGGGGCGGTGGGCGAGGAACGGATCGTATCCCGCGAACAACTCGTCGCCTCCGTCGCCGGCAAGAGCGACCTTCACGTGCTTGCGGGTGAAGCGGGAGAGAAGGAGCGTCGGCAAGAAGCTGGGATCCGCGAACGGCTCATCGAGCGAGGCGACCGCTTCCGGCAGCAGATCCAGGCAGGCCTGGCCGGAGAGGCGCTCGGTGAGATGTTCGGTGCCGAGACGCTTGCTGGCGAGGAGCGCGAACGGCGTCTCGTCGAAGCTCTCCTCGACGAATCCGATGGAGAAGGTCCGGAGCGGCTGCTTGTGCCTCGTCGCGAGGGCGGCGACGGTGGTGGAGTCGATCCCTCCGGAGAGGAACACGCCGACCGGAACGTCGGCAACGAGCCTGCGCGCGACCGCCTTGTCGAGCCGCTGCACGAGCCCCTTACCGGCTTCCTCGGGGCTCCCGTCGAACCGCTCGGGCGCGGGCAGCTCCCAGTAGCGCCGCAGGCGGAAACCCGCCGAATCGAGTACGGCGACGTGCGCCGCGGGGAGCTTGAAGACGTGGCGGTGGATGCTCCGCGGCGCCGGAACGTATTCGACCGCCAGGTACTGCGCGAGCGATTCCGGGTCGAGCTCGCGGGGAACGCCGCCGTGCGCCGCAAACGCCTTCATCTCGCTCGCGAAGACGCAGCGG
>JBJMQD010000205.1:0-4750 GCA_045802855.1 Myxococcales bacterium | reverse complement strand
TTGCGTGAAAGCCGGCGGCGTGGGCACCTCTCGGCCTGCGACGGAAATCGTTCGCAGATTTTTTCGAGGCCCTGTCGATCCCGGCCCGTCCCGTTCGCCTTGGAGACAGAAAGGGAGGTCGCCATGCAATATCTGCTGCTGATCTACGAGGGGGAGAAGCGCTTCGCGAACCTGAGCAAGCCCGACCTGATGGCCGAGATCGGGCAATACCAGTCGTTCGGCGAGGAGTTCGCTTCCGCCATCCAGGGCGGAAACGCGCTCCAGCCGACCAGCACCGCGACCACCGTGCGGGTGCGGGAGGGCAAGCGCCTGACCACCGACGGACCGTTCGCGGAGACGAAGGAGCAGCTCGGCGGGTACTATCTGGTCGAGGCGCGCGATCTCGACGCAGCCATTGCGATCGCGGCCAAGATTCCGGGCGCGCGGTACGGATCGGTCGAGGTCCGGCCGATCCAGAGCTTCGACTGAGGTCGCTTGATCCGGCAGGTGGAAATCGCTCGCATCTGTCGCGCGGAATGGGGGCGGCTCGTGGCCGCTCTCATTCGCGATCTGGGCGATTTCGACCTCGCCGAGGAGGCGCTGCAGGAAGCGTTCGCGTCGGCGCTCGAGGCGTGGCGCGACGGCGTCCCGAAGAACGCGCGCGGCTGGCTGTACAAGGCCGCGCGGCACGATGCGATCGATCGATTGCGGCGGACCGCCCGGTTCGCCGGAAAAAAAGCCGAGCTGGCGGCGCAGCCGTTACCGCGGGTGCCCTCTCCCGAGGAGCTGTACGAGGAAACTGCCGTGCCCGACGAGCGACTGCGCCTCATCTTCACCTGCTGCCATCCGGCCCTCGCTCCCGAGGCCCAGGTGGCGCTGACGCTCCGGACGCTGTGCGGGCTTGCGACCGAGGAGATCGCGCGAGCGTTCCTGGTGCCGGTCCCGACGATGGCCCAGCGCCTCGTGCGGGCGAAGACGAAGATCCGGACGGCAGGCATTCCGTACGTCGTGCCCGAGGCGAAAGACCTCCCCGAGCGGCTCGGCCAGGTGATGGCGGTGCTCTACCTCGTCTTCAACGAAGGGCATTCCGCGTCGCGAGGCGCGGCCCTCGTGCGCGACGACGTCTGCGCGGAGGCGATCCGGCTCGCTCGGCTCGTCCGCGAGCTCTTGCGGGAGCCCGTTCCCGAGCTGGACGGGCTCCTCGCGCTGATGCTCCTGCACGATTCGCGGCGCCGGGCGCGGATGGACCCGGCCGGGAATCTGGTGCTGCTCGGCGATCAAGATCGATCGCTCTGGGATCCGGCGGAGATCGAAGAGGGACGCGCTCTGTTGCGCGAAGCGCTCGGGCGCGGACCGGCGGGGCCGTATGCGCTGGAATCGGCGATCGCCGCCGTGCACGCGGATGCCGCGCGGGCCGAGGACACCGACTGGGCGCAGATCGCCGGACTCTACGATTTGCTGCACGCGCTCCATCCTTCGCCGGTCGTGGCGCTGAACCGGGCCGTCGCGGTGGCGATGGGGCAGGGCGCGGCGGCGGGCCTGCCTCTCGTCGATGCTCTCGAGGACGAGCTCGCCGGCTACCACCTCTGGCACGCGACCCGCGCCGATCTGCTCCGCCGCCTGGGACGGCGCTTCGAGGCGGCGGCGGCGTACCGCCGCGCGCGCGAGCTGTCGGGAAACGAGATCGAGCGGCGCTTCCTGGATCGGCGCCTGACCGAGGTGCAGGAATGACCTGGCGTCCGCATGTCGCGGTCGCTGGCGCGGGCGACGCCGACGCGAGGCTTTCCGCGCTCGCCGAGGAAGTCGGCAGGCTGCTCGGGCGAGCGGGGGCGGTGCTTTTGTGCGGCGGGCTTTCCGGGGTGATGGAAGCGGCGTGTCGCGGCGCGAAGAGCGAAGGCGGCACGACCATCGGCATCCTGCCCGGACCGGATCGCGCGGCCGCCAATCCCTACGTCGACGTCGCGGTGGCGACAGGGCTCGGCGAGGCGCGCAACACGCTCCTCGTGCGGTCATGCGATGCCTTGATTGCCATTGGCGGCGAGTTCGGCACCTTGTCGGAGATCGCCTTCGCGCTGAAGATCCGCAGACCGGTCGTCGGGCTCGAGACCTGGGAGCTTTCCAAGGCGGGAAGAGCCTCCGACGCGATCGTCCGCGCGAAGGACGCGGACGAAGCCGTCTCGCTGGCGCTACGGCTCGCGCGCGATCGCTTACAATCCGAACCGACATGACCGACCGCATCGAGAAGACAGACGAGGACTGGCGCCGAGAGCTGACGCCCGAGCAGTACCGCGTCCTGCGCCAGAAGGGCACCGAGCGGGCATTCACCGGAGCGCTCTGGGACGATCACGGGCCCGGGCGGTATCTCTGCGCCGGTTGCGGCACGGAGCTCTTCCGTTCCGAGGAGAAGTTCGAGAGCGGGAGCGGCTGGCCGAGCTTCACGAAGCCCGCCAATCCGCGCGCGGTTGCCTCGGACCGCGATACGACCCACGGAATGGAGCGCGTGGAGGTGCACTGCGCGAAGTGCGGCGGGCATCTCGGTCACGTGTTCCAGGACGGCCCGCCGCCGACGGGGGAGCGGTACTGCATCAACTCGGCGTCGCTCAAGAAGGCGACGTAAGTCGCTTTCCGGCACATTCGGCGGCCCGTTCGAGGAGGAGCTTGCGCTCGCGCGCGTTCTTCGTGAGCGACGCGGCGCGGTCGAACTCGGCGCGAGCCTCTTCGAAACGGCCGAGCTTCATCAGCAGATCTCCGCGCACGCTCGGGAGCAGGTGGTAGCGCGCGAGCGACGGCTCCGACGTGAGCGTATCGACGATGGCGAGGCCCGCGGCCGGACCGAAGGCCATCCCGAACGCGACGGCGCGGTTCAGCTCCACGACCGGTGACGGGGCGACGCGAGCGAGCAGGACGTAGAGCGCGGCGATGCGTCCCCAGTCCGTCTCCCCGGCGGTGCGGGCGCGCGCATGGCAGGCCGCGATCGAGGCTTGCAGGAAGTACGGTCCCGGATCGCCGCCGAGCGCCTCGGCGCGTCCGAGCGCGTTGAGCCCTCGGCGGATGAGGAGCTGATCCCACCGGGCGCGATCCTGATCGAGGAGCAGGATCGGCTCGCCCGAGGGGCCCGTGCGGGCGCGCAGGCGCGAGGCCTGGATCTCGAGCAACGCAACGAGCCCGTGCACCTCCCGCTCTGCCGGCACGAGCTCGGCGAGGATCCTCACCAGCCGGAGAGCGTCCTCGCAGAGCGCGGGCCGTACCCAGTCGGCGCCCGCCGTCGCGGAGTAGCCTTCGTTGAAGATGAGGTAGACGACTTCCAGCACGGACGAGAGGCGCGCCGTAAGCTCCGCCCCGCGAGGGACCTCGAACGGGACCCGCTTCTCGGCGAGGGTCCGCTTTGCCCTCACGATCCGCTGCGCGATGGTCGGCTCGGGAACGAGGAACGCGCGGGCGATCTCCTCCGTGGTCAGGCCGCCCAGAAGGCGCAGCGTGAGCGCGACCCGCGCCTCCGTCGAGAGCACCGGGTGGCAGGCGATGAGCACGAGCCTGAGCAGATCGTCGCCCACGTTCTCGTCCAGCGCGGCGTCGAGATCCGGCGCCGACGCCTCCCAACGAAGGTCCAGTTCCTGCCCGACTTCTTCGTGCTTGCTCGTAAGGCGCTGCTGGCGGCGCACGGCGTCGATGGCGCGATTCTTCGCCGTCGCCGTCAGCCACGCGCCGGGATTGTCGGGAATGCCCGACTCGGGCCAGCGCTCGAGCGCGGCCACCAGGGCGTCTTGCGCCAACTCCTCGGCGAGGCCGACGTCGCGAACCATCCGCGCGACGGCGGCGATCACCTTGGCCGACTCGATGCGGAAGACCGCCTCGATCTGGCGATGCGCGGCGGAGGGCGTCACGCGGCCAATCAGACCATCGGCGCCCTCCGCCGCAAGCGAAATCAGCGGCGCTGCTGCTCGATCTTCTTCCGGAGCTGGTCTTCCTGCTCGCGGACCTTGCCGCTCGGATCGACCGGGGCGAAGTCCGCCATCTCGAACACCTGCCGGATCTCCACCTCGCCCTCCTGGAACGGGGCGCGCTTGAGCCACTCGATCGCCTCTTCCTTCGACTTCACCTGCCAGATCCAGAAGCCGGCGACGAGCTCTTTCGTCTCGGCGAACGGTCCGTCGATGACGGTGCGCTTCGTTCCTTCGAACCGGACGCGCTTGCCGTTCGACGACGGGCGCAGACCCTCGCCGGCCAGCATAATGCCCGCCTTCACGAGCTGCTCGTTGAAGTTGCCCATGTCGCGAAGAAGCTGCTCGCTCGGCATGACACCCTTCTCGGAATTCTCATCGGCTTTGACCAGAACCATGACTCGCATTTTCGTTTCTCCTTTTCTTTTTCTCGTGCTTCAGAAAGCGTTGACGTGTTGTTCGATGACGTTGAGCAGCCCGCCGGCCCACGCGCAGGGAAGCGCGACGACGACGAGCGCAAGCGGATACCACTGAGGTCCGAGTCCCGCGTTCCAGGTGGCGATCGCTCCGGCAAGACTGAGCGCGACGCCGATCCCGCCGAGGACGAGCGCGTGCCGCATCGGATTGTCCGGCGCGAGCCGCGCGGCGATATAGCACCCGGCGACCGAGATGACAATGCGATACGCGGTGGCGAGTGCGGAGAGACCGTTGCCGATCGGCTCGCTCCAAGGCGGATAGACGCCGGTGGCGTGCAGAACGATGTCGACGGCGGTCGTGAGGACGAAGATCGCCAGGAGACCCGCCAGGACGGCTCCGACGCGCTGAAGAGT
>JBJMQD010000084.1:0-4928 GCA_045802855.1 Myxococcales bacterium | reverse complement strand
GGTATCGTCCGCCCCGAGTCGCTGCATCTCGACGGGCGGATCCTGGCGTTCACGGCGTCACTCGCCGTCGCCACCGCGGTGGTCTTCGGCGTGCTTCCCGCACTGCAGGCTTCCGCGCCCGCCGATGCGATGCGCGAGGCGGGCCGGGCCGGAACCGCGGGCCGGCGGCGCGCGCGCCTGAGGTCGGCGCTGATCGTCGCCGAGGTGGCGCTGGCGCTCGTCCTGCTGATCGCGGCCGGGCTCATGCTGCGCAGCTTCGAGCGGCTCTCGAGGGTCGACCCGGGATTCGACTCTTCCAACGTGACGGTGGGCGACATCTGGCTGCCGCAGGCGAAGTATCCCGACGCCGGGCGGCAGGCCCGGTTCTACGCGAGCCTCGTGCGGGCGCTCTCGAGCGCGCCCGGGGTGATCTCGGCGGGGACCGTGTCGCGATTGCCGCTCTCGGGAGGAAACAGCTCGCGCGACGTCGGGTTCCCGGACGCGCCCGACAAGATGGTGTCCGCGGATTATCGAATCGCAAGCGCGGGTTATTTCGAGACCATGCGGATCCCGCTGCGGGCCGGGCGGCTGTTCACTCCCGGCGACGTGGACTCCGGGGCTCGCGTCGTCATCGTCAACGAGTCCTTCGCACGGGCCGCCTGGCCGGGGCAGAACCCGATCGGGAACCGCATCGGCGTCACCCTCGACCAGAAGCCGCTGGAAGTCGTCGGGGTGGTCGGCGACGTGAAGCACGTCTCGCTCGACGCAGCCGCCCGGCCGGAGGTGTACCTGCCCCTCTCGCTCGAGGCCTGGCCGTTCATGACGATGGTCGTGCGGGGGCGGGGAGACCTTCCGGCGGTCCTGCGCGCGGAGACCGCGGCGATCGATCGCGACCAACCGCTGTACCGGGTGGGCAGCATGGAGGCGCGTTTCGCCGGGTCCCTCGGTCCGAGGCGATTCGCCGCGTATCTCCTGGGCCTGCTCGCGGCGGTGGCTCTCGTCCTCGCCGTCACGGGGATCTACGGCGTGCTGTCGTATTCGGTGGCGCAGCGGACGCGGGAGATGGGGATCCGCCTCGCCCTTGGCGCAACTCCCGCCGCGGTACTCGGCCTCGTCGTCGGCGATGCGTTCCGCTTGGTCGGAGCGGGAATCGTCATCGGCCTCGGCGCGGCGCTCGGGCTCACGCAACTGCTCCGGTCGCTCCTCTTCGGCGTGAGCGCGACGGACCCGGCAACCTACGCGGCGCTGGCGGTGCTCCTCTGCGGAGTAGCGCTGGTCGCGAGCGTGGTGGCGGGCCGGCGGGCGACGTCGGTCGATCCGGCGCTGGCCCTGCGGGCCGAGTAATCAGTCCTCGCGTTCGAAGACGGCGAAGGACCGCGGCGCCACCTCGACGGTGCTGCCCGCCTGCACCGCCTCACGGGGCTGCCTGCGGTCACGCCTGCGCGGCGGGTCGTTCGTATCGACGATCTCGACCCAGGTCTTCCCGAACCGTTCCTCGGGGAGCGTGAACTTCATCGGCTCGTGGTGGGCGTTGAAGACGACGTAGAAGCTCTCGTCGACGATTCGCTCGCCCGCCTCGTCCGGAGTGGCGATGGCGTCGCCGTTCAGGAAGACGCCGAGCGACTTCGCGTATCCGACGCTCCAGTCGTCGTCGGTCATCTCTTTTCCCTGCGGCGTGAACCAGGCGATGTCCTTCACGTCGCTGCCGTGCAGGGGCCTCCCCTGGAACCAGCGGCGCCGGTGGAAGATGCGGTGCTTCTTGCGCAAATCGAGGAGCATCCGGGTGAAGAGCAGGAGCGGCTCGTCGACGTTCTTCCAGTCGTACCAGGAGATCTCGCTGTCCTGGCAGTAGCCGTTGTTGTTGCCCTGCTGGGTGCGGCCGATCTCGTCGCCGCCGGTGATCATCGGAACGCCCTGGGCGAGCAGGAGCGAGGCGAGGAAGTTGCGCTGCTGCCGCGCGCGCAGCCCGTTGACGGTGTCGTCGTTGGTGGGCCCCTCCGCGCCGCAGTTCCAGGAGCGGTTGTGGCTCTCGCCGTCCTTGTTGTCTTCCTTGTTCGCCTCGTTGTGCTTCTCGTTGTACGAGACCAGGTCGCGCAGCGTGAACCCGTCGTGGGCGGTGACGAAGTTGATGCTCGCGTACGGGCGCCGCCCGGTCTCGGCGTACAGATCGGAGCTCCCCGTGAACCGGTAGGCGAACTCGCCCAGCGAAGCATCCTGGCCGCGCCAGTAGTCGCGGACCGTGTCGCGGAACTTGCCGTTCCACTCGCTCCAGTTCGGCGGGAAGTTTCCCACCTGGTAGCCGCCCTCGCCGACGTCCCACGGCTCGGCGATGAGCTTCACCCGGCTGACGATCGGATCCTGCTGGATGAGATCGAAGAAGGCGGAGAGGCGATCGACGTCGTGCAGCTCGCGGGCGAGGGCGGAGGCGAGGTCGAAGCGGAACCCGTCGACGTGCATCTCCTGGATCCAGTAGCGCAGGCTGTCCATCAGGAGCTGCAGGACGTTCGGGTGCCGCATGTTGAGGGTGTTGCCGGTCCCCGTGTAGTCCATGAAGTAACGGGGATCCTGCGTCGTTCGATAATAAACCAGATTATCGATTCCCTTGAAGCAGAGCATGGGCCCGAGATGGTTGCCCTCGGCGGTGTGGTTGAAGACCACGTCCAGGAACACCTCGATGTCCGCCTGGTGCAGGGTCTTCACCAGCTGCTTGAATTCCTGCACCTGATCGCCGCGCTGCCCGCGACTCGCGTACTCGTTGTGCGGAGCGAAGAAGCCGATCGAATCGTATCCCCAGTAGTTGCGCAGCCCCTTGTCGTGCAGGTGCTGCGAGTGGACGAATTGGTGGATGGGAAGCAGCTCGACCGCCGTCACCCCGAGCCGCTTCAGGTGCTCGATGGCCGGGCGCGAGGCGAGGCCCAGGTACTTCCCACGCAGCTCCTCGGGGATGTCCGGATGCGTCTGGGTGAAGCCCTTCACGTGCACTTCGTAGACGATGGTGTCGTTCCAGGCGTGGCGCGGCGTCTTGTCGTCGTGCCAGTCGAAATAGGGATTGGTGACGATCGAGCGAGGCGCGAACGGACCGCTGTCGGCGTCGCTCTTCGCGCCGTCGGGATCGCCCGCGACGTAGGCGTAGAGCGCCTCGTTCCACTTCGGCAGCCCCTCGATGGCGCGGGCGTACGGATCGAGGAGCAGCTTGGCCGGATTGCACCGCTTCCCCTCGGCAGGGTTGTACGGTCCATGCACCCGGAACCCGTATCGTTGCCCCGGGCCGAGTCCGATCGCGTACCCGTGCCAGACGAAGCCGGTCATCTCCGGCAGGTCGACGTGGCTCTCCGTGCCGTTGTCGTCGAACAAGCAGAGCTCGACCCGGGTCGCCAGCTCGGAGAAGAGGGCGAAGTTGGTGCCGTGTCCGTCGTAATGGGCGCCGAGGGGGTAGGTGCGGCCGGGGCGGAGTTTCATGAGGCGTCAACGTAGTCCCGCAGACCCTGGAAAGCACTACCCCATTTGCAAATCCGGATCGCCCCGCGTCGGCCGGATCGGGAGCCGCAGCCGCGCCCGCGCACCGCGCCGGTCGGTGCGGTTCTCGAGCGTGAGCGACCCGTGGTGCAGCTCCGCGATCTGGCGGCTCAGGGCGAGGCCGATTCCCGTCCCCTGGGGCTTCGTGGTGAAGAAGGGAACGAACAGGTTGCCGGAGTCCGCGATGCCGGGCCCTTCGTCCGCTACGGAAACTTCCAGCTCCGAAGCACCGGCGTTCCAGGTGACGACGACTCCGCCGCGCGTTTCCAGCGAGGCGTCCGCGGCGTTGCGCACGAGGTTGATGAGCAGCTGATCGAGCTGATCGGCGTCGGCTTCGATCCGTACTTCCGGCCCCGGGGCGACCCGTACCGGGATGCGCTTCTCCAGCGCCGCCACCCGCCGGATCCACTCTTCCACTTCGACCGGGGCGAGCCTCGGCGGCGGCAGGCGGGCGAGCTTCGCGTAGCTCGTCATGAAACGCGACAAGGACTCCGCGCGCCGCTCGATGACCGCGAGCCCGCTCTGCAGGTCCTGCTCCCAACCCTCATGGTGGCCTCCTGGGGCGGCGGTCTCCCGCAAGCTGGCGGAAATGGATCGAATGGGGGCGAGCGAGTTGTTGATCTCGTGGCCGAGCACCCGGACGAGCCGCTGCCAGGCCTGCCGCTCCTCTTCCCGCAGCGCGCGCCGGAGGTCGGCGAGGACCACCAGCATGTGCGGCTTTCCGCCCAGGCGGAAGCTCGTGCGCTTGAGCTCGAACTTTCCGGCGCCGCCGGGCAAGGTCAGCTCAAGGGTACGGGGGGCTGGCCCGTCGAGCACCGCGGCGAGGCCGAGCTGGCGAGCCTCGGGCGATGGCAGCCGCGAAAGCTCGGCGCCGAGGAGCTTCTCGGCAGCGCGGTTCGCGAGCACCGCCTTTCCGCCCTCCTCGAAGGCGAGGACAGCGACGTCGATCTCCTCCATCACCCGGCTGAGGAGCGCGCCTGCCTCGAGCGACCCGAGCCGCTGCTCCCGGAGCAGATCGGAAAGCTGGTTGAGCTCGAACATCAGCTCCCCGAGCGGGTCGGCGAGCCGCGCCGCCCGGCCCCGCACGCTGAAGTCGCCTTCCCGCAGCGCCGCGACGAGGTTCGACGCCGTCTGCAGGGGACGCAGCACCCGCTCGCGCAGGGCAAGGGCGGTGAAGAGCCAGCAGCAGACGACCACTACCGAGACGGTCCACCCGATCTTCGCTCCCGCGTCATAGACGACGAGGAGGCCGACCGTGGCGAGGACCGCGGGAAGACCGCCAATCAACGCGAGCCGGAACACCCGCGCATCGTGCGGAACGGCTTTGGATGCTCCGGCCTTCTGGCCTGCGCGACTGGCGACGCCGGCAGAGCCGGCTCCTCCGATGCGCGTTTTGCGCACCGGACGGTCGTCGGGGATCATCCCTGCGCCTT
>JBJMQD010000459.1:0-23326 GCA_045802855.1 Myxococcales bacterium | reverse complement strand
CGCCGTGGCGGAGAAGAGAATCGGCCGCGTCTCGACCGGGTGGCACTGCTGCCTCGAGTTCTACTCCGTGACCACGCGCTTACCCCCGGAGTTCAGGCTGACCCCTGCGGACGCGGCGCGGCTCGTCGCGGAGGAGATCCTGGCGCGGATGGCCGTGCAGGATCTGCCTGCTCCTGCGCGTCGCGCCTTCATCCGATCTCTCGCGCAGGACGGCGTCATCGGAGGCCGGATCTACGACGCCCAGATCGCCGACGTGGCGCGCGCCGCCGCGGCCACCGTGATCGTGACCGACAACCGCCGGCACTTCGTTTCGGCACTTCGCCACGGCCTGCGTGTCGAGACGCCGGCCGAGTTCCTCTCCACGTCGAAGAAGAAGTAGCTCGGCAGTCACGTCGCCGGCGAAGGAAGCCTGCCGCCGACTTCGAATTGGCCCCGTTCGAAGGACCACCGCTCGTCGGGGCCGAGAAGCTCCCGGCCGCGGATCTCCACCAGCGACCGGTTCGCCATGCAGCGCAGCCCCCGTTCGTCGGTGGGCGTACGCGGAGCGAACACGTTCTCGAAGACGGCAACATTGACCTCGCGGCCGGCAGCGCGCGCGGAGACGTACAGCGCCGCCTGCACGCCGTCCGCGCGCATCTGCGCTCCGAGTTCCTGCGAGGCGTCGTACCGGGTCTTCGAGGAGATCTCCGCCTCGTAGTCCCGGAACGGAGGCGCGCCCAGATCGACTGCGCGCCCGGCGTCGATTCCGAACCGGAAGGCGGTGTGCTCGGTCGCGACGTCTCCCAGGTCGGCGGCGCTCCCGGCGAGAAAGACGAACCGGTAGTACGCCACCTCCGCGAGGGCGGTGGGCAGCTTCTTCGCGCCGTAGAGGATCCCGCGCTCGGCGCGGCTCCCGAAGCGGGACCCGTTGCGCAGCGGCGGATGGCGGAACGGCGTGTAGAGGAGATAGTGCAGGTTCTCGAATCCCGCCGGCACCGGAGCCTTGGCGCGCTGGTCGATGAGTTTCTCGAGCAGCGCCTGCTCCTCGTCCGAGTCGCAGAGCTTGCGCGTCGAGTTGCGGAACTGCGCCTCGACGACGCGGTGGAACCGCCCGCGTAGCGGACGGACCTCAGAGCTTCCCGCGCATCGCGTCCAGATAGTCTGCGACACGGACGAGCCCCGGGGTGGTCCGGATCAATGCCGACGGCGCATGGCCTCCGAGGTGGCGGTTCGGGGCCGAGAGCCAGGCCCGCGCCTTCGCCGCGTCGCCGCCGACCAGCGTGTCGAGGCTGCGAAAGACGCGCAAAAGCAGCAGCGCGTGGCGGCCTTCCGCGGACTCCGGCGCCACCTCGCGCTCGCCGGCGAAGGTGCGGGAGACGCTTGCCGCGCTCGCGCCCAGCACCTCGGCCAGATCGCCCTGGCGCAGGCCGAGCAGATCGGCGGCACGGACCAGCGCGCGGGCGAGCACCTGGGCGGGCGATCGAGCGGGCCTGGCGACGGGCGCTTTCATGCAAATGAAAGAGTAAGGCACGATTCTTTCAATTGCAAGCAAGGCGACTACCGCGCCGTGTGTCGCCCGCCCGGGAGCGTGCCCCGCCCTACTCCCACTCGATGGTCGCGGGAGGTTTCGAGGAGACGTCGTAGACCACCCGGTTGATGCCGCGCACCTCGTTCGTGATCCGGCCCGAGATGCGGCCGAGGAGGTCGTACGGCAAGCGCGCCCAGTCCGCGGTCATTCCGTCGAGGCTCTCCACCGCGCGCAGGACGCAGGCGGATTCGTAGGTCCGCTCGTCGCCCATTACCCCCACGCTGCGGACCGGGAGGAGCACCGCGAACGCCTGCCAGAGCTTCTCGCGCAGCCCGGCATTGGCGATCTCCTCCTGGACGATCCGGTCAGCCTTGCGCAGGAGCGCGAGGCGATCCTCGGTGACCTCGCCGAGCACGCGGATGGCGAGCCCAGGGCCGGGAAACGGCTGCCGCGCGACGATCACCTCGGGAAGCCCCAGCTCGCGGCCGAGGGCCCGGACTTCGTCCTTGAACAGCTCCCGCAACGGCTCGATGAGCTTCATCCGCATCCGCTCCGGAAGCCCGCCGACGTTGTGGTGGCTCTTGATGGTCGCGCTCGGCCCCTTGAAGGAGACGCTCTCGATCACGTCCGGGTAGAGCGTTCCCTGGGCGAGGAAGCGCGCGTCCCCGTGCTCGGCCCGGTCCTTCGCAACCTCCGCCTCGAACACCGCGATGAACTCGTTGCCGATGATCTTCCGCTTGCGCTCGGGATCGGTGACGCCTGCGAGCTTGTCGAGGAAGCGCCGCCGCGCGTCCACCGTCCGCAGCGGCACGTGGAAGCGGCCCGCGAACGTCTCCTGCACCTGGGCCGCCTCGCCCTCCCGCAAGAGGCCGTTGTCGACGAAGATGCACTGGAGCTTCTCGCCGATGGCGCGATGCAAGAGCAGCGCGACCACCGCGCTGTCGACGCCTCCGGAGAGAGCGCAGACGACCCGCTCGCCGCCCACCTGATCGCGGATCCGCGCCATCGACTCCTCGGCGAAGGCGCCCATCTTGAAGGCGAACGAAACGCCGCATTCCTGCAGGAACGCCTGGTACAGCTCGCGTCCGCGCGGCGTGTGCGCCACTTCCGGGTGGAACTGGATCCCGTAGAGGCGGCGGACCGGATCCGCCACGGCGCAGTAAGGCGAGTTGTCGCTCTTTCCGATGGTGTGGAAGCCGCGCGGCGGGGAGGAGACCTTGTCCCCGTGGCTCATCCACACGTCGAGATGCTCGCCCTTGCGCTGGTCGCGGAAGGGGCCGACCGGTTCGATCACCTCGAGGCGCGCGTGCCCGTATTCGCGATGGGCGGTGCGATCGATCGACCCGCCGAGGAGCTTGGCCATGATCTGCAGGCCGTAGCAGACGCCGAGGACCGGAACTCCCAGGTCGAAGAGGCCGCGATCGACGAGGGGCGCCCCGGGAGCCTCGACGCTGGCCGGCCCCCCCGAGAGCACGATCCCGCGCGGCGCGAAGGCGCGGATCTGCTCCAGGGTCATCGTGCAGGGATGGATCTCGCAATAGACGTGCAGCTCGCGGATGCGGCGCGCGATGAGCTGCGTGTACTGCGAGCCGAAGTCGAGGACGAGGATCTTTTCGGAGTGCAGGTCTGCCACGCAGCGCTCCTGTTGGCGCGGGGCAGCGCAATGTATCCGCTCGCGCGGTCACAGGCACCCGAAATCGAGCTCCGGGCAGCCGGTCTGCGCGCCGCCCGTCTGGCAGTTCGGATCGACTTCGATACCGGCGACGGGCACCTCGAGCCAGGAGGTGGCTCCGCGGCTGTCGCGGGCGACGATCCAGATGGTACCGATCACCCCGCCGCGCCGGACGGCCTCCACGAGCATCAAGCCGCCCGGGGTCTCCGGCGTACCGGGAGGCGGCTCGTCCGCTTCCACGTCGGTGCCGTTCGGGTAGTAGACCACGTTCCCGCCGACGCTCCGCAAGAGGAGCCGCCCCATGGAGAGGCCGGGCGTCGCGTAGAACGAGTATCGGATCCGTTCCTGGAGGTGGACGCGGTTCCCGTCGAGATCGACGGTGTCGTATTCCTCCATCGCTCCGGGCACGAGGACCGGCCGGAGGCCGGTGGGCACTCCCACGAACACGTTCGTCGGGTTCGGCGGCGGAGGCGCGGTCCCGGTGGATCCGCCCTGCGGTGTGACCCGCAATCCCTGGATCGCGGGAGGGTGGTTCCGCTGCGCCGGCGTCGTGCGCGAGAAGATGATGGGTGTCGTCGCGGTGGCGGGCTTCGCTCCGTCGACCCGCAGCTCGGCGAGGACGCGGATCCCGCCGAACCCGTGCAGCGGATCGGCAGCCTCCGCGGCAGCGATGAGGTCTCTGGGAACGTGCAGCTCTACGCTGGAATCGCGCTTCCACTCGGCGTCGCTCATGACCACCGTGCCGTTCGCGCAGCCGGGCGTCGTCGTGCTCGGAACGCAGAGCGCCCAGGCGACGTGGTACGACCCCGTCGACGCTTTGACCGGCTCCACGATCAAGGCGCTCAGACGGACCGCCTCGATCGTGCCGCTCTGGAGGTCGGCCACGGGATCCGCTGGATCGACCGCGATGCCGAGCACCCGCAGATCCTCGACCTTGCTCTGCGGCGTGAAGCAGGGATCGGCATGCTGCTCGCATGCCGCGGCGAGGAGGACGAAGGCGATGGCGGCGGCACGGAAGAAGCGGGCTTTGCCCGCTCCGGGCGCAGGCCGCAGGCCGGAGCATACGGAGGTCAGAAGGATACCCTCACGCCGACGGCGGCGCTGAACGGGATGCCCTGGAAGGTCGACTGCTGCTGGTACCGGAAATCGTACGCCACGGTCTCCCCGTTTCGCCGTCCAAGGACGTTCTCGACGTCGACGTAGAGCGCGAGACGAAAGACGTCGGCGGTCCAGATGTTGTTCACCTCGAAATCGAGCTGCGCGAACCCCGGCAGCCTGGCCGATCCGAGCGGCAGCGTGATCGGAACGTATCTACCCACCAGGTTGTCGAAGACGGCACCCGTGACCTGTCGCTGCGGATTTCCGGTCGCGAGGCGGAGCCGGGTGCTGAACTCGACCTGGGTGGAGGGCCGGAACGCGATCAGCATCGAGAGGACGTGCGTCTGGTCGAAGGGTCCGCGCTGCCACTCTTCTCCGGGCCGGGCCAGCTCCTCCGTCTTCGAGAGCGTGTACGAGATCCACCCGTAGACCCACCGCGAGAGCCGGCGGCGAAGCAGGACCTCGAGCCCGTATGACCGCGCGACGCCCGAATTCAGGTAGAGCGGGTTCGAGATGGTCCCGTCGGCGACGGCGCGCGGCTCGGCGGTGAAGATGAGGCTCGTGCGGCGCTGGTAGAAACCCTCCAGGCGGAGGGTCCAGTCGTCTCCGAAACGGGACTCCGTGCCGAGACCGTACTGCTGCGCCGCGGAGGGAGTGAGCCCCGGATTTCCCGTCCGCGGATCGATCTCCACCGCCTGCGGCGTCTGGTGGTAGAGGCCCGCATACGTGAAGAGGTCGAGCTTGGGAGTGAGCGAGTACCTCACCCAGAGCCTGGGATCGCCGGTCAGGTAGACCCGCCCCGACCAGCGCATCAGGTCGAGGCGAAGTCCGGGGGTGACGCGAAGGGGTCCGTAAGTCAGCTCCACCTGCGAGTAGGTGCCGAAGTCCTCGATGAAGCGCAGGCCCCGACCCACCTGCCGCTCGCCGTTCGGAACGCCGAAGCTCGGCAGCGTCCGGTCGAACCGCGCGTCGACGTCGTATCCGGCGCGCTGCATGGAGAAGTCGGTGCCGAAGCGCATCTCCATCGCGCTCGAGCGCTTCCAGGCGAGCTCGGACCGCAGTCCGGCGAAGAAGGTCTCGTCGTTGCGCGTATTCGAATCGGAGACGCCGAGCGCATCCGAGGACTGCGATCGGGCGTTGTCGTAGCCGAGGCTGGGCGAAACCGACAACGATAGCCCCTGGGCGAGCGGCTTCTCGACTTGCAGCTGGAGCCGGTGGAAGACGATGCGCTGATCCTGGCTCGAGACCGTGTTGCCGAGTCCCCGGCCGAGCTGATCGAAGGAATCCCGGCTACCGAAGGCGAGGAGGGTGGCGGTGGTCCCGGACTCGAAGCGGTGCCGGACGGACGCCTCGTAGTCGCCAAAGACGGGCGCGGAGTAAGGCACGTTGGGATCGACGGTCGCCTTGGTGATGGGGTTCACGTAGCTGATGCGGCCACCGCCCGCGAGCTGCGTGTTCTCGCCCACAGGTCCCTCGAGCCAGGCGGCGGCCTTCTGCAGATCGACGGAGGCGACGCCGTGCATGCGCTCGGGATCGCCGAAGCGAGGGCGCACCGCGACGATGGCGGCGATCTGGTTTCCGTAGAAGACGCCCGCACCACCCGCGAGGAAGTCGATGCTGTCCACCGCCGAGTCCTGCAGCACCGAGGGGCCGTCGAGCAGGTGGTAGAGGATCGGGATGCGCTGCCCGTTGAGGTAGGCCCCGGTATCGGTGGGCCGCGCGCCGCGCACGACGAGCTGACCGCTGGCGAAGGGCGCCCGGGCGACTCCGGGAAGGAGCGAGATGACGCGGAGGGGATCGTCCTGCGTGCCGGGCACGTTGCGCAGCTCTTCGCGATCGAGCTGGACGCGGGTCGGCGCGTCGTGCCGGCGCTCGCCGGGAACGGTGGCGGAGAACTCGCTTGGGCGCGATCGATAGAGATAGACCGTCTCCTCCGCACTGCCGCCGGCCGGGATGTCGACCTGCACCTGTACGGAGCGGAATTCGGGCGCCGCGACGAGAATGGAGAGGTGGCCCGCCGGCACGCGCAGATCGACGTCGCCCTTTCCGGTGGTGACGGAACCGATTCCGAAGCCGATCGCGACGGTGGTGGCGCCGGCGACGTCCATCCGGGTTCCCGCTTCGGCGACGTGCAGTCGCAAGAGGCCGTACGGTGCCGGAGGTAGCGCGATGGGAGCTTCGCCTGGCTCCAGCTCGAACCGGAAGTCGATTTTCACGAAGCTCGTGGCGGGAGACCGCTGGAACCGGAATCCGAGCGCTGCGGCACGAGCCTCCCCCGCCATCTCGGCGTTGTCCGACTTGGTCTCGACGCTCACTACCTCGCCGGAGGGGCCCACCTCGAGCGTGCATTCGACGACGCCGGTCTCGCCGCGCAACAGAGCGAAGGGCGGATACCGTGGCCCCAGGACCTTCTCGATGAAAGGTTCAGCCCCCGCGGCCTGCGCAACCGGAAGCACGGCCGCGATCGAGCAAGCGGCGATACGCAGGGCGCGGAACCGTCGATCCGCGGCGCTCATCACGATGACCCTCTAGGTCCCCGCGCGGACGATAACAGGAAACCGCCCGCGCCCGGCAACCCTTCATAGGCAGCCGAAGATCGCATTGGAATACAGGCAGTCGAAGAACGGTGGAAACGCGCCCTTGGCGCAGCGGGGATCCTCGGCTTTCACCTTCACGGGGACCGTGAGCCACGATGTCGCACCGCGGCTGTCGCGGGCTACGACCCACAAAACGCCGTTTCCCATGGCCGTGAGCGGGATGAGACCCGAAAGCGGCTCGGGAGATCCCGGATCGGGCTCGTCCGCTTCGAAATCGTTGCCATTTCCGTAATAGACGGCGAGCCCGGTGATGCCGTGGTCCAATCGGCCGATGAAAAGCCCGGGACTCGCGTAAAAAGAGTACCGGATGCGCTCGCGGAGATGGACCGCCCTGCCAGAGAAATCGATGGTGTCGTAGTCCTCGAGGGCGCCGGGCTCGAGAACGGGCCGCAGGCCATGGGGCGATTCGGAGAACATCTCGATCCGCACGGAGCTGGGCTCGTACGGAAATCCTTCGCGTGCCACGCGCATGCCCGTGAGCACGGGGGCGCGGTTGCGAAGCTGCCCGGGCTCGACGAAGACGATTGGAGTGGAAGCCGCTTCGGGCACCGCCCCGGCGACGCGCAACGTGGCGAGAACCCGGATGCCGCCCGCGCCTCGCAACGGATCGGCGGCTCGCGCCGCGGTCACGACATCCGGTGGGACCCGGACCTCGAGCGACGAATCGGACGCCCACTCGTGGTTCCGGGCGATGATCGCCTCCTCGGGGCAAACGGGGTCGGATTCCGGAACGCAGAGGGCCCAGGAAACGTCGACCGTCCCGCTCGTCCCGCCGTACAGCGCCCGCAGGCGTACAGGTTCGATGCTGCCGGTAGCGAGATCCGCGAGGGGCGAGGGCGGATCCACCGAGAGCGCCAGGACGCGCAGGTCCTCCACGACGCTGGGCGGCGTGAAGCACGGATCGCTGTACTCGGTACAGCCCGCCACGAGGCAGGTCGCGACCACGAAAACAGCGAGACGCGGTCTCTGCACGGCTCGATCCTTACCGCGCGGACTGACAAGTCCGCCGCACGGCCTATGATGCGCCGCCTCGTCACGGTATTCAGGAGGCGCGATGTCGATGGGTCCGCTGGAAGGCATCCGGGTGGTGGAGGTCGGCAACTTCATGGCCGCCCCCTTCTGCGCCATGCAGCTCGCGGACCTCGGAGCCGACGTGGTCAAGGTGGAGAACCCGGACGGAGGCGATCTCACCCGTGCGAGCGGCCCCTTCCTGGAAGGCGGCGAGTCCTCCCCGTTCGTGCGCCTGAACCGCAACAAGCGATCGCTCGCGCTCGACCTCAAGTCCGGGAAAGGCAAGGACGTCTTCCGCAGGCTGGTGAGCAAGGCGGACATCGTGGTGGAGAACCTCCGCCCCGGAACGATGGCGGAGCTGGGCATCGATTATCCGAAGCTCGCGGCCCTCGATCCCCGCCTCATCTACGTCGCCGCTTCGGGCTGGGGCCAGGACGGGCCGTACGCGGATCGACCGGGCCTCGACATCATGGCCCAGGGGATGAGCGGGCTCATGTCGATCACGGGGCCCGAAGGCGGCGGAGGCCCGGTGAAGGTCGGCGTCCCCGTGACGGATCTGACCTGCGCGCTGTACGGCGCGCTCGCGGCGGTGGCCGCGCTCCACGCCCGCGAGCGGACCGGGCGCGGAACGTTCGTCGATGTCTGCCTTTTCGAGTCCGGCGTCTCCTTCGCCATCTGGGAGGCGGGGCGGTACTTCGCCACCGGTGAAGTCCCGAAGCCCCTCGGCTCCGCGCACCAGACGAGCGCGCCGTACCAGGCGCTCCGCGCGGAGGACGGCTGGTTCACCGTGGGGGCCACTTCGCAGAAGATCTGGGAGTCGCTCTGCGATGCGCTCGGCGCAACCCATCTGAAAGCAGATGCGCGCTTCCTGAAGAACCACCTGCGCCACCAGAACCGCCGCGAATTGATCCCGCTTCTGGAAGAAGTCACGACGCGCGGCCGCGCCGCCGCCTGGGTCGCGAAACTGCAGGACGCGGGCGTTCCCTGCGGCGTCATCCAGACGTACGATCAGGTGTTCAACGACCCGCACCTGAACGCGCGAGGGTTCTTTCCCGAGGCTCCACACGTAAGGCTGGGCAAGGTGAAGCAGATCGGCTCGCCGATGCGGATGTCCGGGACGCCCGCCCGCGTGGAGCGCGCCGGCCCGCTGCTCGGCGAGCACACCGCCGAGATCCTCTCGCAGATCGGCTATTCCAAGGACGAGATCGGCGCGCTCGAAACAGCGCGCGTCGTCAGGATGCAGGCATGAGCGAAGAGATCCTCTTCGAGGTGAAACCGTCCGGCATCGCCTGGCTGACCTTCAACCGGCCCGAGGCGCGCAACGCGATGACCTTCGCGATGTACGATCGCATCGGCGAGATCTGCCGCCGGATCGACACCGACGGTTCGGTCCGGGTCCTCATCCTCCGCGGCGCGGGCGACAAGGCCTTCGTGTCCGGCACCGACATCTCGCAGTTCCGCGAGTTCCGCACCGCGGAGCAGGCCCTCGCCTACGAGAAGCGGATGGACGCCGTCTTCGACGCGCTCGAGGACGTGCGCGTCCCGACCATCGCCTCGATCCAGGGAGCCTGCACGGGGGGCGGCGCCGGGATCGCGGCGGCCTGCGATCTGCGCATCGGAGCACCCTCCGCGAAATTCGGGTTTCCCATCGCGCGGACGCTGGGCAACACGCTCTCGATGCGAAACCATGCCCGGCTCGCGGCCCTCCTCGGGGTCGCCCGCACCAAGGAGATGATCTACCTCGCGCGCCTCCTCGACGCGCAGGAGATGCATAGGGTCGGGCTCCTCAGCGAGATCACGACCGAGGAGGGGCTCCACGCCCGCGCGGAGGCGATGGCGAAGACGCTGCTCGAGCACGCCCCCTTGACCCTGCGCGGGACCAAGGAGGCGCTGAACGCGATCGTCCGCCACTGGAACCCCGGCGGCGGCGAGTCGCTCGTCGTGCGTAGCTACACGAGCAACGATTTCCAGGAAGGCGTCGAGTCGTTCCTGGCGAAGCGCAAGCCGCGCTGGCGAGGGGAGTGACCGTGGCGTATCCGAGCGGCAGGCATTTCCTGCAGATCCCCGGCCCGACCAACGTTCCCGACCGCGTCCTGCGGGCGATGGATCGCCCGACGATCGATCACCGCGGGCCCGAGTTCGCCACGCTCGCGAAGGAAGTGCTGACCGGGATCCGGAAGGTCTTCGGCACCGCCCATCCGGTGGTGATCTATCCGTCCTCCGGGACGGGCGCCTGGGAGGCGGCCCTCGTCAACACGCTTTCTCCGGGCGATCGGGTGCTGATGTTCGAGACGGGTCACTTCGCCACCCTCTGGCGGGGGATCGCGGATCGCCTCGAGCTGCGCGTCGAGATGGTCCCCGGCGACTGGCGCCATGGGGTCGATCCTGCCGTGGTGGAGCAGAAGCTCACGGCCGACTCGCAGCACTCGATCAAGGCGGTCTGTGCGGTGCACAACGAGACCTCGACGGGCGTGGCCTCCCGCATCCCGGAAGTACGCGCGGCGATCGATCGCGCCCGCCACCCTGCCCTCTTCTTCGTCGACACCATCTCGTCGCTCGGGTCGATCGACTACCGCCACGACGAGTGGAAGGTGGACGTCACCGTGGGCGGCTCGCAGAAGGGGCTGATGCTGCCGCCCGGGCTCTCCTTCAACGCGCTCTCGCCGAAGGCGCTGGCGGCGGCGAAACTCTCGAAGCTGCGCCGCTCGTACTGGGACTGGGAGCCGATGCTGCAGGCCAACGAGAACGGCTTCTTCCCCTACACGCCCGCGACCAACCTCCTCTACGGGCTGCGCGAATCCCTCCACATGCTCGCCGAGGAAGGGCTCCCGAACGTCTTCGCCCGCCATCACCGGCTGGCGGAGGCAACGCGGCGCGCGGTCCGCGGCTGGGGCCTCGAGCTGAACGCGGTCGACGAGCGCGAGCATTCCGACTCGCTCACCGGCATCCGCCTTCCCGAAGGCCACGACGCGGATCGCCTGCGCGGCATCATCCTCGAGCGCTTCGATCTCTCCCTCGGCCAGGGCCTGGGAAAGCTCAAGGGAAAGCTCTTCCGCATCGGTCATCTCGGATGGTTCAACGATCTGATGCTGGCCGGAACGCTGTCCGGGGTGGAGATGGGCCTCAAGCTCGCGCGGATCCCGTTCTCGCCGGGCGGAGTTGCCTCGGCCCTCGATTATCTCGGCTCGACAGCCACCTGAGGACCGGCGCGCACGCGACTTCTGTCGGATCGTGCAAACGTGTACCATGCCCCGCCACTCCGGAGCCCAGACATGAAAACACTTCTCGCCGCAGCCATCCTGCTCTGCGCCGTCACACCCGCGAGTGCCCAGACGACCGAGCTGAAGCTCGGACACGTCGGATCGCCCGGATCGCTCTTCGCGCTGAGCGCCGACGAATTCGCAAAACGAGTGAAGGAGAAGACCAAGGGAAAGGTGGTCGTCCAGGTATTCGGCTCGAGCCAGCTCGGCGACGACACCGAGATGATGCAGAAGGTGAAGCTCGGGACCCTCGACATGACCGTTCCCTCGACGGTGATGTCGTCGCTCGTCGGCGCCTACGGCCTCTTCGAGATGCCTTACCTCGTCCGCGACCGGGAGCACATGAAGCGGATCGAGAAGGAGATCGTCTGGCCCACGCTCGCGCCTCTCGCCGAGAAGTCCGGCTACAAGGTGCTGGCCGTGTGGGAGAACGGGTTCAGGCAGATCACCAACAACGCCCACCCCATCAAGGTCCCCGAGGATCTCCGCGGAATCAAGTTGCGGGTCCCCAAGGGGAAGTGGCGCATCAAGATGTTCCAGGCCTACGGCGCGAGCCCCTCGGCCATGGGACTCTCGGAGGTCTTCGTCGCCCTGCAGACGGGGGTGATGGACGGAGAGGAGAACCCGCTCACGCAGATCTACACCTCGAAGTTCCAGGAGGTGCAGAAGTTCCTCTCCATGACCGATCACGTCTACACGCCGGCCTACCTGGTCGTGTCGCCGCGGAAGTGGAGCGCGCTGCCGGCGGACGTCCGCAAAGCCGTCGAGGAGGCCGCCCGCGAGACGCAGCCCTTCGTCTACGAGAACGGCGCCAAGATGGACAAGGACCTGCTCGGGAAGATCAAGGAGGCGGGGCTCAAGGTGAACGACGCCGACAAGGCGGCCTTCCAGAAGGCCTCGAAGCCCGTCTACGACGAGTTCGCCCAGGAAGTCCCCAACGGCAAGGAGATGATCGACAAGGCCATCGCGCTCGGATCGGCGAAGTGACGAAGCTGCGACAGGGGGTGGAGCGCATCTTCGAGGTGGTCACGGTCGGCCTCCTCGTGGTCCTCGCTGTGGAGGTACTGGCCGGGATCGTCTTTCGCGCCTTCCGGCGGCCGCTGGTCTGGTACGACGAGGTCGCCTCGGTGCTCCTCGCCTGGCTCACCTACTACGGGAGCGCGCTCGCCGCGCTCAAGCGCGCGCACATCGGCTTCCCCGGCTTCGTGCGCGCGATGCCGCGAGGCGGGCGCACCACCGCCCTGGTGATTCGCGAGATCGCGGTCACCGGCTTCTTCCTGCTCCTCGCCTGGCAAGGCGCGCGCATCCTGGGCGAGCTCGGGGGAGAGACGCTCGTCAGCGTCGATATCCCCGTCCGCTTGACGCAGTCGGTGATTCCGATCGGAGCCGTCCTCTTCATCGTCGCGGAGCTGCTCAACCTTCCGGAGCGGCTCCGGGAAGCGAAGGGCGAGGCGCCTCCGCCTGACGACGTGGAGAAGGCGTCCAAGGAGCTCGCGCACTGATGGAGATCTTCGTCCTTTTCGGGGCAGTGCTCCTGCTCGTCTTCGTCAACGTCCCGATCGCCATCGCGCTCGGGGTGGTGGCGGCGATCGCGATCTTCCAGACCGGCGGCGTCGCCGCGCTCCCCAATGCGCCGATCGCCATGTACACCGGCGCGACGAGCTTCCCGCTGATCGCGATTCCGCTCTTCATCCTGGCGGGCGCGATCATGAACGCGTCGGGGATCTCGCGGCGGCTGATCGCGCTGTCCTCGGCGCTGCTCGGGTGGATGCGGGGCGCTCTCGCCCAGGTCACCATCGTCACCTCGATGTTCTTCGCCGAGATCTCGGGGTCGGCGGTCGCGGATGCCGCGGCACTCGGCTCCATCCTCATCCCGGCGATGAAGAGCAAGGGATACACGAAGGAGTTCTCCGCCGCGGTGCTGTCGTCCTCGGCGACGCTGGCGGTCATCATCCCGCCATCGATCCCGATGATCCTCTACGCCGCGATGGCGGATACGTCGGTGGTGAAGCTGTTCGTGGCCGGGATCCTCCCAGGCGTCCTGGGTGGGCTCTTGATGATGGTGATCAGCTGGCGCTTCGCCCGGCTGCACGATTTCCCGGTCGAGCAGAAGTTCGTCGCCGCCAACGTCTGGCCCGCGTTCAAGGAAGCGTCATGGGCGCTGGTGCTGCCGGCCATCATCCTCGGCGGCATCTTCGGCGGCGTGGTCACCGCCACCGAAGGAGCGGCGCTCGCGGTCGTGGCCGCGATCGTGATCGGCGCGGGCATCTATCACGAGCTGCACTGGCACGACCTGTGGGTCGCGCTCATCGACGGCGTCACGCAGACGGCCGTCGTCATGCTGCTCGTCGCCGCCTCGGCGCTCCTCGGCGTGCACCTCACCGAGATCCAGGCGCCCCAGAAGCTGGCGGCGGCGGTGATGGCCATCTCCACCAGCAAGTGGGTCGTGCTCTTGCTCCTGAACGTGCTCTTCCTCTTGCTGGGGTTCTTCCTTCACTCCGCGGCGGCCATCATCCTGGTGGTGCCGGTCGTGATGCCGCTCGTCCAGGCCGTGGGCATCGATCCCGTGCAGTTCGGGATCATCATCACCATCAACCTGGGAATCGGTCAGCAGACGCCGCCGGTCGCGAGCGTGCTCACGGTGGCGTGCTCGATCGCCAAGGCGGACATGTGGGAGGTGTCGAAGGTCAACGTCTGGTTCGTCGGGACGTTGCTCATCGTGCTGCTACTGTCGACCTACATCCCCATCTTCCCGCTAGCGCTCGTACGACTCTTCTACGGCTCGTAGCGGCGTCGGGGCCGCCTCGGATCTCTTTTGCGGCTTGCGGGTGACTACCGCGGCGAGAATGGCCACGTAGAGCATGGCCACCACCGCCGAGCCCGCCATTTCGATGAAATCGAGCATCTCCCGGAACGCCTCCATGCGGCTTCGGACCGGACGCCGCCGCGCTGGATGAAAACAGCAGATCTTACGGGTGTGCCTGCAAGGCCCGGGACGGCCACCCGGGCTCGCCCCCGCCCACGTTCCGTGACCCCGCTGCGCCGCCGGCGGACACTACCGCTTGCGCTGCGGCCTGCAGCTCGGCTCGGTGTCGCAGTGCACCACGAGCACCCGCCCGCTCTTGACGTGGACGATGTCCGTGCATCCGTCGGCGCGTCCGCGCAGCCGGAAATCGAGGCCGCCCCGGAGCCACTCCACGAAAGAGACCTTTCCGTCGCAGTCGAGATCGCGGAGCGTGCCCGGCACCTCGCCCTCCCGGGCAAGCTGCACCGCGCGCAAGCCGGTGAAGAGGAAGAAGGCGACCGGGAAGACCAGGATGAAAGTCAAAAGACCGCGATTCCGCTTCAGGATTCGACCCGGTAGTTGGGCGCTTCCTGCGTGACCTGGACGTCGTGGACGTGGCTCTCGCGCAGGCCGGCCTGCGTGATGCGGATGAACTTCGCCCGGGTTCGCAGCTCTTCCAGGTTCCGCGACCCGGTATAGCCCATGCCGGCGCGCAATCCGCCGACGAGCTGGTGCACGTTCATCGCCAGGGGACCCTTGTAGGGGACGCGCGCTTCGATGCCCTCGGGGACGAGCTTCTGGTTGTCCTCCTCGCCGGCCTGGAAGTAACGGTCCTTCGAGCCCTGGCGCATGGCGCCGAGCGATCCCATGCCGCGGTACGATTTGTACGAGCGGCCCTGGTACAGGATCACCTCGCCAGGCGCCTCTTCGGTGCCGGCGAACAGGGACCCGATCATCACGGTGTGCGCGCCCGCGGCGATCGCCTTCACCGCGTCGCCCGAATACTTGATTCCGCCGTCCGAGATGCAGGGAACGCCGAAGCGCGACGCCGCCCGGACGCACGCGTCCACCGCGCTGATCTGCGGCACTCCCACGCCCGCCACGACGCGGGTCGTGCAGATGCTGCCGGGACCGATGCCGACCTTGACCGCGTCGACGCCTGCCTCGCAAAGGGCGGCGGCGCCTTCGCCCGTCGCGACGTTGCCGGCGACGAGCTCCATGTCCTTGAAGTTCTTGCGCAGCGAGCGGACGGCGTCCACGACGCCCTTCGCGTGGCCATGCGCCGTGTCGACGCAGATGATGTCGCAACCGGCCCGCAAGAGCGCGTGCACGCGCTCGTCGCGATCGGGCCCCACTCCTACCGCCGCGCCGACGAGAAGACGCCCGTGCTCGTCCTTGGCGGCGTTCGGGAATTGGCGGGTCTTCTCGATGTCCTTGATGGTGATGAGCCCCTTGAGCTCGTACTTCTCGTCGACGACGAGGAGCTTCTCGATCCTGTTTACGTGGAGCAGCTCCTTCGCGGCGTCCTGCGAGATGCCCTCGCGGCAGGTGATGAGCTCTCGCGTCATCACGTCCTCGACGCGCTGCTCGAGGTTCTTCTCGAAGCGGATGTCGCGGTTGGTGAGGATGCCGACGAGCCGTCCCTTGCGTGTGACGGGAATCCCGCTGATCTCGTGCTGCCGCATCAGCTCGACCGCCTGGTACAGCCGCGCCTCGGGCTCGATGGTGACCGGATCGACCACCATTCCGCTCTCGTACTTCTTGACCTTGGTGACCTCGAGCGCCTGCTGGGCGACCCCGAGGTTCTTGTGGATGAAGCCCATCCCGCCCGACTGGGCCATCGCGATGGCGGTGCGCGCCTCGGTGACGGTATCCATGGCCGCGCTGACGAACGGGATCTTCAGGCGGATGTTGCGCGTGAGCTGCGCGGACACCTCGACCTGGCGGGGCAGGATTTCGCTCTCCGCGGGCAGCAGCAGTACGTCGTCGAAGGTCAGCGCGAGCGGAAGATTCGGATCGAGCATGGGGTCACCGGATAACGGCCAAGTCTATCGTCCGCTCTCCAGAGCGGCAAACTACCCGGCCATCCCTGGATTTCTTGCCGGGGTCGTCGGGGCGGTGCAATCTGCCGCGAATGTCCGAGTCCGGCCCAGGAGGACCGCCTTCCCTGCCTCCGGGCGGACGCCCTCCGGGCGGCAAGCGGCCGGCCGTCGGGCTCCAGCTCAAGCTCCCCTGCGCAACGCCCGACGAGGTGGGGGCGAAGTACGGCGCGGATCTGAAGCAGTCGAAGTTCTTCATCCGCACGAAGCAGCCGCGCCCGGTGGACACGCTCGTGCGGCTCGACGCGCTGCTCTCGAGCGGACAGCTCTGCTTCCGCGCTGCCGCGAGAGTCGTGCGGGTCCGCGAGCCGCCCCAGCCCGGCGCGCCGGTCCTGCCCCGCGCCGGGGATCCGGGCATGGAGCTCAAGCTCCTCGCCATCGACGACGCCGGCCGCGACCTGATCCTCGCTCTCGGCGGCGTCCCGCCCCAGCCGCTCAAGACGGAACCGGTAAAGGGCGCGGTGCAGAAGCCCGCACCGCCGGTCGTCGCCGCGCCTTCGCCCCTCGCCAAGCAAGAGAAGCCGGAGACGCCCGCTCCCCGGGTAGCGGCCGGAGGCGATGGCCCGGCCAGACCGGAGGAGAAGCCGGCCAAGGTCGAAAAGCCCGAGCAGCCGCCTTCTGTCCCCCCGCCGGCCAAGAAGCCGTCCGTGATCGGGATCGATCTCGGCACCACGAACGCCTGCGCCGCGGTCGTGAAGGACGGAAAACCGATGGTCATCCCTTCGCGCGAGGGCTACCCGACCATCCCCTCCATCGTCGCCTACAACGAGAAGGGCAAGTTCATCGTCGGCCATCCGGCGAAGAGCCAGCTCCTCATCAACCCGCGCAACACGGTGGTCGGCGCGAAGCGGCTGGTGGGAAGGCCGTTCTCGTCGCCGTCGGTCACCGAGATCGCCGGACGCTTCGCCTACGACGTCATCGAGGGCGACAACGGCGAGGCGGCGGTGCGGCTCGGCGACCAGGTGCTTTCCCTGCAGCGCATCTCGGCGATGGTGCTCGGCGAGGTGCGCGAGATCGCACAGCACTGGCTGGGCACCGAGGTGACCCGCGCCATCATCACCGTCCCCGCCTATTACAACGACAATCAGCGGCAGGCGGTCCGCGAGGCCGGCGCCCTCGCCGGGATCACCGTCGAACGGATCCTCAACGAACCCACGGCGGCGGCGCTCGCGTTCGGCCACGGGCGTACCCTCGAGCAGCGGGTCCTCGTCTACGACCTGGGCGGCGGCACCTTCGACGCCAGCGTCCTCGAGCTGCACGCGAACGTCTACGAGGTGGTCTCGACCGGCGGGAACACCTTCCTCGGAGGCGTCGACTTCGACAAGGTGATCGTCGACCACCTGCTCTCTGTCTTCAAGGAGAAGAACGGGATCGATTTCCCCGGCGACCGCGTCGCCCTGCAGCGCATCACCGACGCGGCGGAGCGCGCCAAGATCGCGCTCAGCGAGCAGATGGAGACGAGGATCAACGTTCCCTTCGTGGCGCTGGTCGGCGAGAAGCCGTACGACCTCGACGCCACCCTGACGCGGACGGAGCTCGTCCTCCTCACGGGGCACCTCGTCGACCGCACGCTCGCGGTCTGCAAGGAGGTGCTCGAGGCGAAGGGACTCGGCCCGAAGGATCTGCAGGACGTGCTGCTCGTCGGCGGCCAGAGCCGGATGCCCCTCGTCCGGGAGCGGATCCGTGCCTTCTTCGATCGCGAGCCTTCCAAGGCGGTACACCCGGACGAGGCGGTGGCGCTGGGAGCCGCGATCCTCGCGGACAGCCTCGGCTCGGGGAACATCGGCGGCGTCGTCCTCATCGACGTCCTGCCGATGAGCGTCGGTATCGGGCTCCCGGGCGGGCGCTTCAAGAAGGTCATCGAGCGCAACACCCCCCTGCCCCACCGGCGCGGCTACACCATCGCCACTACCCGGGACAACCAGGACACTCTGGAGATCGCCGTCTTCCAGGGCGACAGCGACAAGGCGCAGGAGAACGAGTACCTGGGAACGCTCACGGTGAAAGACCTGCCGAAGGGGCTGCGCGGGTCGGTCCAGTTCGAAGTCATGTTCGCGCTCTCGGGGGAGGCGCTCCTGACCGTGACCGCCGAAGAGCAAGGCACCGCGCGGACGGCGACCACGACCTTCACCACCCGGGCGACTCCGGAGGAGATCAAGAAGCGGCTCGAGGAGGACGGACAGCCGCCGCCGCCGCAAGCACCTGCCGCGGCCCCTCCTGCGCAACCGCCCGCACAAGCGAGCGGAGTGCTGGGCTGGTTGAAGCGTCTGTTCGGCGGCGGAAAGGGCCCGGAGCCGCGGGCCTAGCGTCAATCCGCGGCATTTTGGCATCTGCGTTCGATTATCAGGTCCGATCAAACGGCGGACGCCACGTCAGACCGGGAAACCGTGCGTAGTCGCGATCGGTCGTGATCCACTCGCAGCCGGACTCGATGGCGAGCGCGGCGAACCACGCATCCTGGACCAGGTTCCCCGTCGCCCGCGATTGGTCGCACAGCGATTCAAAGATCGACCAGTGACGCTCCGCCGGAATGACGACCGTGGCGTTCGGATGCTCGAGAAGGACACGGGCGAACACGAACACGTCTCGCGCCGGATCGGGTTGGCTGAAGATCCGTGGATGCGTGCAGATTCGCACCACGCTCGCAAGCACCTGCGGTGCGATGCCGTATGCGGCCGTTCCGTTGACGACATCCTCGAGCCACGTCTGGTACCTCGGGTGCTCGGGGCTGTCGGGCCGAAACGCATACACAAGGACATTGACGTCCGGAAGGATCAACGGCGCTCATCCATCGCATCCAGAAGTGCGGCGCTATCGTCGAGGTCGATTCCCGGCTGCGCTCCGCCGCGGGCACGCGAGACGGGCAAGCGCACGCGCTCCCGGTGGTGCCGAGCCATCGGCTTTCGGAGTGCGAGCTCGAGCCCTTGTTCGATCAGCGCGGTCAGCGTGAGCCCGCGACGGTCGGCTTCCTTACGTGCACGCTCGAGCAGCGCATCGTCAAGCCGGACCGTGGTGCGCATATGTCTAAGCATATGCGTCGTATGTCTGTATGTCAACGAGCTGCTGCGGAAACGCAAGGCTGGCAACCCCGCTCGCGCGCTCAGGCCTCGGTGGTGCGCTTGAGCGGGGGCGGCTCGGAAGCGACGCGGCCGCCCGGCAGTGCGGAGAGCGCCGCCGGCGCCGGCTTGCGCATGCGCTTGCGGATGTAGGCGAAGACGAACCACAGGACGATGGCGGCCAGCACCACCACGAGGATTCCCAGCTGGACCTGCTTGGCCCAGTGCCAGGCCTTGTTCAACATGCGGTGCTTGCCGGCCCAGTGCCCGAGCAGGACCCAGCCCGGAGCGGAGGCGCAGGCAGCGAGACCATCGAAAAGGAGGAACTTCCAGTACGGCACGCCCGTCGTGCCGGCGACGAAGTAGGTGACGGCGCGAACTCCGGGAAGGAACCGCGCGACCATGATGAACTTCGCGCCATGCCGGTCGAAGAGGCCAATGATCCGCGCGACCTTCTCCCCCGGAATGTGGCGACCGAGGCGGGTATTGAGGAGCGCTTCGCCGTACGTCGCACCGGCGCGGAAGATGATGGAGTCGCCGATCAGGATTCCGGCGAGGCCGACGAAGATCATCCCCCAGACCGAGCCGACGCCGATGGGCGGACCCTTGCCCGCGAGATACCCGCCGGTGATGAGCGCCACGTCCTCCGGAAGGGGCAGTCCCAGACCGCAAGCGATGAGGACGGAGAAGACGCCTACATAGCCGGCGACACCGTGGAATTGCAGGAGGAAGTGGTAGAGCTCCTTATGCAGTCGCGGCTCCCGGTGAGGCCCATGAAGAGCCTGTGGCGCGACCTGGTGGCCGCGATTGGACCAACGTCCGAAAGTACCCGGGCGTTCCCGAAGGAGCAAGGAACCTCCGGAGGACTGTCTTTTCTAGAGATTTCCAGCGACGCGGATCCTACCCACGCTCCGCCTGCCGCTTGCCCACCTGCCAGGCGAGGAACTCGCGGAGCGGTCCCCTGGCGTCGCGGACGCGCTCGGCGAAGTCCTTGGCGAGCGCCAGAAGGAGCTTCAGGCTCGCTTGCGGTTTCTGTTTGCGGAGATTTTCGAACGCCGAGCGCTTGAGCACCGCCAGCACCACGTCGCTCGACGCCAGCGCGGAAAGCACGTGTTCCCCCGGAGCGAGGAGCGCGAGGTTGCCGAGGGTGTCGCCCGCCGAAACTTCGCCGAGGGGCGCCCCGCCGTCCCGCGGCTGCAGTTGCAGCGTTCCACGGGCGACGAACATGAGGCACTCCGACTTGTCGCCGCCACGGAACGCGAAAGTGCCGCGGCCGACCACCCGCTCCTCGCAGGCGGCGGCGAGGATGCGGACGCCGACGTCGCTGAAATCGCGCAGGAGCGGCGCCGCCCGGAGCGCGCCGAACAGATCGCTCATTTGAGCACCTTGTGCTCGCGGGCGAGGTGGACGTAGCGGTCGGCGCTTTCCCGCAGCGACTCGAGCTCGCTCGGCGTGAGCGGCCGCTTCACCCGGCACGGCGCTCCGAGCGCGAGCACGCGAGGCGGAATCTTCGTGCCCGGCGTCACCAGACTTCCCGCGCCGACGATCGTCTCCGTGCCGATCTCGACGTCGTCGAGGACGACGCTGCCGATGCCGACGAGGCAGAGGTCTCCCACCGTGCAGCCGTGGAGCGTGACCCGGTGGCCGACCGTAACGCGCGCGCCGACCCGGGTGCCGATCCGTTCGTTGGTGACGTGGATGACGGAGTTGTCCTGGATGTTGCTGTCCTCGCCGACGACGACGGGTTGCTCCTCCGCGCGCAGCACAGTGCCGTACCAGATGCTGGCCCGGGCCCCGACGGTGACGTAGCCGACCACCATCGCGCTGTCCGCGACGAAGGCGTCGGGCGCAATCTGCGGGACCCGTGCGTGGTAGGCGCGAACGGTCATGCTTTCTCCCTCGTGCCTCGCGCTCCCGGCGGCCCCTCGTCGCTCGAGGCGGGCCCCTCGCCGAGCGCCTGCATCCGCGGGACTTCGCCCCGGTTCACGCGCTCGAGCGCGTCGGCGAGCGCGTTCACCTCGTGGGAGAGGAGATCGAGGCTTCTGCGCAGCCCTGCCCCGGCCACGTCCACCGAGGCCGAGTCGGCCGAACGCATGCGGACGATCTGCGTGTACAGGCTCTCCAGCGTGTACGAGATGCGGGTGTGCTCGGCGTCGAAGCGCGCTGCGCTCCTGGTCAGCTCCGCCCGCTGATCGCGCTGGGCATCGAGAGCGGCGAGGGCGCTCGCGAGGCGCATCTTCGTCACCTCGTCGGCCTCGATCTCGATCCGCTTGGCGAGCGCCTCGCGCTCCTTCGTGAGCCGGATGTCCTCCTCGGCGGAGAGGAAGCGGCGCAAGTCGCGCTCTCTTCGCGTCAGGTCGCGGCAGGTGCTCCGCAACGCGGCGATGGTCTCCTCGGGCTTGCGGAAGATCTCCTTCACCGCGTCGGGCGAGGTGCGCAGCTCGGCGAGGATCTTGTCGCAGATGGCGTCGACCCGGACGTCGCGTGGATCGGCGCCGGGAGGAGTCGCGACCGCGGTGGTGGGGACCTGGGACCGCGCCGTTGCGGCGTCGAACCGGCTGCCGCCGAGCGATCCGAACCGCTGTGCCCGGACTCGCGCCTGGGCGTCCGCGGCGCTGATCCCGGCGGGGACCCGGGCCGACACGGGGATGTCGGCGGCAGGTCGAGTGATGCCGGTATGGCGGGCGATCACCCGCGTCCCGCGGCTGCCGAGCCCCGCCGCGGGAAAGATGAGCCACCAGAGGAAGGGCAAGGCGCTCAGCGCCACGATGAAGAGGACGATGGCGCCGAGGAGCCACAGGTAACCCTCGAACAGGCTGGCGTTCGCGATGCGCGCCTCGCGCTCGGCACGGCGGCGGAGCTTGCGCTCGAGCCTTCGCTGCCAGCGTTCGCGGCCCCAGTCCGGATAGGCGCTGCGAAGGCTTTCGGTCCAGGCGTGGACCATCTCCTCCTGCTGCGTGACGCCCCGCGAAATCGCGTCGTTCGCGCGCCTCAGGCTAGCTTGAAGCTGCTCTTGCCAGTCTGGGATGGGCGGGGTGCTCAATCGCACAGGCTCCAGGCGTTCCGCCTCATCGGGCGGGTGCGATTGTTAGCACGGAAAGGAGCGGTCAGGGCAGCACCTCGGCCGCCGCCCGGGCGAGGTCGTCCAACGAGCGCACCACCACGACGCGGGTGCAATATCGGGCATAGAGCGGCATCTCGCTGTCGCCGAAACCCCAGCTCGCCTCCTCTTCCGGACAGAGCCACAGGACGCGGCGGGCCTTGCGCTTCAGCTCGGCGAGGACCGAGGCGTTCGGTGGGTTGTAGTTCGTGCGGCCGTCGCCGATGACGATGACCGTCGTCCTCCGGGTCACCGATCCCATCCAGGTGCTCTCGAACATCTTCAACGCGTGGCCGTAATTCGAGTTCGCGGAAGTGTTGATGACTCGTCCGGCGGTGGCGAGATCGACCGCCGAGGAGACGTCCATCTTCTTGAACAGGTGGGTCACCTCGCCGACGTCGCTCACGAACACGAACGAGCGGACGCGCGCGTAAAGCGCCTGCAGCGTGTAGACGAACTGCAGCATCAGCCGCGAGACGTTGCGGACCGAGTCGCTGACGTCGCAGAGGACGACGATCTCGGGCCGTTCCGGCCGGCGGGAGCGAAACACCAGCTTGAATGGCACGCCGCCGGTGGAGAGGTTCTTGCGCAGCGTCCGCCGGACGCTGAGGTGGCCGCGCCTGCGCACCTTGCGCCGCCGCGAGAGTCGCGCCTTGAGACGCTCGGCGAGCCGCCGCACCACCGCGCGCATGCGCTGCACTTCGTCGGGCGTCAGCGAGGCGAGGTTGCGGTGCACCAGCGACTTCTCGCCGCGCGACTCCGGGTCTCGGGCCTTCTGCTCCCGATCGACGGCGCGGCGCGCGGCCTCTTCGAGCGCCTTCAGGGTCTCGCTGACCCGCCGGGTGGCAAGCTCGAGAACCGCCGGATCGAGCCCGCGCTCCTGCAGCATCTGGAGCAGCTGCTGCAGCTCCTTCTCCGCCTGGGATCCGCCCGCCCCCTGGAGCAGGCGCCGCGCGTAGAACCCGCGCTGCAGCGGGCTCTGCAGCCCGCGGAAATCGATGTTGAGCACCGCTTGCCGGAGGATGCGCGCCAGCCGATCGGTGCGGCCGGTGAGCAGGGCCTGCGAGAGCGGCGACATCTGCGCCAGCATGCGCGCCACTTCCTCCAGCTCCTGCTCGCCGAGCTGTTCCGCCTCGAGCGC
>JBJMQD010000157.1:0-10195 GCA_045802855.1 Myxococcales bacterium | reverse complement strand
GGCTTCGCGCTCGACCACGCGGCGATGATGCGGGCTGCGCTGAGCCTGTTCGAGGCGACCGCACGGGCGGCCTATCTCGACGATGCGCAACGTTGGCGCGACGTGCTGCTGCGGGACTTCATCGTATCGGAGACCGGGATTCTCGCGATGACCGCCAAGGATGGGGAAAGGCTTCTCGTCCGGCCGCAGCCGACCCACGATGACGCCGTGCCCAATGCCAATGGCGTGTTTGCGGAAGCACTGGTCCGGCTCGCGCAGGTGACAGGCGCGGAAGACGATCGTGCGCTGGCGGAAAGCGCGCTCACGACTTTGGCCGGTATCGCGCGGATCGAGCCGGTCGCGCACGCATCGGTGCTCAATGCTCTCGATCTGTACCTGCGCGGCCTGACCATCGTGATCAGCGGCGGCCAGAGCGGGCGTCTCCGCGAGGCGGCGTTGAGCCTGCCGTACCTGGAACGGTCCGTCTGTGCGCTCACCGGCAGCAGAACTCTGGACGAAAACCATCCGGCGCGCAGCGCGGTGCTGCAGGGGGAGGGCGCTCAGGCTCTGATCTGTTCCGGCATGCGCTGCTCGCTGCCGGTCACGAACCCGGCGGCGCTCCTGCACCGCGCCCGGGACATGCTGGCCGGGCTGGGAACGAACGATGAAATGAAATCGGCCGGGCACAGGCCCGGCCAATAGAATGCAGTTGATCGATCCCCGCCAGAGATCGCAGCGGGTCGAAGCCGTACCGCGTCAGGTATTCATCGAATCGAAGAACTCGCTGTTGCCTTTGGTTTGACGAAGCTTGTCGAGCAGGAATTCGATTGCATCGACCGTACCCATCGGATTGAGGATCCTACGGAGCACATACATCTTCTTGAGGGTATCGCTCGGCACCAGCAATTCTTCCTTGCGGGTTCCGGACCGGGTGATGTCGATCGCCGGGAAGGTCCGCTTGTCGGCCACCTTGCGGTCCAGGATGATTTCCGAATTGCCGGTCCCCTTGAACTCCTCGAAGATCACTTCGTCCATCCGCGAGCCGGTATCGACGAGCGCGGTACCTATGATGGTGAGCGAGCCGCCTTCCTCGCAGTTGCGGGCCGCCCCGAAGAACCGCTTCGGCTTGTGCAGCGCGTTCGAGTCGACGCCTCCGGAGAGGATCTTCCCGGAAGAGGGAACCGTGGCGTTGTAGGCCCGGGCGAGTCTCGTGATCGAGTCGAGGAGGATGACCACGTCCCTCCCCGTCTCGACGAGACGCTTCGCCTGCTCGATCACCATCTCCGCGACCTGGACGTGCCGGGTGGCGGGCTCGTCGAAAGTGGACGACACGACCTGGCCGCGCACCGTCCGCTGCATGTCGGTGACTTCTTCGGGCCGCTCGTCGACGAGAAGGACGATGAGGAACGCGTCAGGATGGTTGGCGGTGACGGCGTGCGCGATGTCCTGCATCAGCACCGTCTTGCCCGCCCGCGGCGGAGCGACGATGAGGCAGCGCTGCCCGAGTCCGATCGGCGTGAGCAGATCGATGATCCGGGTCGACATGTTGTCCTTGTTGTACTCGAGCTTGATCCGCTTGGTCGGGTAGAGCGCGGTGAGATTGTCGAAGAGGATCTTCTGCGCGCCTTCGATCGGCTTCTCGAAATTGATCTCGTCGACCTTGAGGAGGGCGAAATAACGCTCGCTGTCCTTGGGCTGGCGGATCTCGCCCTTCAACATGTCGCCGGTGCGCAAGTTGTAGCGGCGGACCTGGGAGGGCGAGACGTAGACGTCGTCGGGCCCGGGGGTGAAGCTGAAGTCGGCGCTGCGCAAGAAGCCGAATCCGTCCGGCAACACCTCGATGATCCCTTCCGCCGCGATGGGGGCATCGGACTTCTGCGCCTGCAGGATGTGGAAGATGAGATCCTGCTTGCGCAGCGCGCCGGGTGCCTCGATGTTGAGGTCCTTCGCCAGCTTGGCCAGCTGGAGGATCTTCATCTCCTTGAGCTCTGTCAGGTTCATCGAGTGCCTTGGCCGCGCCGCACGGGCGCGAAGGGTCGTTGCGCGGTTCGCTGCACGCCCGGACCGGGCGGCGCGACAGGTGGGAGTTCCCGGAAGCGGGGCGACTGTAGAAAGCGGACCTTGCGGTGTCAAACGATTCCATCGCGAGTGTTTCCGGGCGTGACCACCCCGTGTCAGGGTCGGCTGGTAGATTGCTCCCCGTGAACGAGCAAAGCGCCCGCGTGGAGGAGCTTCGCCGGATCCTCCGCGAGGCGAACTACCGCTACTACGTCCTCGACGCTCCCACCCTCTCGGATTCCGAGTACGACCGGTATTTTCGCGAGCTTTCCGGGCTGGAGGAGAAGCACCCGGAGCTGCGTGCTCCCGACTCGCCCACACAGCGCGTCGGCGCGCAGCCGTCCGACAGGTTCGCCAAGGTCCGGCACGCGAAGCCGATGATGTCGCTCGCCAACGCGATGACAGACGAGGAGCTGGTCGAGTTCGACACCCGGGTCCGCCGGCTCCTCGGCGACGAAAGGGTCGTGTACGTCTTCGAGCCCAAGCTCGACGGGCTCGCCGTCACCCTCACGTACGAGGACGGGAAGCTCGTCCGCGGCGCCACCCGCGGCGACGGCGAGCTGGGCGAGGACGTGACCGCCAACCTCCGGACGATACGCTCGGTTCCGCTTACCCTCGAGGGAGCTCCGAGGATCTTCGAGGCGCGCGGCGAGGTGTTCATCCGCAAGGCCGACTTCGTGAAGTTCAACCAGGAGCGCGAGGCCGAAGGCTCGCCCACCTTCGTCAATCCGCGCAATTCAGCGGCCGGATCGCTCCGCCAGCTCGATCCGCGCGAGACGGCCAAGCGCCCTCTCTCCATCTTCTTCTACGACGTGGGCGACACAGGCGACCTCGTCTTCACCTCCCACTGGGACAAGCTCGCGAAACTGAAGGAGCTCGGTCTACGCACGAATCCGGAAAACCGCCGTTGCGACTCGCTCGACGACGTGCGCGCCGGTTATCAGGACCTGCTCTCCCGGCGCCACGACATCCCCTACGAGATCGATGGAACGGTGGTGAAGGTCGATTCCGAGGACCAGCGCAGACGGCTGGGCGCCGTGTCGCGCACCCCGCGCTGGGCCATCGCCTACAAGTTCCCCGCGGAGGAGGAAGCGACCACGGTGGAAAAGATCGAGGTCTCGGTGGGCCGGACGGGGGCGCTCACTCCGGTCGCCTTCCTCACTCCGGTCCACGTGGGAGGCGTCACGGTCAGCCGGGCCACCCTGCACAACGAAGAGGAGGTCCGCCGCAAGGACGTGCGCGTGGGCGACCGCGTGTTCCTCCGCCGAGCCGGGGACGTCATTCCGGAGATCGTGCGCGTCATCGTCGAAGATCGGCCGAAGGGCGGCCTGCCCGAATTCGAGATGCCGAAGCGTTGCCCCGCCTGCGGAGCGGAGGCGCATCGGGAGGGGGCCATCACCCGCTGCTCGAATCTGTCCTGCCCGGCGCAACTCCACGGAAGGCTGCGGCACTTCGCCTCCCGCGGGGCGATGGACATCGAAGGGCTCGGCGACCAGACCTGCTCCCAGCTCGTCGAGCGGAAGATGGTCCACACGCCGGCGGACCTCTACGGGCTTTCCCGCGAGGAGTGGTTGTCCCTCGAGCGGATGGGCGACAAGTCGGTCGACAACCTCCTCGCCGCGCTGGAGGCGTCGAAGAGCACCTCGCTCAAGCGGTTCCTCTACGGCCTGGGAATTCGCCTCGTCGGTGAGGCGACGGCGCGTGCCCTCGCGCTGCAGTTCGGGACGGTCGAGAAGTTCCTCGACGCGACCCTCGACCAGCTGCAAGGGGTGCGGGACGTGGGCCCGGAGGTGGCGCAGCAGATCTTCGATTTCACGCAGACGGCCGAGAACCGCGACGCTGTCGCGCGCCTCCTGAAAGCCGGCGTCCATCCCGCGCCGGAGGTGGTGCAGGCCGCGGGACCGTTCGCGGGCAAGACGGTGGTGCTGACCGGATCGCTCTCCTCCCTCAGCCGCGAAGACGCGAAGGCGGAGATCGAGCGCCGCGGCGGCCGCGTCTCCGGATCGGTCAGCCGGAAGACCGACCTCGTCGTCGCGGGCGAGGAGGCAGGAAGCAAGCTGAACAAGGCGAAGGAGTTCGGGGTACGGATCGTGGACGAGAACGCCTTCCGCGCGCTATTGGCCGAGCGCGCATGAAAGAGACGGTCCGGGCAAGGCTGACGATCACGGGACGGGTGCAGGGCGTCGCGTACCGGGCCAGTGCGCAGGACGAGGGCCAGCGGCTCGGGCTCGTCGGCGAGGTGCGCAACCTTTCCGACGGGTCGGTGGAGGCACTGGTCGAAGGCTCCCGCCCGGCCGTCGAAGATTTCATCCGCTGGTGCCGCAGGGGACCTCCCGCGGCACGCGTTCTCGACGTGAAGGTCGCCTGGTCTGCGCCTTCGGGCGAGTTCAGCGGATTCGAAATCACCCATTGACGGGCGTAGCCGCGCTGCTAGACCCATCGGTCCGATGGCGTACCCGCTTCCCGTCCTCGACCGTCTCATCCTCCAGTCGCAGAAGCCTTCGCGCTACGTCGGCGGCGAATGGAATGCCGTCAAGAAGGACCTGCGCAAGGCGAAGGTGGCCTGGGCGCTCGCCTTTCCCGACACGTACGAAGTCGGGATGAGCAACGTCGGGTTCCGGCTCCTCTACCACGCGCTCAACGAGCGCCCCGACGCCGCTTGCGAGCGGGTCTTCATGCCCTGGGCGGATCTCGAATCGGCATTGAAAGCGGAGCGGCTGCCCCTCTTCTCCATCGAGAGCCGCGCTCCTCTCACCGCGTTCGACGTCCTCGGCTTCACCCTGCAGTTCGAGCTTTGCTACACGACGGTGCTGGCGATGCTCGATCTCGCCGGCATCCCGCTCTTCACGAAGGATCGCCGCCGGGAAGACCCGCTCATCCTCGGCGGCGGCCCCTGCGCCTACAACCCGGAGCCGGTGGCGGATTTCTTCGACGCGTTCGTGGTCGGCGAAGGCGAGGAGGCGATCCACGAGATCAGCGACGTCGTCGCGGACTGGAAGAAGAGCGGCGGGCCGCGGGACGATCTGCTCTGGCACCTGGCCGAAATCCCGGGCGTGTACGTGCCGTCGCTCTTCCGGTTCCGGTACGGCGAGGATCGCACCATCGCAGCCATCGAGCCGCTCAAGCCGGGCTACGAGACGGTCGTCCGCAGGACCATCCCGGACCTGAACCTCGTTCCCCAGGCGGCGAGGCCGATCGTCCCCTTCCTGCAGACGGTGCACGACAGGTTGCCGCTCGAGATCCAGCGCGGGTGCACGCGGGGTTGCCGCTTCTGCCAGGTAGGAATGATCACCCGGCCCACCCGGCAGCGCGACCCGAACCAGGTCCGCCGCATCGCGGAGGAGGGGCTCGCCTCGACCGGATACGAAGAGGTGGGGTTCCTCAGCCTCAGCGCCGGCGACTACTCCTGCATCAACGGTGTGCTGGAGGACTTCTTCGACGAGTTCGGGCCCGAGAACGTCGCCATCTCGCTGCCGTCGCTGCGGACGGAGACGATGAATGCCCGCCTGGCCGAGCAGATCGCCCGCGTCCGCAAGAGCGGGTTCACGGTGGCGCCGGAGGCCGGGAGCGAACGGATGCGGCGCGTCATCAACAAAGGAAACGCCGAGACGGACCTGCAGCACGCGGTGGAGACGATCTTCCAGGCCGGCTGGGAGCTCGTGAAGTTCTATTTCATGATCGGCCTCCCCACCGAGCGCGACGAGGACGTGAAGGAGATCGTGCGCGTCTGCGCCGAGGCGCTCCGGCGCGGCAAGCGCGCGACTCCGAAGGCGGAGATCAATGTCGGCGTTTCCACCTTCTGCCCGAAGCCGTTCACGCCCTTCCAGTGGGAGCCGATGATCCCGCTCGAGGAGACGCAGCGGAAGCACGCGCTCCTCAAGGACGAGATCCGCAAGCTCGGTCGCGGTTACCGCGACCTGCACGTGAAGCCCCACGACGCGCGCCCAGGGGCGCTCGAGGGCGCGCTGGCCCTCGGAGATCGGCGGCTGAGCACGGCGGTACTGCACGCCTACCGGAAGGGACAGAGGCTCGACGGATGGACCGAGCGCTTCCACCTGGAAGTCTGGGAGGAGGCCTTCGCGCGCTGCGAAGCCGAGCACGGCGTCGGCCTCGCGTTCTTCGCCCACCGGGAGAAGGGGAAGGACGAGGTCCTCCCGTTCGATCACATCGATTGCGAAGTGACGAAGCCGTACCTCTGGAAGGAGCGGATGGCCGCGCGCTCCGAGGGCAAGACGCACGACTGCGCGTACGGCGACGAGCGATGCACGGCTTGCGGCGCCTGCGACTACGAGGTGGTCGACACGATCGTCTACCATCCCGAGGACTACCGTCCCCAGAAGCGCGCTCCTGCGCCGCCCCCTCCCGCGGAGCGGAGCGCCCTGCGCCTGCGCTACGCGAAGGAAGGCATCGCCGTCGCCCTCAGCCACCTCGAGACGATGACCGCGCTGCTCCGGACGTTCCGCCGCGCCGGGCTCCCCATCCCGCACACGCAGGGGTTCAGTCCGAAGCCGCGAGTGAGCTTCGGGCCGGCCTGCCCGGTCGGAACCGAGAGCCGGGCGGAATACCTCGACATCACGCTGTACGGACGGCCCGATTCCTTCGATATCGCGGCGAAGATCCGGGCGGAGCTGCCCGAGGGATTCCGGATCCTTTCCTGCGAGCCGATCGACGGCGACGGCGAGTCGCTCAGCCGGGCGATCCGCGGGATCGAGTATGTCGTCGATCTTCCCGAAGGCGCCCCCGAGGCCGCCGAACGCATCGCCGCCTTCTCCGCGAGAGCCGAGGCGACCGTCGTCCGCGAGCGCGAGGGAAAGGCTGCCCTGCGGATTGATCTCAAGGCCGCGGTCCAGGAAATCCACCCGCAGGGACCGCGCTCGTTGCGATTCACCTTGCGCGCCGGCGAGACGCAGGCGACCGCTCGCCCTTACGAGCTTCTGGGCGCGATCTTCGGCGCGGAATGGGTCAAACCGGGCGTGACCCGCATCGTCCGGGAGAACGCCTTGTTCGCCGGCTGACGTTCCGGCGCTCGCCCGTCTGCGTCAAAGATTTGTCGCGAGTAATGCGAGGTCGTCCGTTTTCGATCAGTTCCGGCCCTTTGGCTTGCTGGGCCCGATCCGCGATGGTACGGTCCAGTAATCCTTCGCGTGCCCGCGCGACTGCGGGTGCGGTCGGATCGGGAAGCACACCCTGCGCCGGCGGGAGTCGCGCGACGCGCGCGACAGCGCTAGGCGCTCGGAGGCAGGAACTGGTGGCCGTCCACGCTTCTCAGACCGTTTTCGCGTCCGGGCGCAGTCTGGGCCGGGCGCATCCGCTCGCGTCCGGCGCAAGCGCGCCCGCGGGCCCCGCACAAGGATCCTTCGATGTCGAACATCTTGGTGATCAACGCTTCGGGTCAGGAGACCCGGGTCGCGCTGATCGAGCAAGGAACCATTTCTGAGTACTACCTGGAGCGGAAGAACGAGAAAGGAATCGTCGGGAACGTCTACAAGGGGAAGGTCGTCCGGGTCCTTCCCGGGATGCAGGCCGCGTTCGTCGACATCGGACTCGACAAGGCAGCGTTCCTCTACGTAGCCGACATCGTCGCCGACCCGAGCTTCCCCGGCTTCAGCGAAGAGATCGAGATCCAGGCCGGCGCGACCGAGGGAGACCCCCTCGATATCGACGACGTCGCGGAGCCGGGTATCGAGAACGGGGCGCCCACCCCGCCAGCAGGATCCTCGCCCGTCGAGGAAGGCGCGGCCCCAGGCAATCCGACGCCGGACAGCGTGCCGCGGGTCGCCGTCCAGGCCGTCGACGTCTCGACGATTCCGACTCCGATCGAAGTCACGCCGATGGCCGTGATCCCGGTCCCCGAGCCCGGCCGGGACGCTCCCGCCGAGCACGAGGCCAATCGGGAAGCGCCGCCGACTTCCGAGCCCTGGCCGCGCGAGGCGGCCCCGGCCGCGGAGGCCTCGCACGACGAGCACGGCGAAGCCGGCGCTCACCCGGGCGAGCCCATCCTGGAGTTGACCGCGGAGGAGGCCCTCGAGGAAGGCGAAGAAGAGGGCGACGACGAGGACGACGATCTCGACGAGGGCGACGCCGCCCACGCAGCGGCCGAGGCCGCCATCGCCGCCGAGAGCTCCGGCGCGGCTCCTGACCCCACCCCGTCGGGTGCGACCCCCGAGACCGCGGGGGCGCCGGGCGGCGCGGCGGAAGGCAAGATCGGTGTGTCTCCCGAGCAGCGTCCGGCCCTGCGCGAACGCCGCGGCCGCCGTCGTGGCGGAAGAGGCCGCAGGCGGGGCGCCCCGGCGAAGCCCGCGGAGGAGCGGCCCAAGCCCGAGCCGCGCCAACAACAGGGCCGCGATCGCCAGGAAAACAAGCGCCTCGGCAACGGGCACGGCCATGGCCGGCGCGCGCAGATCCAGGACCTCCTCAAGGAGGGCGACGAGGTCCTCGTGCAGGTCGTGAAGGACCCCATCGGCACGAAGGGAGCGCGCATCACCTGCCACATCTCGCTCCCCGGCAGGCACCTCGTCTTCATGCCCACCGTGGACCACGTCGGCATCTCCCGCCGGATCGAGAACGAGAAGGAGCGCCGCAGGCTCCGCGAGCTCGTCGATCGCTACCGTCCGCCGGGAACTGGCTTCATCGTCCGCACGGTGGCGGAGAACGAGCCGGAGGAGAAGCTCACCGCCGACATCAAGTTCCTCCTCGGCCTCTGGAACGAGGTGGGGAAGAAGCGCGAGAACCTCCGCGCGCCGGCCCTGGTGCACCCCGACCTCGACCTCGTCTTGCGATCGGTACGAGACCTCTTCTCGGATGACGTCTCGAAGCTCGTCATCGACGACAGGGCGGAGTACGAGCGCGTCCGCACCTTCGTCGCCGACGTCGCTCCGGAGCTACGCGACGCCGTCGAGCTCTACTCCGGCGACGAGCCCATCTTCGACGAGTTCGGCATCGAGCAGGAGTTGCAGAAGGCGCAGAACCGGAAGGTCTGGCTCAAGTCGGGCGGCTACATCATCATCGACCAGACCGAGGCCCTCGTCGCCATCGACGTGAACTCCGGCCGCTACGTGGGCAAGAAGGGCGCCGGCGCCTCGCTGGAAGACACCATCACCAAGATCAACTGCGAGGCGGCGAAGGAGATCGTCTACCAGCTCCGCCTGCGCAACATCGGCGGCATCATCATCATCGACTTCATCGACATGGACAAAGGCGCCAACCGGGAGAAGGTCTTCAAGACCCTCCAGGAGGCGCTCGCCGCCGACCGGGCGAAGACCAACGTCCTCAAGATCAGCGACATCGGCCTGGTGGAGATGACGCGCAAGCGGGTGCGGGAGAGCATCACCCGCCTGACCACCGAGATCTGCCCGACCTGCGACGGCCGCGGCCACGTCCGCAGCAAGACGACGATGGCCTACGACATCATGCGCGAGGTCCAACGCGCCGCCGGCAAGCACCGCGAGGACCAGCTCGTCGTCTCCTGCCACCCTGAAGTGGCCAAGCTGCTGCAAGGGCCGGAGCGCGAGGCGATGCGGCTCCTGATGATGAAGCTCAACAAGAGCATCACCGTCCGGCCGCAGCCGCAGTACCACCTCGAGCAGTACGATCTCCACGCGAAGTGGAGCCGGCCCGATCTGCAGCAGGCCCAGCGCGGCCAGGGGCGGCGAGACGGCGGACGCCGCGAGGGGAATCGCGGCTCCCCAGCGCGTCCGGAGCAGCAGCCCGCCACCGAGGCGAGAGCGCAGGAGCCGTCGTCGGCCAAGGTGGGCGACTGACCGGGCAGCTCACAGCCCGGTTCCTGGCGTTTCGGGAAAGGGCGCACTCGTTTCCGGGGGTGCAGCGGCTCGTCCGCGCGCTGGTCCTCGTCGGCCGCGGGTTTCGCGGCGAGGCCATCTCGCTGCGGGCCGCCGCGCTCACCTATCTGACGCTGTTCGCGCTGGTGCCGCTGCTCGCCGTGCTCTACAGCGCGGTCGACCTCTTCACCGGCGAGGCGCAGATCCACGACCGGGTGCAGGGTTACGTCAACTCGCAGCTCGGCATCGGAGCGGGCGCAGCGATCGCGGGCGCCCTGACGACGTTCACCAGCAAGGCGACGGTGAAGACGCTCGGCGCCATCGGCTTTGCCGTGCTGGTCATCTCGGTGCTCTCGCTGCTCTGGAACATCGAGAGCGCC
>JBJMQD010000359.1:0-30220 GCA_045802855.1 Myxococcales bacterium | reverse complement strand
TCCATCGCCTTCCGGATCGTCTCCGCCTGGCTCGTCCCGGTCGCCGTGACTCCGACGAAGAGGCCGCGCTCGCGCACCCGCCGCAGCTCGTCGAGGACCTGCTCGTCCAGAAGGACCCGCGTCTCCGGAGCGGCGGAATGGATCTGGTACAGGCGCAGGTGCGGTCCGAGGATCGCCTCCGATTCCGCGAGCTGGGCTTTCAGCATCGGCAGCCCGTGGTCCTTCACTTCCTGGACGCGTCCGTCCACCTGCCAATCGCCGGTGTATCGGTAACCCCATTTGGAGCCCACCGTGATCGCGCCGGTCCCGATTCGCCGCGCATCGATCCACGATCGCAAGAACTGCTCCGCGCGCCCGTACGATCGCGCCGCGTCGAAGTACCGGATCCCCGCCGCGAAGGCCCGATCGAGCATCCGGTGCGCATTGGCCTCCATCGACTCGACGTCGCGTCCTTGGCGGAGGTCGGCGGCGTGACCGAGCGTGATGTAAGCGGGGCGGCCTAGCGCCGCCATTCCCAGGCCGAAACGCGTCAGCAAGGGCCCGTTGCCCGAGAGCCGTCGAGTCTCCATCACCGCTCCGTCCCGGCGCTTCGTGTACGCGGCGTTCCTCTTCCTCTCGCTCGTGCCCTGAAGCTATCCCGGGAAAGTCACGAGGTCGCCTTCGAACGCGCGCCCGGCGATCTCGGGATGGATGGCCGCGAGCGCGATCTCCGCGCTCTCCACGAGCCGCGGACCGGGACGGTTGAAGAAGGCGTTGCCGTCCGCGACGTGGACGCGCCCGCTCCTGACGGCGGGCGTCGCGGAGAGCCGCTCGACGAGCGCCGGCATCTCGCGCAGGGTCTGCGGGATCTTGAATCCGCAGGGAATCACGAGGAGCACCTCCGGGGCGGCCTCGCGGATCCGGTCCCACTCCGTGCGCGCCGTCGGCACGCCCTCGCGGCCGAGCACCGGTTCGCCTCCCGCGATCCGGATCAGCTCGGGCGTCCAGTGCCCCGCCGGCATGGGCGGATCCATCCACTCCAGCGCGAGGACCCGCGGCCGTCGCGCGGAGGCCGCTCGCGCGCGGACCTGCTCGAGCCTCGCTCGCAGGCCCGCCACCGCTTCGATGCCTCGCTCGCCCACGCCGGCCGCCTCCGCGACGCGCAAGACGTCCCGCAGGACGTCCTCGAGACGAAGGGGCGAGAGGGAGACGATTTCCACATCCGGGCCGAGCAGCTTGCGCGCGGCGGCTTCCACCTCCTCGAAGGAGACGGCGCAAACGGCGCAGGCGTCCTGCGTCAGGATCAAGTCCGGCCGCAGCGCGCGGAGCTTCTCCTCGTCGATCCGGTAGACGGATAGACCGCTCGCCACCACCTCGCGCACCTGGCGATCGATCTCCGCAGAGCGGGCTTTCGGGTCGACCTTCGGTGCCGTGAGCACCGGCAGTCCCCGCACCGGATCGGGAAAATCGCACTCGTGCGAGATGCCCACCAGCCGATCGCGAAGGCCGAGCAGGCACGCCATCTCGGTGGTGCTCGGAAGAAGAGAGACGATCCGTTGCACGGTGGCGCCCACGATATCGCGTTCCCGCATGGAGGGCGTGCACGATCGCATGTGCCGGAGGTCGTGCCGGCGCATTACAGGTCGCCGTCATGGACCTGATCGTCGAGCGGCTGCAGAGTCGATCCGACATCGCCGGGCTTCGCGTCGCGGACGGGTTCTCCGCCATCGTCCCGACCGCGCAGGTGCTGGACATGTTCCATCGATCGGTGGCGATCGGCGGTACGATCACGGCGGCGCTCGCGCGAGGGGCGCTCGTCGGATACGCCACCGACCTGCCCTTCGTCCCGATCGAATGGATGGGCCGCACCATCGCGCGGCGGTGGGACGCGATCCCGGAGGTGCGCGAGCTCGGCGCCGTCGAGGTGGCGGCTCCCTTTCGCAACCGCGGCATCGCGCGCCGGCTGATGGACGCGCTCGCGGCGGGCGATCGGCTCGAGCGCTACATCGTCATCGGCGAAGCGCTCTGTTGGCACTGGGACATCGCGGCGGCGGGAAACGATCCGTGGGAGTACCGCCAGAGGCTCTGCCGGCTACTCGAATCGGCAGATTTCAAGCGGTTCGACACCGACGCGCCCGACGTCGCTTGCGAGCGGGTGAACTTCCTCGCCGCCCGGATCGGAGGCGCCACCACGGCGGCGGCGCGCCACGCTTTCGAGGAGGCGCTGTTCCAGCCCGCGGCCTGATCGACGCTCACCCTTCCTCGACGAACGCGCGCAGCCGGGCGATGGCGTCGTCCCATCCGGCGGAGATCTGGTCGAGGTACCGCCGCGCCTCGTCGAGACGCCCCGTCCGTACCTCCCAGATCCGCTCCCGCCCGTCGCGCCGGCTAGCGACGATGCCGGCGCGGGCGAGCGCGTGCAGATGTTTCGTGATCGCCTGCCGCGAGACGTTCGTGCCCCGGGTGAGACGGACGATCGACTGCGGACCGCGCGCGCAGAGCCGCGCGACCACGCTCAGCCGGGTCTCGTCGCCGAGCGCGGCGAAGACCGGAGCGGCGCTCTTCTTCGATCGCGCCATCCCGGCTACGAGGCCGCTTCGAGATACTTCTCGATGAGCTTCGCCTGCATCGCCCAGCCCTCCGCGTTCGCGGAGAACGCCTTTGCCCTGCGCTCGAGGGGGATCTGGTCGAAACCGGTCTCGGTGATGGTGAGCTTCGTTCCGCCCGGAGCCTCCTCGAGCGCGAACGTCACGAGAGTCGTGGGCTCCTTCGAGTAGTCGACGCCCTGCTCGACACCGTACGGGTTCCAGCGGAAGGAGAAGAGCCGCATCGGCTCCACCCGATCGATGCTGCATTCGAACTTCGTGCCCGCATAAGGCTCCTGCGCCTTGGCGATCTCCGCGTCCACCTTGGTCGGCACGATCCGTCCCGTCACCCGCGCACCGGCGACGAAGGGGCCGTCGAACGCGACCCCGAACCAGGTGCCGAATTCTCCGGGATCGCTGATCGCGCGCCAGACGCGCTCGAGCGGAGCGCGGAGGAAAACCGTCTTCTGGATGCGATCGGTGGCGCTCTGCATGGGCAACCTCCTGGTTGCTCTTGCATAGCGCGCGCCGCATCCACACGCAACCATCAGGTTGCGCTTGGGGGCGGAGGTCCGGCTACCAGTCTTCCTTTTCGAATCGCATTCCCGCCTGCGACGCGATCCAGGCGATGTCCGCCATGCCGCTCGGGTTGCCGCAGGTGAGCACGACGGTCTTCGACGGATCGATGCGCTCCCGCAGCATCGCTTCCGGCCGGTCGCGGGGAAAGGCGGCCGGCACGGCCGAGGGCTCCTTCGCCGGAAGCCCGAACAGATGGCGCAGCAGGTTGTTCGCCCGCCCCGAGCCGAGCTGCGGGTCGGCCAGATCTCCCGCGGTGGGACGGCTCACGGACGGGACGTAGACGAAGTCGAAGGTCTTCGCCTTCTCGATGTCGAGAAGCTCGCGATGGTAGGCAAGCTCCTCGCGAGTGCGATTCGTGTGCAGGAGCGTGTACCGGGCGGGATGCGACATCCCGTGCCGCGCCTCGAAGTCGAGTTGCTTCATCATCGACGCGAACGGGGCGAGCCCCGTCCCGGTGCCGACCATCAGCACGTGCTCGAATCCCTTGGCGCGCTTCTTCAGGGTGAAGTCGCCCACGATGCGCTCGACGTAGGCGAGGTGCTCGTTCGTGCGATCGTCCATCCCGCGGAAGAGTGATCCGGTGAAGCGGCCGAGGACGCCGTCGACTCCCCGCTCGAGCACCACGTAGAACTCGAGGTAGTTGCCCTCGACGGTCTCGAACGGCGCCGAGGCGATCGAGTACGAATGCGTCACCGGCCCGCGCTTCTGGTTTCCGCTCGCGTCGAGGTCGGGGAGATAGCGGACCTCGTTGCCTTCCTTCACTTTTCGCGTGAGAAGGCAATCGTCGCGGCGCAGCGCGATGTACTGGCCCGCCTCGTACGCCGGGAACGGGGTGCTTTCGATGCCGACGACGCGAAACAGCGACAGCACCGGCGAGAGCCGGGTCCACTCCTGGATACGGCCGGTCTTCAGGTCCGCCATCGTCTGCTCGCCTCCGGAGGGGATGGCCCTCGCGATGAAGTGTGCGATGCTCGCGGTTGGACTGAGGTTCGCAGGAGCGGCCGGCAAACCGCAAGTGGCATCGGGCCCCCGGTCGCAATTGACACTCGCGGGAGCGTGCGACAATCCTGCGCGACCATGAAGGAATGGTTGTCGCGAGGGGTCCTGCTGGTCATCAGCATGGGCCTCGCCGCCGGACTCGGCGCGCAAGACTCCGACGTGTTCATCCTGCGCGAGCGGACGGCTGCTCCCGCGTTCTCCCTCCCGGATCTGTCGGGGAAGAAATTCGATTCGAAAGCGCTCGCGGGAAAAGTCGCCGTCCTCAGCTTCGGCGCCACCTGGTGCTCGAGTTGCACGAGCGAGCTCAAGAGCCTGGAAAATCTTCAGTCGAAGTTCCCGGACGATCTGGCGGTCTACTTCGTGGCGATGGACGGACGGGGCGAGGCGGACGTGAAGGCGTATCTCGAGAAGCACGGCCACAAGATCCACACGCTGCTCGATCCGAAGATGGCGGTAGCGCGCGAGTACGGCATACGCTGGCTTCCGGTGACGGTGGTGCGCGACCGCAAGGGCATGATCGTCGGACGCGCGATCGGCGCTCGCGAGTGGGACGGCAAGGAAGCGCTCGAGTTCATCCAACCGCTGATCGGGCGGTGAGCCCGCAGCCTGAGAACGTGAGGGGACAATGAGGACGCTCTGCCGGGTTGCCGCCCTGCTGGCGGCTTGCGCAGCCGTGCCGGCGGCCGCGCTGGAAGTCGGAGACAAGGCGCCGGCCTTCACGCTGCCCGCGACCACCGCCGAGAAGGTGTCGCTCGCGGACTACGCGGGCAAGAAGAACGTGGTGCTGTTCGGGTTCATCGGCGCCTTCACGCCGACTTGAACGCGCGAGGTCGCGGCTTTCCAACTCGATCTTCCCAAGTTCGAAAGCCGCAATGCCCAGGTCGTGGGCATCAGCTCCGATTTTCTCCCGGCGGACCAGGCGTGGGGCGAGAAGATGGGTCTCACCTTTCCGCTGGTGAGCGATTTCGCCAGGACCACGCTCGATGCGTACGGTTTTCTCGATACCGATCCGAAGAGCCGCCTCTATCGATATTCCAAGCGCGCGTACGTGATCATCGATAAGTCGGGCACCGTCCGCTACAAGAAGGTCCTCGACGACGCCAAGCAGACGGTCACCAACGACGAGCTGCTCGCGCAGCTCGACAAGCTGAAGTAGCAGGCATCTGTGCGCGCCCCGCCGGAAGCATTCCCGGTGGGGCGGCGATGTCCGGCCCTCTTACAGCTTCACGTCCTTCAGCTGATCGCGCAGCGCGCTCTTCAAGTACTTGCCGGTAGCGGTGCGAGGAATCTGCTCCAGGAAGAAGAACGCGTCGGGCAGCCAGAATTTCGCGAAGCTCACGGCGAGGTGGGCACGCAGCGCGGACTCGTCGGCCACCGCGCCCTCCTTCAGCACGACGCATGCGACCGGCCGCTCGTCCCACTTCGGATGCGATACGGCAACTACCGCAGCCTCCTTCACGGCCGGATGTGCCGCGAGCGCGTTCTCCAGATCGACCGAGCTGATCCACTCGCCGCCGGACTTGATCAGGTCCTTCTTGCGGTCGGCGATGCGCATGTAACCTTCCGGATCGAAGGTGACCACGTCTCCGGTGCGGAACCAGCCGTCCTCGGTGAACTTGTCGGGGCCGCACGGCTGGTTGAGGTAGCCGCTCGCGACCCAGGGGCCGCGGACCTGCAACTCGCCCATCGTCTTTCCATCGGCGGGTACCGGCCCGTTCTCGCCGATCGCGCGCACCTCGATGAGCGGCGCCGGAAGTCCCTGGGTCGCGCGCGCGCGCAGGCGCTCGGCCTCGGGCGCGGTCTCCATGTGCGGCTTCAGCCGCGAGATGGTGCCGATCGGCGCCAGCTCCGTCATTCCCCAGGCGTGGACGATCTCGAGGCCGTGCCGCTTCTCGAAAGCTTCGATCGACGATTGCGGCATCGCGGAGCCCCCCACGACCAGCGTCGTCAAGCTACCGAGGTCCCACCGCGAAGGCTCGCGATCGAGCGCGTCGAGCACGGCGTGCCACACCGTCGGAACGCCGGCGGTGAACGTCACGTGCTCCGCCGCCGCGAGATCGAGGAGGCTCGCCGCGTCGAGATGCGGTCCGGGAAACACCAGACCGGCGCCGACGGCGACGGAGGTGAAGGGCAGGCCCCAGGCATTCACGTGGAACATGGGAACGACCGGCATGACCACGTCGTGCTGTCCGAGCCCGAAGGCGTCCGGCATTGCCGAGACGAGCGAGTGCAGCACGATCGCGCGGTGCGAGTAGAGGACGCCCTTCGGCTTGCCCGTCGTGCCCGAGGTGTAGCAAAGGCCCGCCGCGTCGTTCTCGTCGATCGGGCCCGGGGTGAAGGAGGTCGACTCGCCCGCGATGAAGGCTTCGTAATCGATCATGTCCTCCGCGACTTTTGCTCCATCCGACCAGACGATGATCTTGCTCACGTCGATGCGGTCACGGAATCGCGCGAGGATCGGGAGGAGGACCTCGTCGACGATTAGCACGCGATCCTGGGCGTCGTTGACGATGAACGCCAGATCTTCAGGCGAAAGGCGCGGATTCAAGGTGTGCAGGACGAACCCGGCGAGCGGCACGGCGAAGTACGCCTCGAGGTGCCGTCCGTGGTTCCAGGCCAGGGTGGCGATGCGATCGCCGGGCTCGAGCCCGAGCCGCGAGAGCGCGTTGGCGAGTTGCCCGGTGCGAGCCTGGAACTCGGCGTAGGTATGCCGCGCCACGGTGCGATCGGGTCGCCGCCACACGATCGGACGGTTCGAGAAGAGGCGACCCGCTCGCTCGAACAACGGCCGTAACGTGAGCTGGGACTCCATCGTCAACGACTTCATGTGCACACATCCCTTCGGGTGAGAGGTTTGCCTTCCGCACTACACGGTAGCAATCGCCGTTCCAACGAAAGCGCAAATCTCCCCTCTGGCGCCGCGGTGTTCGCGCCGAAGCGTCTCGCGAAAATGCAATGTGTTGCATTCGCGCGACGCGGACGAAGCCCTTCCGGTTCGGGATCTTCATCCGCGGCGAGAGATCGGGCTGCCGAGCTTCCGGGACGATCCCGGGACCTCTCAAACCGCGATGAGGCCCGTCCGGATCGCCGCGAGCGTGCCGCAGGCCATCGTCAGCCAGAGCACCACTCCGAGGACCAGCGGTCTCAAGCCGACGGCCTTCAACGTCTTCCGGGAAAGGCCGAGGCCGATGAGGAACAGGGTCAGGACGAGCGCGCGGCGAGAGCCGGCGGCGACGAGCTCCCCTGCGCCGTGAAGCTGCGGCACGAAGCTCGCGAGGGCCGCGACGGCGAGGAACCCCAGGATGAACCAGGGGCGCTGCGCCGTGCGCGCCGCGCCGGGCGTCGCCGCTCGGCGAGAGGCGCGGGCAAGATAGATGGTGAGCGGAACGATCCAGAGCGCGCGCGCGAGCTTCACGGTGGTGGCGATCTCCAGCGCCTCGCGACCGTACTGAAGCGACGCACCGACGACCGAGCTGGTGTCGTGGATTCCGAGCGCGGCCCAGAGCCCGAACGAGTGCTGGTCGAGCGAGAAGTAGTGACCGACCGCGGGAAAGACGAGCAGCGCGACCGAGTTGAGGACGAAGACGGTGCCGAGGGCGACCGAGATCTCCTCGTCCTGCGCCCCGAGGACGGGCGCGGCGGCCGCGATCGCGCTCCCGCCGCAGATGGCCGTGCCGGCCGCGATGAGGAGGCCCGTCCGGCGGGTCACCTTCAGGACCCGCATCAGCAAGAAGCCGAGCGCGAAGGTGACCGAAATCCCCACAATCGTGTACCCGATGCCACGGGCTCCCACCCGGAGCACCGCGGGCAGGTCCATCGTGCCGCCCAGGCCGATGACGGCGAGAGGAAGGAGCTTGCGGGAGAGCGTCTTGGTCCGGTCGGCGATCGGATTGCCGAAAAAGACGGCGATGGCGATGCCGGCCGTGAGCGCCAGCGCGGAAGGCACCGAGGGCAGCAGGCTCGCGAGGCCGGCGGCCACGATGAGCGCCGTCATCACACCCCGGCGCATGTCTCCCGACCCGATTCGCTCGCTCATCGTTCGTCCCTTCCGGAAACCCGGTGGAGGTTGTCGAAAATCCCCGCTCGATTTCGCAGTTCCGACTTGCGGATCCGTCCGGACGCGGTCTTGGGAACGTGCTCGACTGCCTTGAAGCAGGAGGGGACGGCGTTGCCGTGGAGCCAATCGCGACAGAAGCGGGCCAACTCCTCGAACGCCACCGGCGCGCGCAGCACCACGACCGCCAGCATCTCGCCGTCCGGAAGCCCGATGACAGCGGCGTCGCTGACGGCGGGGTGCCGCAGGAGCGCGTTCTCGATCGACGAGGTGGAGATGGCCTTACCACGCCGCCGCACGACGTCCCCACGGTGCCCGAGAAAGGTGAAGAACCCTTCGTCGTCGCTCATGCCGATGTCGCCCGAGCGCACCCAGCGGCCGCTCGAGGCCTTTCCGTCCGCTTCCTCTTCGAGATAGCCGTTGGAGAGACGCGGGAGCGCGCGGCGGGGCCGGATGCAGATCTCGCCTGTCGCCCCGGCCGCGAGCGGACGCATGTCCTCGTCCAGGACGGCCACCTCGCACCACGGCACCGGCAATCCGACCGTGCCGAGCTTGCGGCGGCCGCGCTCGACGGGATTGACCGTCACGTAGCCCGCTTCGGTGAGCCCGAAGGCCTCGATTACCGAGACTCCGAACCGGTTCTCGAACGCCTCGTGCAGCTCCTTGGGAGTGCCGACACTGAGCACGCGGCCGATCGAATGCCCGCCGTCGCTCCTGCGCGGGCGCTGCGAGTACAGGCGGGAGAGCAGCGACCCGGAAAGGCTCACCTGCGTCGCGCCCCCGGCGCGCGCCGTGGTCCAGAAGGACGGCGCGTGGAAGCGGCGCTCGAGCAGGATCGAGGCGCCCACTCCGAGCGCCATCGCCACGGAGAACTGCGCGTTCGCGGTGAAGAGCGGCAGGACGATCATCAACCGATCGGCGCCGCCGAGACCAAGGAGCCGCGCGAACGCATCGCCCGCGCCGGCGAGTCGCCCGTGCCGCCAGATCACTCCGCGGGGCCGCCCCGTCGCGCCGGCGGTGTACACGATCTCCGTCGCGGCATCGGGATCCAGAGCGACCGGCCGCGTCGCGGGACCCTCGACGAGCGCGGACCAGGGAATCGTGCCGTCCGGCGCATCGCCAACGACGATCACCTGGCGCAGCGACGGCAGGACGGCGCGGAGCGAGAGGATGCGCGGCAGCGCCGATCGCTCCACGATCACGGCGCTCGGGCGGACCACCCGCAGCCGCGTCGAAAGCTCGTCTGCGCGCAGATCCGGATCGAGCGGCACCGTCACCGCACCGGCGAGACCGGCGCCGAGCCATGCCTCGAGGAATTCGGGCCGGTTCTCGAGCAGCAGCGCCACGCGATGCCCGGCGAGGCCTTTGCGCGTCAACCAGCCCGCGGTCCGGACCACGGCGTCCGCCACCTGGGCGCGCGAGAGCGTCCTTCCCGCGAAGCGGAGGAAGGGCCGTTCCGGATCCGCCGCGGCGGCGGCGAGCAACAGCTCGGGTAGCGATTTGGCCATTGGCGCCCATCTCGAAGGGTTCACTGCAACGACTATCGAATCAGCTCTTTCACGAGCGTTGCGCCCTGCTTCCATTCCCCGAAGCCCGACGCCGCGTTCAAATGCCCGACCCGCCCGAGGTTGATGAGCCGCGCGCCCCAGTCGCCCGCGTACTCAACTACACGCAGAAATCGTGCCAGCGGATCGTCGATGCTCGCCGCCACGATCGCCGTGAATGGAAGCTTCTTCCGGGGAATGGGCAGCCAGCCACTGCTCGTGATCGTGTCCGGGTCCGGATAGCCGGGCGGAAGGGGGCTTTCCAGATCCGCCGGCGTCGCGAACAACGCGCCGTGCACCGGGCGGGCGAATCGAGCGACCCAGTGCACGGCGATCATCACTCCCGCGCTGTGCGCCACCAGCACCACCGGACCGTGAATCCGTCCATACGCGTCGTCGAGCGCCGCGACGCGCGCGGCGCAGGAGAGCTTGTCGTGCTCGAGGGGGGCAACGGTGACGGACCCGGGGATCTGCCGCGCCAGGATCGTCTGCCAGTGGTCCTCGACGTGATCGCGCAAACCCGGCACGAACAGGATGGTGGGAGACGAGCTCATCGTTTGTTTCCCCTCTCTGGGTTCACACCACGAAGATCGAGGATCCGGTCGTCTTGCGGGATTCCAGGTCGCGGTGCGCCTGCGCCGCCTCCTGCAGCTCGTAGCGCTGGTTGATCTCGATCTGGATGCGGCCCGCCGCGACGTGGTCGAAGAGCTCGCCGGCGAGCTGTTCCTTCTCGGCGGGGTCGGCGATGTAGTCGGCGAGCGCGGGCCTCGTCATGTAGAGCGAGCCCTTCATCGCCAGGATCTGCGGGTCGAAGGGCGGGATGAGCCCGGAGGAGGTGCCCACGCACACCAGCAATCCGCGGCGCCGGAGCGAGTCGAGGGAGGCCTGGAAGGTGGTCTTCCCCACGCTGTCGAAGACCACCGAGACGCCGGCGCCGGAGGTGATCTCGCGAACGCGCTTCGCCACGTCCTCGTGCGAGTAGTCGATGGTGTGCGTGCAGCCGTGCGCACGCGCCACCTCGGCCTTCCGCGCGCTCGAGACGGTGCCGATCACGTTCAGGCCGAGGAGCTTCGCCCACTGGCTGACGATGAGCCCCACCCCGCCTGCGGCAGCGTGGAGGAGGATGGTCTCGCCCGCCCGGAACGGATAGATGCGGCGGAGCAGGTACGCCGCGGTGAGGCCGCGCATCGTCATGGCCGCGGCGGTCACGCAGGGGATCGCCGCGGGCAGCTTGATGAGCGGCGCCGCCGGAACGAGTCGCTCCGTGCTGTACGCACCGAGCGTATTGACGAAGCCGGTATAGGTGACCCGGTCGCCCACCGCGACGTTGCTAACGTCGCTGCCGATTGCCTGGACGACGCCCGACGCTTCGACGCCGATGCCGGCGGGCAGCGGAACGCGGTAGGTCCCGTTGCGGAAGTACGTATCCGCGTAATTCAGCCCGATCGCCACGTGGCGCAGCTTGACCTCGCCCGCTCCCGGGTCGCCCACTTCGATGTCCTGGTACTTCAGGACCTCGGGACCGCCGATTTCGTGAAACCGTATCGCCTTGGCCATTCGCGTTCCTCCTGTTCGGATCAAGCCGCGCTCTGCAGGATTCCGACCTTCGCGGATTTGCGATTGGGAGCGAATCCATTCGCGGCGAGGGTCTCGTCGGCGTTCTTGTAGAAGGTACCGATCTTGTAGATCTCTCGCGCCTGCTGGCAGGTGGCGATCTCGCGGCCGAACTCGCGGGAGATGCGGACCAGCTGCTCGATCTGCTCGACCGAGCCCATCTTCCGGTCGCGCTTCTGGGTCCAGATGTTGTCCTCGATGCCGCAGCGCACGTGCAGGCCGAGCGCGATCGCCATCATGTTGACCGGGAGCACGTTGAGCATCGAGGTCTCGAGCGTCAGCACGGAGCCGTCGGGGCAGGCGCGGACGAAGTTCGAGAGATTGAAGATGTTCGGCGCGTCGAATCCGCCGCCGATCGCCACCCAGGTGAGGATGAGGGGCACGTTGCAGTCGCCCCGGCGCATCATCCGCTCGACCGTCTCGAGCTGGGTGATGTTGGCGAGCTGGAAGTGGGTCTGGATGCCGTTCTTCGACAGGCGGCGGATGTGCTCCTCGACCCAGTCGGGACCGGCCGGAATCGTCATCTCGCGGTAGGCGCGGTAGCCCTCGGGCGTCGCCAGGCTCGTGCCGCGGAGGTCCGCCTCGCACATCTGCTCGACCACGTTCATCTGGTTGGTGTTGATGGCGATGGTGACCTGCTCGGGCGCCGGATCGAGCTCGGCGAGCTTGTGGCGGGTGTCGTCGGAGAGCCACCTGGCGACCTCGCCGTCGCCCTCGGGGGCGAAGGAGATCGATCCGCCCACCTGCAGGATCATGTCAGGCAGCCGGGCGCGGATCCCGGCGAGCAGCTCGTTGAAGCGCGAAAGCCGCTTCGAGCCCTTCCCGTCCGGCTCGCGCACGTGGATGTGCAGCACGGTCGCGCCCGCGTTGTAGCAGTCGACCGCCTTCTGGATGTGCTCCTCCATCGAGACAGGGATGTCCTCGGGGAAGTCGGCGGGAATCCATTCGGGACCGTACGGAGCCGCGGTGATCACGAGCTTCTGCTGGTTCTCGGGCCACAAAGATCCATCCATGAAATTCATGTGCTTGCTCCTTATCGAAATGTCTTTTGGAAAAAGCGGAAACTCAGTAGGTCTTGTCGCCCACGATGGCCGCGCGCTCCATCTTGCGATGGCAGGGGCGGTAATCCATCACCGCATAGTGCTGCGTCGAGCGGTTGTCCCAGATGGCCACGCTGTCCGGCTGCCAGCGCCATCGCACCTGGTACTCCGGAATGAAGGCCTGGCTGACGAGGTACCGCAGCAGATCGCTCGCGCCCGGGTTCATGTCCTGCCCGAAGCGCACGTTCGCCTGCGTGTGGTAGTTCGTGAAGTGGGTGGTGAAGGCGTTGACGAACAGGACCTTCTCGCCCGTCTCCGGATGGGTGCGGACGACGGGGTGCTCGGCGTCCGGGAACTTCGCCTTCAGGTCGAGGCGCTTCTCGATGGGCAGCGCCGCGCCGAAGGAGGCCTGCAGGCTGTGGCTCGCGCGAAGGCCCGCGATCTTCGCCTTCACGTCGCCGGGCAGGTTCTCGTACGCGAGCACCATGTTGGCCCACATGGTGTCGCCACCCGACGGCGGACATTCCACGCAGCGCAGGACGCAGCCCATCGGCGGGTTCTCGCGCCAGGTGGCGTCGGTGTGCCAGGCGTTCTCGTAACGGTCGTTCGGCTTGTCCGGAGTCTTGTAGATCTGCACCAGCCCAGGAGCTTCCGGGTGGCTCGGGGCCATGGGATGGTCTTCCAGCTTGCCGAAGTGCGAGGCGAAGGCGACGTGCTCCTGGCGGGTGATCTTCTGGTTCCGCAGGAACAGCACCTTGTACTTGAGGAGCAGCTTGTGGATCTCGCCCGCGAGGTCCTTGTCTCGCGAGGCGTCGCCGAGGTTCACGTTGAGGAGCTGAGCGCCGATGCTGCCGGTCAGCTCGTCGTACTTCACCGAGCTCGCGAGAACGCTCGGCCTTACGAAAGCGGCCGCCTTCTGTGCCTGTTCCGTCATCATGCCGCTCCTTCTAGCAAGCGGCGTTCCATGTTTTGCCCCCCTCGGGGAATAGGCCGAAGGTGCCGTCCTCTTGCATGAATGCGACGGCCTCCGTTAAATCCTCCTCTGCCGGGCGTGGAGCCGACGGTCATGCAAAAAAGCAAACGTGATGCATTGGTGCAACACGCCGCGCTTTCTTTCCTCGAGTGCTGCCCGTTCGGCGTCGTCGTGTTCGATCGGACCCTCAACATCGTCGAGGTCAACAAGCAGCAGGAGGCGAACTCGGGGCTCGAGCGCCGCGGGTTCGTCGACCAGCGCGTCGATCAGCTCTGGGCGGGCGCGATCGAGCGGCACGGGATTGCGGAGCCCCTCCGGCAACTCGTCGGCGAAGGGCGGGCGTTCGATCTGCGCATCGAGCGCTTCCGCACCTTCGGCCGCGGCGAGCAGCGCACCCACTTCGTGGGAGTGCCCCTCGGGCCCGACCTTTTCGCCATCATGACGGACGGCGAGACCACGCTCGAGCGCTCGGGCGAGCCGAACATCATCGGGTCCACCCCGGCGATGGAGGCGCTCTCCACCTTCATCGATCGTGCCGCGCGCGTGAACGCCTCCGTGCTGGTAGTGGGCGAGTCCGGCACCGGCAAGGAGCTCGTCGCCCGCTCCCTCCACGCGCGGAGCGACCGCAACCGGCACCCGTTCCTGGCGCTCAATTGCGCGGCGCTCCCGGGAACGCTGCTCGAATCGACCCTCTTCGGCAACGAGCGCGGGGCATTCACCGGCGCCGATCGGCGCAACAAGGGCTACTTCGAGGCGGCCGAGGGCGGCGTGCTGCTCCTCGACGAGATCGGCGACACCTCGCTGGAGTTCCAGGTGAAGCTCCTCCGCGTCCTGGAGGAGGGAAAGGTCACCCGCGTCGGAGGCACGGAGCCCGTCCGCACGAACGCCCGGGTGGTCTGCGCAACCAATCGCGACCTCGAGCAGGAGGTCGAGGCGAAGCGCTTCCGCCACGACCTCTTCTTCCGCATCAATGTCCTGCGAATCGAGCTGCCGCCGCTACGCGAGCGGGCCGACGACATCCCGCTCCTCGTACAGCATTGCCTCGATCAGCTCGCCGCCAAGCACCGGCTCGGGCGCAAGCATCTCACGCAGCCCGCGCTGGGCGCCCTGATGGGCTATCGCTGGCCCGGCAACATCCGCGAGCTGGCGAACACGCTCGAGGCGGCGTACGTGACCACGCCGAGCTCGGCGATCGGCATCGACCACCTGCCGGACCGCATCCGCCATGCGCCGAAGGTGACCACGAAGGACCCGTTCCAGCCGCAGAGCTACAAGGAAGCCATGGAACGGTTCCGGCGGGACTACGCCGCGCGCATGCTGGAGTACGCCGGCGGCGATCTGCGCCGGGCGGCGCGGCTCGCCGGGGTCAATCCTTCGACCTTCTACCGCAACGGGTCGAAGAGCGGCCTCACCCGGCAATAGGAGTCGCGTTGCATCCGTGCAACGCGCCGCAATTTCGCAAATCGCTCTGAGTTCGAGAGTGAGTCGCAAGTGCGCGTCGCACGCGTGCAAACATCATCGTATCGACGCGCTACCAGTTTCGGGCGCGCGACGACTGAAGCGGACTTGGAACGGCTTTTGCTCAGGGCAATCCCCGGCGCTTGTGCGCTTGACGTGAACCCGTCTGGGGGAACCGCTTTGAAGCCCAATCTTCGATTCGTTCGACCGCTCGCCACCGTGATCGCGCTTGCGCTCGCCGCCGCAACCAGCCCCGCCGCCGCCGTCCAGACCGACTTCGGCGGCAGCGATTTCAAGGTCCGCTTCGACAACACGGTGCGCAGCCTGGTCGGGGTGCGGACCACGTCGCCGGATTCGATCCTCGGCGCCAACCCGGCCTTCAGCGCCAGCGAGTACAGCTTCGACAAGGGCGATCTCAATGCGGCGAGGCTCGATTTGCTGTCCGAGCTCGACGCTACCTACAAGCAGATCGCCGGCGCTCACGTGAGCTTCGCCGGCTGGTACGACCTCGCTTACAGCAAGTACAAAGTCACCATATCGCCGGACCTCGCCAGCCAGAACGTGCCTTCCGGCTACGCCGCGAACGACAACCAGCTGAGCAAGTACGCGCTGGACCGCTACCGCGGACCGGGCGGGGAGTTCCTCGACGCGTACGCCTATGCCCGCTTCAAGGCCGGCCCGGTGCCCCTCTCGCTGAAGGTCGGCCGTTTCGCCAATTACTGGAGCGAGGCGACCACGCTCGGCGGCGCCATGCACGGCAACGCCTACTCGCAGATCCCGCTCGACCTGGCGAAGGCGTTCGCCAACCCGGGCGCGGACAAGAGGGAGCTGTTCCGGCCGCTCGGCCGGATCGCGGCCGACGCGAAGGTCCTGCCTTCCGTCACGCTTTCCGCCGAGTACCTGCTGGAGTGGCAGTCGTACATCTATCCGGAAGGGGCCACCTTCGCGGGCCCGGCGGACTTCGCCTTCTACGGACCCGACGGCCAGTTCGCGCGCCTCGGCGGCCGGCCCATCTACATCAAGAACGGCGGCTCGAACGATTCGCGCCAGCATGACTGGGGCATCGCCCTGCGCTCGAACCCCGAGTTCCTGCACGGAACGTTCGGGATGTATTACCGGCGCTACAGCGACAAGATCGCCTCCGTGCTGGTGGTGCCGAACCCCGGCGGCCAGGGACCGCTCAGCCCGACCCTCAACTCCCCGCTGCAGTACCAGCAGTTCTACGCCGAAGGCATCGATCTCATCGGCTTGAGCTACTCGCGGAAGGTCTTCTTCGGTAACACCGCCATCGAGGCCAACTACCGGCACAATACCCCGCTCGTCGCCCAGGCGCTCGGCTTCGCGACGGCACCCGCGCCGGCGCTCGCCCCGCTCCTCTTCCCGCACGGCACGCCGCAGCTGATCGGCAACTCGTACCAGGCGCGCGGCGACACGTTCCACGTGGTCGCCAACGCTCGCGGTATGCTCCCCGCCACGGCGGCCTGGTCCGCCGCGGCCTGGAACGTCGAAGGGACGTACGACCGGGTGGTGACGGTTCGCGAGAACGAGGACATGTTCTTCGCCGTGGGCCATGGCGTTTGCAGCGGCTCGCCGCAGCTCGCCGCCGCGGGCCTCGCGAAGACGAAGAACGACGGCTGCGCCACGGACAACGCGGCCGGCATGGCGGCGGGGTTCGCGCCCACCTGGAAGCAGGTGTGGGAGGGCGTCGACCTTTCCCTGCCGCTCAACGGATCGCTCTTCTTCTGGGGCAACTCGCCGGTCTCCCTCGGCGGCAACGCCGGCAGCGGCACCTACTCGGCCGGCGTCGGCGCCGACATCAAGAAGAAGCTGCCGGTCCGCCTCGACCTCAAGTACACGGGCTTCTACGGGAACACGATCGACAACGGCAAGGTCATGACCTCGAACAACGGCCTCCTCTCGTTGTTGAAGAACCGCGAGAGCGTCGTGTTCATGGCCAAGACCACCTTCTAAACACATTACCGAATCCTTTGGAGAGACAATGAAGCAATTCGAAGCTCGCGTGCAAGAAGGAACGGAAGCGCCGGTCCGCCGGTCGTACGCCCTGTACGTCTTCTTCCTCTGCTTCTTCCTCATGCTGCTCGACTACATGGCCCGCCAGGTCGTGGTGTCGATGTTCCCGGTCTTGAAGGCGCAGTGGGGGCTCAGCGACACGCGGCTCGGCGCTCTGGTGTCGGCGGTGTCGCTGGCGGTCGGAGTGCTCAGCGTGCCGCTCGCGGTGATCGCCGATCGCTACAGCCGGGTGAAGGCCATCGCGGTGATGGCCATCGTCTGGAGCGCAGCCACCGCGGCTGGCGCGCTCGCCCGCACCTACGAGCAGCTTCTCGTGGCGCGATTCCTCGTCGGAGTGGGCGAGGCGGCCTACGGCGCGGCCGCCGCCTCGCTCATCGCCTCGGTGTTCCCTGCCCGGCAGCGGAGCGCCGCGATCGGCTCCTTCATGTCTGCCGCGCTCTTCGGCTCGGTGCTGGGAGTGGTGGTCGGCGGCGCGGTCGGGCCGCGCTGGGGTTGGCAGGCCGGGTTCTGGGTGGTGGGGATCCCCGGGCTCGTCCTGGCGGTCCTGATCTTCTTCCTCCGCGACTACGACACCGTCGAGCTTTCGGTGAAGGATTCCGGCGGCGCCGAGCGGATGGGCTTTCTCGACGGCGTGGCGGAGATGTTCCGGTCGCGCAGCGTTCTCGCCGCCTATGCCGCGAACGGCATCCTGGTGTTCGTCCTGGGCACGATGACCGCGTGGCTGCCCACCTTCTTCAACCGGGTCTACGGTCTTCCGGTGCGGGCCGCGAGCATGCGCGCGGCGGGCGTCATCCTCGCCGCGGGCCTCGGCTCGTCGTTGTGTGGGTTTCTGGTGGACCGCCTCACGCGCAATAACCGCCGCGCGCTCTTCCTCGGATCGGCGGCCATCGCCACGGTCGTCGGGCTGGTGCTGGGCGGTGCCTTCCAGCTCGGACCCGGGCCCCTGCAGTACACCTTGATCCTGATCGGTTCGGTCGGCCTCGCGGGAACGCAGGGCCCGATGATGTCGGCCATCATCTCGCGCGTCCACCCTGGCCTGCGCTCCACCGCCCTCGCCGTGCTCGCGGTGGTGCAGAACATCATCGGCCTCGGGGCGGGCGGGCTCGTCACCGGCATGCTGTCCGACCGGCTGGGCATCGCGCACGCTCTCGCGCTCGTGCCGCTGGTGGCGTTCGTCTCCGCCGGGTTCTACGTGTGGGGAGCTCGCCGCTACGAGAGCGAGCCGCGGCCGGAACAGGCGACGCGGCCGGTGCCGATGATGCTGGCGCCCGCCGCTGAATCGTAAAATCGGCGCTCGCCGCGGACCCGAGCCGCAAGCGCCGCAGCGCGCCGCTAACCGAGATCGTCGAGCGCGCGCAACGCGTCGTTGCGCGTGAAGATGCCGACCACGCGCTGGCCGTCTACCACCACGCTCGATCCGTAGCGCTGCACGCGCATCACGTGCACCACGTCGCGCAACGGCGTGTCAGGGCGGGTGGTGAAGGGCGGAGTGCTCATCGCCGCCGAGACGGGTTTCTGTTCCGCGTCGACCACGCTCACGGATTCGACCAGGTACAGATCCCGCTCGGAGACGACGCCCACGAGGCGCTCTCCTTCGAGCACGGGCAGATGACGCACGCCTCTGGTCAACATCGTCCAGTGCGCTTGCCGGAGCGTCTCGGTGCTCTGGATGCAGCAGGGATCCTTGGACATCACGTCCGCAACGGTCAGGGGATCAAGGGGCGCGAGCATCGGAGCAACCTCCTGCGCTGGACACCGCAAGACTCGTTCCACCCGGCCGACTGCCCCCACGGAGGCGCGCGTGCCCCTTCCGGGCGAAAGGCGTGCGCGCGCACGCTTCGCAAACGAATCGTTTGCGAGGCCGGGCCGCGGCGCGAGCGATGCATGGCAATCGTCCGGCGCCGGCAATCGCGGGCCAAGGAGAGAAGCGCGCCATGGCGAACGCGGCTTTGTGGTTGGTTCTCGTTCCGGTCGTGGCGGGATTCCTGGCGATCGTCTTCCTGCTCTGGCAGGGGGTGAGCCTCGAGCGACCGTTCTACGTGGAAACGCGCCGGCTCGTCTGTCCCAGGTTCGGTCGGGAAGTCGTCGCGACCGTGGTCCGATCCCGCCCCTCGGGCAAGGTTCTGGGCGTGCAAAGCTGCACTGGCCTGTCCGACCCTGACCGGATCACCTGTGGCGAAGAATGCGTCGGCGCAGTCGACAAGCAGCCATGACCAGGAGCTATCGAGCGAGCCGGCCGGTCACGCCGTCATGCGAGGGGATCGGGGATGCCGTCCATGTTGTCGTCTTCATACGCGTCGATCGAGGCGGCGACGTTCTCCTCGATCTGCTGCTGCGCGGCGGGATCGGTCGGGTCGAGAGCGGTGCCGTCGGGAAGCGCGAACCAGCGATCCGGCGCCACGTTCAAGACGAGGTTGTTGTGGTTCGTCCCTAGCCGGTAGACGGACGGCCGGACCAGCTCCCGGGTGACCGAGGACTCGAAGGTGAAGGAGACACCCTTCGCGTTGGTGCCCGTGATGCGGAAGGTCTTGCCTTGTAGAGGGCCGAGAGCGGGTTCGAGCGCGACGTCTCCCGGCGAGACCGCCTGCAGAACGAAGTCCATCTCGTAGTAGCTCTTCGGTCCTACCACGTACTTCGGAATCAACTCCGTCAGCGCGCCTCCGGCGAGGCTCGCCGCGGGCATGTCGAGGAGGTAGGGGCCAGGTCCGAAGTACTGTGCTCCCGGACCGTCGACGCCGCTGGTCGGCGCCTCCTGGAGCCGCATGCTGCGCAAGACGATCTGGAAGCGCGTAACCGTCACGTCGCCCTTCACCTTCAGGCCGGAGGATGCGGCCACGCCTCCCGAGCGGAAGAGGAAGTCGGGATTGGGTGGCCGGTCTCCGCCGCGAACGTACACGGTCATGTCGTTGCTGCACGCGGCGAGAATCGACATCGCCAGAAACGGCCATGAGCGCATCGTCACCACCCCTGCAAGATCGTGTAGTACACCGAAAACAGCGAGGCGCGATTCCAGATTTCCGGCTGGAAGGGATATCGCGCCTGCCGGTAGGAGAAGTCGTAGACGGCCGATACGCCGTGCGACTTGTATACGCGGACCGTCGTCCCCGCCCTCGCGAACGAGATGTTCTCGGACTGCCCGCTCGAATACATGCCGCTGATCCAGTACTGGCGGCCTTCGAGGCGGATGGTCCAGTGATCGGTGATGTGCGACCGGAGCTCCAGCACCGCGTTAGCGCCTGGGCCGTAATGGTAGTCGCGGACGCCGAGCGATTGTGTCGTGCCGCCTCCAGCCCAGGGAAGGATCTCGGTGACGAATGTCGCGTGCTGCTCGAACCACCCCCACCGTTTCGCCAGGGAGATGCCGGGACCGAGCCCGAAGCCCTGCACGCGAAACACCTCCGGGGCGATGAAGTCGTACGAGGTGAAGAGTCCCCACAACCCGCCCGGCTCGCCGCCGAGCGAGAGCGTGTTGCCCGCGAGGAGTCCGCGAATGCGCAACGAGGCAGAGGGCTGGTTGGAGGCGCTGCTTCCGATCGCGAGCGATGCGTCGAAGTCGAAATGGTCGAACGGCTTTTCCAGCACCATCCCGGGCGTCCCCGGCACGTTGTAGACGAGCTTCGCGGAGATCGATCCCCAGGGACCGATCGAAGTGGTGTTCGTGCTCGCGATACCCGAGGCGTTCGACCCGGCGAGCGCCGCGCCGAAGCGAAACTCGCCCAACCAGGAATCGGGCAGGATCAGCTCGCCGCGGTACTTGTTGCCGAACATGGCCCTGTTGATGCCAGCGGTGGGAGTGAGGACGAAGGCGAAGAACTTCCGCCAGAATCCGGGCGCGTATCCGTTGCCGTCGAGGATGAGGCGGGACATGCGGAAGAGCGCCTCGCCGAACAGGGTACCGCCGAAGGGAGTGTTGACCATGTCGTTCAGCGACGGCGGCTGGATCTCCGCGAACTGCTCCCAGACGTACGAACCGAAGAACGCGTACGCGAAGGACTCGTAGAAATTGAGCCCTAGCGAGCGAGACGCGTTGAAAGTCAGGGTGCCGTGCACCGGGTGCAAGAGCGAATTCGCCCAGAAATCATCGGTATCGATGATCCAGCCCTTGTGGAAGTTGTCGTTGATCGTCTGGCCGTTGATCTGCGCGAACGGCGCGCCTTTCGCGTAATTGTACCCCCAGATTGCCACGTCGATGGCCACCACTTCGCCCAGCGCGAGCAGGTACGCCTTGTCGTGCGTCCCGCCGGGACCGGTATCGAAAACCGGATTCGAGTACGGTGACGGGTTGCGGTAGCGATTCGGTGCATATCCAAACGTCGTTGCGGCGAGCCCCGGCAGGTTCACCGCCGTCGACCGCGGGTCCGCCATGGTGGCGCCCCTCGCCCCGACCGTCGTCGCCGGCACCGCCGTCGCAGGTACGGCGCCGAACGCGGCCGGTGAGGCCTGCGGGCCGGTCGTCGCGGACGCCGGCACCGCGCCCGCGGAGCCCAGCGCTTGCGCAGTCGATGCCGCGATGCCCGAGGCAGGCTGAAGGGGGGAGGGGGTGGACGTCGTGTTTGCTTCCGGAAGCGAATAAAGCTCATACATCGCGGCGAGAAGGTTCCCCGGCCGACCGAGCTTCCCGAACCAGGTCCTGTAGACTTCGAGAATGGCTCCGGACCGGTAGATGCGCGCCAGCTGGCGGTTGACGGCGAGACGGAAGTCGGGGTCGCGCCGGAGCATCAGACCATACGGCTCATACGACAGCCACTCGTCGATGATCGCGTAGCGGTCCGGGCGCTCCGAAGTCAGCGCCAGATTGACCAGGACGGCGCGATCGCCCGCATACGCCTCGACGCGCTGCTGGTCGATGGCGAGGAGCCCGTCGCGGCTGTAGTTCACGTTGACGACCTCTACGTTCACACCCGCCTTCTTGAACGCGTCGTACAGGACGTGCTCCGTGGTGGTTCCGGGGATGACGGCGACGCGCTTGCCGGCAAGCTGGGGCAGCGTCCGGACCCCCGCGTCGACACGGCTCAGCAGGCTCGTTCCGTCGACGAAGATGAGATTGGAGAAGTCGACCCGCTCCTGTCGCGCGAGCGTGGCGGTGGTCGTTCCGCATTCGAGATCGATCGCGCCGTCGACGACCGCATTGATCCTCGTGTCCGCCGTCACCTTGACCCACTGGGCGCGCAGTTCCGGCATCTGAAGATCGCTTCGCAGTCCGTCGACGACGCGAGTGCAGAGATCGACCGAATAGCCCGCCGGATTGCCGTCCGGTCCCAGGTAGGAGAAGGGAACCGCCGAGTCGCGATAGCCGAGCCTGATCACCTTCGTGCTCTGCATGTGCTCGATGGTGGAAGACTCGGAACCGCTCGGGCGCGCCGAGGCGCAAGCCACCAGAAGTCCGGGTAGGACGGTATACGCCCAGCTCCGGGTATCCATGGCAGCGACGTTGACCGAGACGGCGCGGCACCGTCTATTGGACCATCAACCAATCCCACCCCGGGACCGACGCTCCCCCTGCCGCGGCAGGGATCAGAAAGTGCCGGTCACCGCGAGCGAGAAGATGTTCGCGGCGACCTTCGTCGAGATCTCGGGATACGAGATCCACGACCGGTCGTAACTCGCTTTCAGCTCGACCCCGCCGGGCGCGCCCGACTCGCCGAAGACGTTCCAGCGTGCCTCCGCCCCGACCAGCGTCTCGCGGATCCGTCCCAGCCGGACGTCCCCCGACATGAGTGGGCTCACGGAGTCGTAGATCGGCCGGTAGAAGCTCGCCTGCGACTGCCAGTAATACCTGCCCCGCACGAGGAAGAGGGCGGACTTTCCCAGCTCGCGCGCGACGGTCAGCTCCGGTACGAGAGAGCGCACGCCCCAATCGTCGGCATACAGACCCTGGCGCATGTGCAGCGCCGTTCCGGGCGCGAGCCACCAGACGAGACGCGCGAATCCCGTCCCGCGCAGCCGCTCCCCGGGAACGGACTCGGCAAAGGCGGTCGTCTTCACCAGGGCGCGGCGGTACGGATTCGCCAGCGTGCCCGTTTGCCAATTGAGGCTTGCGCCGGCGGAGAAGACCATCTCCGGCGACAGGACCTGCGAGACGGACAATCCGCCGTTCACGCGCTGGTGATGAGCCGGCCAGATCGCGTCCTGGCCAGGCGGCTTGACGAGGGGCGACACCGTGTCGCTACCGACGCCCGCGAACGCCGCCACCGTGACGTTGCGCTGCAGCACGTCCTTCGTGACGTGCACGGTCCCCGAGAACGATCGGTAATCGGCCTCTTGCGAAACGCGCGTCTGCACATCCACGTTGACCGGCGATTCGCCGCGCAGGGCGAGGACGGAGATGCCGGTCGTGATCTCCACGCGCCGCTTGCGCGACGGAGCCCCGGTCGAGACGAGCGACGATGCGCTCGAGATCACGTCGGGCCGCGCGCGAGAGAGCGCGGCGAGATGGTTGTGACCTCCGTCGCCTGCGGGGACTCCCTCCGTGCTGGCGCCGGCGCTGGGCGTCACGATCTCTTCGACGGCGCCCGTTGCGTGCAGGACCACCCGCCCGCCGATGGGCTGCTGCACCTCGGCGCCGTCGCTCGAGACGGTGAGGCCGCTCGTGTCGCGGTACCGGAACATCTGCAGCCGCGCGGTGGTCGGCTTGTCCACGGCGGTCGCGCAGCCGCACAGCGCGAGGGAAAGGAGGAGAAGCTTCTTCACGGCGCGCCTCGCCAGCACGCCGCGCCGCCGAGCGCGCGCGAGATCGACACTCCCGCTTGCCACCCGAAGTACCGCTGGCCGAAGGAAGGCGCCATCACGTCGGCCTGCACCTGCCACGCGCTCCCGAACGAGTACCCGGCGGACGCGACGGGAGTGAACGCGGACTTGAGATTCTCCTCGGAAGCGAGCGCCGTCTGCGACGAGATCGCCGCGCGCAGCGTGAGCGGGCCACGGGTCCACGACGTCCACGTTTCGTAGAACAGCTCGTGCATCGAGTGCGGATTGACGAGCACGTCGGTGTGCTGGTGCTCGGCGGTGGTCACCGCGAGTCCGTCGAGCACGTCGAGCCCGAACCGGAACGCGCCTCCCGGCGCCCACGTCCCTCCGGCGCCGACGAGACCCATCGGGTGGCCCATGCCGAGCGCCTTCTCTGCGCTTCCGGTCGGCAGATGCGTCGCGGCCGCGAAGTAGAAGGTGGTGTTGCCCCTGACGACCGTACGGGAGATGCCGAGCGACAGGTCTCCGATGCCGGTGGTGTCGGTCCCGCCCGAGCGGACGTCGTATCCGCTCACCATTCCGGAAACGGTCACCCCGGAGCCGACGGCGGCGCTCGCGAAGAGCGAAAGCTGCCGGTAGGTGGGCGCGATGCCGGGACGCGTGATCTGCCCGAACTGCGTCCGCAGCTGCAACTCGATGTGCCCAGGCTGCGCGGCGCAAGCGACCACGCAGTCGTGCGCCCGCGCGGCGGAAGCGACGAGAACGACCAGAGCTGCAGCTGCGAGACGTGGGAACATGGCTAGTGGACCGGCTTCGAGGAGCCTTCGAGGGTTCCGAAGGTGGCGACGACCTTGGGCGAGCCGCCGTGCGTGTCGAACGTGCGCACGACCTGCAACGAGGCGACGTCGATCGCGCTCACCGTGGTCTCGGCGTTGTTGGTCACGAACAGGAGCTTGCCGTCTCCGGAGAGAGCGTCGCTGTTGTCGCCGTGGCTCGCGCCCACCGTGATCGAGGCGAGCTGGACGGCTTTCGCCGGATTGGTCGCGTCCACCACCAGCACGCGGCGAGCGCGGGCGGTCGTCGCGGCAGCGCTGCCCGGAATCACGAACAGCCGCGTGCCATCCGCCGACACGCTGACGTGCGAGATGCCCGTGCCCTCCTCGTCAGTCCCGGCGAGGGCGCGCGTGCTGCCCGCGCCGTCGTAGAAGAGCGGGATGTCGGTGGCGGTGTCGTTCTGTCCGTCGACGACCGTCAGCGACCCGATCTGGTTCGGGGCTCCGCCCGCGCCCTCGCGCGGCGAGTTGTGCGCCGTGAAGACGTAGCGCCCGCCGGGATGCGCCATGGAGGCGCCCGCCCCGGTGCCGCCGAGCGGCGGCGCGATCCTGGTGAGGGACGGGGCGGCGGCATCGACGTCGATCGAGGCGATCTCGCCGGTGGCGGTCATGTTGCAGTAGACGCGGCCGCTGCCGGACGCCGTGGCGCAGCCGTGCGGCGTGACCCTCGCCATCCCGAGGTCCGCGCAGCTCCACGACTTGATCTCCTGGATCGAGCTGGGATCGGAGTAGTCGAAAACCTGGAAGACCTTGTTGCAGTCGCCGATGTTGGAGATGACGACGCGCTCGCGGATGCTGCTGAAGGCGGCCTTGTGGTGGCCGACGCCGACGGCGACTTCGCCGACCGGCTTGAGCCAGTCGCTGCGCGTCTTCTCGATCCCCGTGAACAGCGCGCTGTTGGTCGGGAGCGTACCGTCGCCGTCGTTGAGCGAGAGCCAGTACTGCTTCCCGTTCCGCGCGGGAGAGATGTACGAGTGGACCGGCCGCGTTCCGGTGGTGAAGCTCGAGGGGAAGCGGGCCGACTCCAGCATGGTCTCCGCTTCCGCGAAGAGCACCTGGTTCGAGCCCGAGAGGCTGACGCCGACGAAGCCGTTGGGAAGCGCCTGCAGGTCCACCGGTCCGAGCACCTGCGTGAGCGACCCCGGCCGGGTGGTGCCGTCGGCGGTGTTGAAGCTGAGAAGCTGGCCGTCGGTCGTCGCGACGAGCAGCGCCTGGGACATGATGTTGGAGGCCGGCGCCGTCTCGGTGCCGCCCGAAGAGCATGCGAATGAAGCAGCGGCGACCGCCGCTGCGAACACGGAATTGCGAAACATTGTGTAGAGCTCCCCCGCCCGCGCGCTCAGCGCACGAGCAAAACAATTTGATCGAACGTATGAGACTCGAACCGCCTGACGAGAAACGCCGGACTAGGCGTGTCTCGGAGGGGGAATCTCAGGGGGCGGCGGAACGTCGCCGCGGAGATCGGGGACTTCGATCTCATGCGGCGGGGTAGCGAGCCGCGGGAGCTCTGGCCACTCGAAGATCGTGAATTCGTCGGCCTGCGGCGGCGGCGCGTCCGGCGCGAATGGCGCGCAGGGGCCGCTCATGCTCGAGCAATCGCCAGCGCGATGATCGGAGCACGGGTTCTTCGTGCCAGCGCCGGGCTTCTTCATCGGGCACTGCTTTCCATGGCCTCCGCCGGGGCAGCAGCAGCTCGCGGCGCTGATGCTCGTGAGCTGGGCCGCGACCGCGGGGACTCCGGAAAGCATGACGGCCGCGAGCACTGCCGCGGCGCGGCTGGACCACACGCCCATCATTGCGTACAGCCGCAGCCGCCACCCGGTGCGTCGCCTGGAAGTCCGCCCGCTGTGCGGCTCTCCACGACCCGGTGCCGGTGCTCCCCCGAAAGCCCCTCCTCGCCGACGCCGAGCGCCATCGCGGGCGTCGCGAGCTTGGCTCGCTCCCACGGCTTGACGCGGACACACGCGCTCGAGAGCGCGACGACGATGACGAGAAGCAGTTTCACGATGATGACGGTACTGAAAGGTTACGGCCCCGATCAAGCGACAGGGGTGCTAAATTTTTTCGCATGCCCTGGGTGATCCTCGCGCTCCTCGCTACCGAGCCGTTGTTTGCGACGCAAACGCGCGAGATGATGACGACCCGCGTGACCGTCGCGATCTCTGGCGCAGAACCTGCGGTGGCGCGGCGCGGCTTCGACGCCGCCTTCGCGGCGTTCGGACGGGTCAACGAGGTGATGAACGAGTGGGAGCCGGACTCCGTGCTCGGCCGCATCAACCGGGGCGCGGGCGGCCGCAAAGGAGTCGCCGCGCCTCGAGACCTCTGCGAGGTCCTCCAGATTGCCATCGACGGGGCTCGCAAGACCGACCGGCTGTTCGACCCCACCTGGGCGGCGCTGCGCGATGTGTGGAAGTTCGACGCATCGCACAGCGGACAAGTCCCGCATCCGGAGGTGCTTGTACCCAGATGTAAGTTGATCGACGCGCGCAGCATACAGATCACTTCCAATAAGTCTGGCTGCACGGTCCGGCTGCCAAAGAAAGGAATGGCGCTCGGCCTCGGCGGGATCGCGAAAGGATGGGGCGTCGATCGCGCCGTCGCGAAGCTGCGTTCGCTCGGGCTGCGCGACTTCTTCGTCCAGGCCGGCGGCGATTTCTACGCGGCGGGGATGCGCGGCGACCGGCCCTGGCGCGTCGGGATCCGCGACCCGCGCGGCGGTCCCGAGGACACGCTGGGAGTCGTCGAGGTCCGCGACGCGGCGTTCTCGACCAGCGGCGACTACGAGCACTGGTTCGAGGCCTTCGGGGTCCGCTATCACCACATCATCGATCCGCGAACCTGCCAGCCGGCGCGGGCGAGCCAGCAATCGACGGTGCTGGCGAAGACGGCGACCGACGCGGAAGTCCTCACCAAGGCCACCTTCATCCTCGGCGGCGAAGCCGGGCTCGCGCTTGCGCACCGCAATGGCGCCGCCGCGGTGCTCGTCGATGCCGACGGGCACGTACGCGCGTCGCCGGAGCTGGAAGGACGCATCGCCTGGACGAGGCGGTGACCCGTCAGGGGCCTCTCGCGTCCGCCCGGTTCTTGTCGAGGATGGCGATCAAGAACAACGCATAGGCGAAGAGCCGGAGCAGGTAGATGGAGCGGTGCGCCTCGTTCGTCTCTCCCAGGACCGCCATCGCGAGCCTGCCCAGGCCGAGCAGCCAGAACGCGGCCGCGAAAAACCCGAAGAACCGGTCGTGCGCCCGGCGCCAGAACCCCAGGAAGAAGAGTCCGACCACCCAGCACAGCGCCCCGATCACGCCGTAGGAGAAGTTGGCGAGCGCGAGCGAGCTCATCGCGACTCCTTCACCAGCGCGCGAACCAGCACGGCGACGCCGATCAAGGCCGGCAGGGACCGGACCGCGACGAGGCTGATGTCCGGGAGGACGAAGACGTCGACGATGAGGCCGACGTCGTTGAGCGCGAATCCGCCGAAACAGATGGCCGCCGAGAGGAGGAGCGTCGACGGGTGGCGGCGATGGGCCCTGAGGAGCAGGACGCAGCACGCCAGTCCGATCAGGACGGAGACGACGTAGACCGCGGAGGCGGCGATCACTTGCGCCTCAGCTTGAAAGCGTCGGCGAAGCTACGCACGGGATCGGTGCGTGGCGAGAAGATCTGCGTGATCACGGTGACGCGGCGCTCCGCGTAGGAGCGGGCGAGGGCGTTCATCAGGCGCTCTTTCTCCGAGTCGTCGGGACCATACCGGTACCGGGGAGGCTGGCCCTCCTCGACGACGAATCCCCGCCGTGCCAGCTCCGCCAGCTGCTCCGGGGCGGAGGTGGGGCCGAGGCGAAGCTCGGCGGTCACCTCGCCCGGAGCGAATTCGCGCGGACGTCGGTTTCGCAGGAGAAGGAGGATCTCCAGGCGCTCGATGCTGTCGAAATGGTCGGCGATGAAACGCTCCACATCGCCGGGCAGGTCTGACATTTCCCTCCCCCGCCGCACGCGGCGGCGACGATGCCCCGGCCCCGGACCTTCGCCGGATTACGATTCGTACGCAACCCAAATTTTCCCATCCTGTCGCTTGATCGGCCGTTCGCCATGGGCGCGCAGCGCTGAAACGCCTGCGGCGGCGTTTCGCCAACGACAGAGATCGTCGCGCTCTACTCTTCCATGATCTTCAAGAGCTGTGGATCGATGGGAAGTTGCTTGAACATGCTGATGTTGGTCCCGCCGGTATTGCCCGTCGGAACCGATCCGAGGAGCGACCCGACGGCACCAAGCACGATGCGCACAGCCTGCCCGACCATTGCGGCGGGGCTACGACGATGAACCGCAATCCTGAGCATGAGCCAGTGCGACAGTACATGCGGGGCAACGTGCCGCTGGCCGAGCACGTGAGCGCGCTCGAGATGCACGAAGGCCTGCTCGTATTCGTTCTGGCGCATGAGCGCGCGAGCAGACACGATCTCCTTCTCGAACGCCTTGCCTTGCGCGGGATTCATGAGTGCTCCTGAGAGAGCACGTATACGCCTTCCGCGCGAACCTTGGCGTTGGCCTGTAGGACTACAAACGCTCCGCGCGAGACACGGAGGCCCGGGCAGGCTGCACCCGGGCCTCTGCGATCGTTGCGACTACTGGACCGTCAGCGATGCGGTCGTCGAATGAGAAACCGTCCCGCTTGTTCCTGTGATCGTCAGCGAGAACGTGCCGCGCTGCGAATTCCGGGCGGTGGTCACGCTCAGGACCGACGAGCCTGAGCCCGTGACGCTCGCCGGTGCGAACGACGAGGTGGCGTTTCTCGGCAACCCGGTGACGCTGAGCGCGACCGACCCGGTGAACCCGTTCAAGGACCCGACACTCACCGTGTACGTCGTCGATCCGCCGCGAGCCACGGTGCGCGAAGTCGGGGTCACCGCGACGGTGAAGTCCGGCGGCGCCGGGGTCGTGACCGTCAGGGTGACCGTGGTCGAGTGCGTGGCCGCGGTACCCGTGCCCGTGACGGTGATCGTGTACGTTCCGCCTGGAGTGGTCGTGCTGGTGGCGATGCTCAAGGTCGAGCTGCCGCCGCTCGAGATCGAGGCCGGAGTGAAGGTGGCGGTCGCGCCGGCGGGCAGGCCGGTCGCCGACAGGGTCACGGCTTGCGAGACGCCGTTCGTGATCGCCGTCGAGATGGTCACGTCGGGCGCGGTATTCCCCTGCAGCACGGTGACCGACGTCGGGCTCGCGCCGATGGAGAAGTCGTCGGCCGGCGGCGGCTGCGCGTTGACGCAGTTCGGGAGGGTGAAGGAGCCGATGCGAGTGCGCCAGTTGAAGGTGCCGTTCGCGGGCTCGTACTCGCTCGTGAACCAGAAGGTGCAGTCGTCGACCGGGTCCACCGCGAGCATCGAGTAGTCGCCCCAGCGAGACAGGTTGGCGGTCTGCACGCCGGTGCCGTCGAAGATGATGTTCTCGCCCTGCGTCATCGTCCCGGCGGGATCTCCGGCCACCCGCCCGGTGAAGTGCACGCCGGGTTTCACCGCAGTGCTCGAGACGCTGTACCCGAGGCCGATGTTGCCCGCCTTGTCCATCGCCGCGGCGCCCATCCAGCGGAAGCTCGCGTCGGGCGCCCAGGTGCCCTGCTGCGCGAGCGTGAGCGTCGCGCCCGAGGCGGTCAGCTCGTACCAGCGGACGCCCGTGCTGGTGCCTGCGGTAATCGCATGGTTCGTGACCAGGTGGCCGACGCCGTTCAAGTTCCGGTAGGCGAGTCGATACATCAAGCGATCGGCGAGCGAGTCGAGGCGCTGGGTCGTGCCGGGCTGCGGGATGCACGTTCCGCCCGAGCACGCTTCGGCGAACGCCGCAACGTTCATGGTCGTG
>JBJMQD010000346.1:0-10060 GCA_045802855.1 Myxococcales bacterium | reverse complement strand
CGCGCCCCGACGACCTCGCCAAGGTGCGCGAGATCGCTCGCCAGTTGCGCCTCCGGACGAAAGGCCGGCCGCAGACCGATAGCGTCGAGCTCCTCCGGGAGGACCGGGAAAGGTGAGCCGGTGGACCGTCGACGCGAGCGTGGCGATTAAATGGTTCGTCTCGGAGGAATTCTCCGAGCAAGCGACTGCTTGGCTCGAGGATGGTCCCGATCTCTACGTTCCGGAGTTGTTCTTCGCGGAAGTCCCCAACGTCCTATGGAAGAAGGTGACGCGGGGGCAGTTGGACGAGGAGGACGCGCGAATCGCGCACCGGACCTTGCGCGACATCGCCTTCCACGGTGTTTCGAACGAGTCGATCGCGGAAGCGGCGTTCGACCTCGCCTTGGCGCTCGGGCGTAGCGCTTACGATTGCTTCTATCTCGCAGTGGCACGCGCCTTCGAAGCGCCGTTGGTCACCGCCGACCGCAGACTCGCCGTGGCGGTCCGCTCCACGGAATTTGCCTCGCGGGTGCGCTGGGTCGGCAGCGGCCCTTGAACGTCAGCCGCCGATGCGGATCATCGACCGCGCCCCGCGGGGGCCGGCCGCCTTCTGCGTCTCCTTCAACTCCGCCGCCGGAGCGTGTCCGGCGTGCTTGCGACGCAGGCCTTCCTCGATGATGCCGGCGAGGTCCGCATCGCTCGCGCCCTCCCGCATGGGGGCGCGCAGGTCCACTTCGCCCTCGTCGAGGAGGCACCAGCGGAAGTGCCCGTCGGCGGTGAGCCGCGTCCGGTTGCAGGTCGAGCAGAAGGGCTCGGTCATCGAGGAGATGATCCCGACCCGTCCGGGGAGGAGCGCGCGAGTCTCGCGGTCCCGCGCGCGGTAGAGCTGGGCGGTTTCCTGCAGTCCGAGAGGTTCGAGGACGAACCGCTGCTCGAGGCGCGCCCGGATCGCGGACGCGGGGAACATCTGCAGCGCATCGCCCCAGCCGTTCCCCTCGAACGGCATATATTCGATGTAGCGGACTTCCAGCGGCAGCTCGCCGGCGAAGGCACGGGCGAGGTCGACGATCTCGTCGTCGTTGACTCCCGCCATCACCACCGCGTTCACCTTCACCGACCGGAAGCCGGCGGCAGCAGCCGCCTGGATTGCGGCGATGGTCTCCTCGCACCCCGGCCGCCCGGTGATGCGCTGGAACCGGTCTGGCCGCAGCGTATCGAGCGACAGGTTCACCGCGTCGAGGCCGGACCGCAGGAAGTGCGGGATGTGATCGCGGAGGAGCAGGGCGTTGGAGGTCATCGCCAGGTCGCGCAGCCCGCGCTCCTTGAGCCGTCCGATGCGTGCGACGAGATCGTCGATGTCGCGCCGCACGAGCGGTTCGCCGCCGGTGAGCCGGATCTTCGTCACCCCGAGCCCCACGAAGAGCGCGGCGAGCCGCTCGATCTCCTCGTACGAGAGGAGGTGGTCGCGGGGGAGGAGGGTGACGCCCTCGTCGGGCATGCAGTACTTGCAGCGCAGGTTGCAGCGCTCGGTCACCGAGATGCGCAGGTACGTGTGGCTACGCCCGAAACGGTCGAGGAGACCGTGCGCGCGGGCAGGCCCTTTCTCGGTCAGCCCATAGGCAGCTGCGGTCTGGGCGTCCATGGGTACGGCGCCCTGCGTTGTCGAGACGAGCGGAAGCTCCACGGCTCCTGTATAACCCCTCGCCGCCTCGGGGAGAAAGCGCGATGGCATTCGAGCACCGGCTGCGGGTGCGATTCCACGATACCGACCCGGCCGGAATCGTCTTTTTCGCCAACATCTTCGTGTATTGCCACGACGCGTTCGAGGAGATGCTCCGCGCGGTCGGGCTCCCCCTGGACGAGCTCATCCGCTCCCGGGAACAGATCCTGCCCCTCGGCCACGCCGAGGCCGATTTCAAGAAACCTTTTCGCCACGGGAAACTCGTGGACGTGCGCATCGTGGTGGGGAAGCTTTCGGACCGGAGCATGCGGCTCGACTACGAGCTCCGGGACGACGCCGGCGACCTGCTCGCCACCTGCTCGACGGTGCACGTGGCCGTGGATCCCGCCACCGGTCGCTCGACCGCGCTCTCGCCGCGACTCCGCACCGCGCTCGAGCCTCACCGGGCCTGAAGGGTCCGGAGCAGGGCGACGCGGTCGAGCTTGCCCGATTCGGCCCGGGGAAGGTCGAGAAGGAATACGTAGCGCCGCGGCGCCTTGAACCCCGCAAGCCGCTTCCGGACGTGGATGTCCAGGTCTTGCGACGCGATGGGAGCGCGCATGACCACGGCCGCGCAGCCGACCTGGCCGAGCGAAGGATCGGGCCAGGGCACGACGGCCGCCTGGGCAACGGCGGGATGGGTCAAGAGGGCCGCCTCGACCTCCGCGGGATAGACGTTCTCGCCGCCGCTCACGATGAGGTCGGTCCTCCGCGCGTGGACGATCAGGCGACCGCGCGAGTCGATCTCGCCCAGGTCGCCGGTGCGGAACCAACCCCGGACGGGCGGCTCGCCGAGATACCCGAGCATCAACGTAGGCCCGCGCACCTCGATCTCGCCGTCCGCGCCGATGCGGATCTCCGTTCCGGGCAAGGGGCGTCCCGCGGTCGTGCCGTCCGCCTCGCCGGGGCGCTCGCAGCACACCTGCGAAGCGGTCTCCGTGAGACCGTAGGTTTGCAAGACCTCGAACCCGGCGCCGCGAGCGCGGTGGAGGAGATCGCTCGGCACGGGCCCTCCGCCGACGAGAGCGGTCGCACCCTGGACGGTGCACCCGGTATCGAGCACCCGGGCGAGCGTCTGGGCGACGAAGCTCGCGTGGGTCGCGCCCAGCGCCAGGTCGCGAGCACAAGCCTCCTCGTCGAAGCGCGGGTGCAGGATCATCTCCGCCCCGGCCACCGCGCAGCGCACGGCGATGGCGAGCCCTCCGACATGGAAGAGCGGCAACGTCGCGAGATAGCGGGAGCGCTGGCCGATGCGCAGCACCTCGTTGGAGGCGAGCGCGTTCCGGAGATGCGCGCGGAGCGGCAATTGCGCGGCCTTGGGCGTCCCTGTCGTTCCCGAGGTGAAGAGGATCGTGTGCACCGCCTCCTCGTCGAGCAGGGGCGGATCGACGCCCTCCGCGGCATCCGCGAAGCCGTCGAACGACGCGGAACCGGGCAACTCGCCGATCTTCACCCGTGGTGAAAGCCGCCGGAGGAGCGGTTCCAATTCCGGTCCGGCGAGTCGGGTATTGATCGGGCAGAGCGCCGCCCGGGCGCGGGCGCAGGCGTGCAACAGGGCGACTATCTCGGGGCGATTCGGGGAGCGAACCGCGACCCGATCGCCCGGCCCGACCCGCTCGCGCAGGAGCGCGCCATGCCAGCCCCTCACTTCAGTATCGAGCCGCGCCCATGTCCAGGTCGACGTCCCGAAACGGAGCGCGGTCGAGTCGGGGCGTTCCCTTGCGTTCCGCGCGACCGGGCACTCCGTCACGGCATTCCCAACCCGGGTGCCGCGCCAATCCGGATGCGGCCTTCTCGCGGCTCCGCCGGATCCTCGCAGAGATCCTCCGCAAGCAGCCTTCCCGTCGCCAGCCCGGCGTCGGGCGCCGGACCGTCGCCCAGGACCGCCGCGGCGAGGTGGGCGGCGCCCGCGCGGGCGATGGCGCCGTCGAGCGCCGTGGTGACGAGAACCCCGACGCCCCGCTCGCGGGCGAGGCGGGCCCAGCGCAGCGCGGGCAAGAGGCCGCCGAGGATGGCCGGCTTGAGCACGATGGCGTCGGCGCAGTTCAGCACCTCCTCGCGATGGACGCTCCTCGCGAAGGTTTCGTCGGCGGCCACCGGAACGGAGGTCGCGCCTTTGAGCCTGCGCAGCGCCCGCACCTCCCCGACGGGCTCCTCGCAAAGCTCGATCTCGAGAGGCCCGAGCCGGCGCAGCGCCTCGAGCGCCTGCTCCTCGCTCCATCCTCCGTTCGCATCGATCCGGATCCGCACCTCGGGGCCGACGGCGTCGCGAACGACCGCCGCGCAGGCGAGGTCGCCTTCCAGCGCGCCCTTCGCCACTTTGAGCTTCACGGTGCGGAATCCGGCCTGCACCGCGGCTTGCGCCTCGCGGGCGAGCGCTGCCGCCTCTCCCGCCACCAGGAGGGCGGAGACGGGCACTTCCAGAGCCGCGCGTTCCGAGAGAAGGCGCGCGAGCGGGAGATCGCGGCGGTGGGCGAGATCGTCGAGGAGAGCGAGCTCGATTCCGGCGCGGGCCGCGCGCGGGAGGCTGTCGAGCAGCGCCTCGACGTCGTAGAGGGTCTCGGGCGCTGGAGCGCGGGCGAGGGTCGCCGCCGCGGATTGCAGCGCGGCTTCGCATTCGCCGAGCGACTCGGTGCCGAAGGCGGGCAGGGGCGCCGCCTCGCCGCGTCCGGCGCCGATCCAGATCTGGAATCCTTCCCGCCGGGCGAGGGGCCCGTGGGCGCTCTGCAGCGGCGCCTTGAGCGGCAGCGAATACGGGGCGAAGCGCAGGTTCATCGCCAGAGCCCGATCGCCAGCAGCAGCCCGTAGACGATCTGCAGCCGCGCGGTGCCGCCGAGAGCCGGATTCAGCGCGGCGCCCGTCCTTCGCAGGACGGCCTGCAGCGGCGCAATGGCGAGCGGAAGCGAGGCGAGCGGGAGGAGCGCCCAGGGAGTCGCGACCCGGGCGAGGAAGAACGGCGCGGCGAAGGAGATGACGAGGAGCGCGACGTACTGCGCCCGCGTCGCGCGAACGCCGATGCGGGTCGCGAGCGTGCGCTTTCCGGCCTTCGCGTCGGTGACGATGTCGCGGAGGTTGTTCACGACCAGGATGGCGGTCGCGATGGCCCCGACCGGGACCGCGGAGATCCAGGCCGCGGGCGGGACCGAGTGCGCCTGCACGTAGACCGTCCCCGTCACCGCCACGAGTCCGAAGAAGACGAAGACGAAGACGTCTCCGAGCCCGTGGTAGCCGAGCGGCCAGGGCCCGCCCGTGTAGAGCCATCCCGCCGCGATCGAGGCGAGACCGACGAAGAGGATGGGCCATCCGCCGACGAGGGTGAGGTAGACCCCGAGCACGAAGGCGATGGCGAAGGTCCCGATGGCGGCGTTGCGAACCGTACGCGGAGCGACGAGGCCGCTCTGGGTCACCCGGCGAGGCCCGACCCGTTCGGCCGTATCGGCTCCCCGCTCGAAGTCGTGGTAGTCGTTCGCGAGGTTCGTGCCGATCTGGATCGAGATGGCGGAGAAGAGCGCCGCCAGCGCGGGCAGCGGCCGGAAGCTTCCCTGCGACGCCGCCACGGCCGTCCCCACCACCACCGGTGTCACGGCAGCGCTGAGCGTGCGAGGGCGCGCCGCGAGGACCCAGACGCCCAGGCCGGGCGGCCGTCTCAGCTCCGCCGATTCCGCCATCACGGCCGCCGGGGGAACTTCTTGAAATCGGGCTTGCGCTTCCCCTTCCACTGCGGGTGGTTCATGGGCGAGTCCCTTTACGCTTCCGTGAAATGGTCGAGGAGGGCTTCTGCGTATTCGTCCGGCGATTCGAGGTGCGGGGCGTGGCCGGCGCGGGCGAAGAGGCGCAGGCGAGCGTCGGGGATCGCCCGGGCCATGCTCTGCGCGATCGCGCGGAACTTCGGGTCGCGCTCGCCGGCGACGAGCAGGGTCTTCGCGCGCAAGGTCGGCAGCTCTTCCCACAGCGACGGTTGCGCTCCCGCACCCAGATGGCGGAGCGCCGAGGCCAGGCCGAGGGCGCGGTTGCGAAGGCGGCGCTCGTGCAGCGTCGCGGCCAGAGGCTCGGGAAGGTCGCGCAGCGACGCGAGCGTCGGATGCTGCTCCCAGCGAGCTACGAATGCCTCGACGCCCTCGCGCTCTGCGAAGGTGGCGAGCGCCTCGTCCTCGAACTTGCGGCCGGCCCGCTCGTCGTCGCCGGCGATTCCGGGCGACCCGCTCTCGAGAACGAGCGCCCGGACGCGATCGGGGAAGCGCAACGCGTACGCGAGCGCCAGGCGCGCTCCCATCGAGTAGCCGGCGAGGCAGAGCGGAGACGGTCCGAGCGTTTTCGCGAGCGAGTCGAGCGCGTCGTCCCATCCCGTGGCGTCGGGGCTCGTTCCATGCCCGGGGAGATCCGGAGCGATGACGTGGAAGCGCGCGTCGAGGCGCTCGCGCAGGTGATCGAACGACCGCCCGGAACCGGTGAACCCGTGCAGGAGCGCCAGGATCACGGCCGGGTCTCCAGAGCGGAAGCGACCGCGGCCTCGAGGGCGCGGTGGCGTTCGACGTTGCGGGCGCGATCGGAGCGGACGTGGATGAGCTGCAGCCCGTCCGTCTCGCGGAGCGCTGTCCGCAGCTCGGGGAGGGTCCTCGGCGAGTGCAAGCGCGCGCCGGCGAGCCTCGCAGCATGCGCCAGATCGAGCCCGTGGGGCGTTCCGAACAGCTCCTCGAAACGAGACGTCTGGGAGGCGATGGGGAGGAAGGAGAAGATCCCGCCGCCGTCGTTGTCCACCACGACGACGGTGAGTGGCGCTTTCAGGCGCGCGGCAGCGACGAGGCCGCCCAGGTCGTGCAGGAGCGCCAGGTCTCCGAGGAGAACCGCAGTGCGCCCCTTGCTCGCGAGAGATGCCCCGAGACCGGACGAAACGACGCCGTCGATCCCGTTCACGCCCCGGTTCGCGAGGACGCGAACCTCCGCGCCGCGGCCCGCCCAGGCGTCCACGTCGCGGACGGGCATGCTGCTCGAGACGAAGACCTGCGATCCGGCGGGGAGCGCGGCGAGAAGCTCCCGGGCGACCGCGGGCTCCGAGGGCTGCTCTTCTCGCGCGAAGGCTCCCTCCAGCGCCGCGCGGGCGCGGCGGTCGGCCTCCGCGAATGGCAGCGCGGCTCCCTCGGGGCGGAGCACGCGGTCGGCGAGCGCGAAACCCGCGCGGACCGCGTCACCCACGAGGACGAGGTTCGCGCGGTGGGACGGATCGAAGAGGACGCCGTCGTCGCTCACCAGAACGATGAATGCAGAGCTCGCGTCCAGCCATTGCACGAGGGTCTTCGAGGTGAGGCCGCCGCCGAACCGGATGACCGCCTCGGGCCGTAGCGCTTCCGCGCTCTGGCGGTGCTTCAGGATGGCATCGTAGTGGGCGACCGCTTCGGGGACGCGGAAGCGGACTTGCGACGCCGCCTCCGCGAGGATCGGGTAGCCCGTCGCGCGGGAGAGGGCGCGGACCGCGTCGGGCAGATCGTCGTCGTCGTCGCGCGGGCCGCAGACGATCACGCCGCGGGAGCGGCCGGAGATCTCGCGGGCCGCCTCGTCGAGCGCCGCGTCGTCGACGTCGAGGCGGGCCGGGGCGATCCGCACCGCCGGTGCATCGCGGAGCGGCTGCGAGCCGTCCGGCCCGGACAGGGGCTCGCGGTACGGGACGTTCAGGTGGACGGGGCCGCGCGGAGGGCCGAGCGCCCGGGCACAGGCGAGCGCGGCGACCGCACGCTCATGGCGCAGGCGCGCTTCGAGGGGCTCCGGCGCTCCCAGATCGGCGAAGAAGCGCACGTGGCCGCCATAGAGACGCTGCTGATCCATCGTCTGCGGAGCGCCGAATCCGTGCAGCTCCACGGGCCGGTCCGCGGTGAGCGCGACGAGCGGGACTCGAGACGCCTCCGCTTCGAGGACCGCGGGAAAGAAGCTCGCGCCCGCCGTGCCCGAGGTGGCGATGACGAGAGCGGGGAGGCCGGATGCTTTGGCCGCGCCGAGCGCGACGAAGGCCGCGCTCCGCTCGTCGAGGACTACCCGGAGCCGCAGCCGCTTCTCCTCGGCGCAGGCGAGGACGAGCGGCGTCGATCGAGACCCCGGGCTCACCACCGCCTCGCGCGCTCCCGCGGCGCAAAGCTGGTCGACGAGCGCCCGGGCGAACACGGCGTTGAGGTTGCCCGGCTCGGTCAACCCGCAACCCCCAGCGCCGACAGAAGCGCCCGGGCCTTCAGCTCGGTTTCCGCCCATTCGCCCTCGGCGGTGGATCCGGCGACGATGCCGGCCCCCACGTACAATCGCGCCGCCGGGCCGCGCAAGAGGGCACAGCGCAGCGCGACGGCGAGATCGGCGCGCCCCGGGCCGCAGAGGCCGACGAGGCCGGCATAGAGGCCCCGGCCGAGCTTCTCCTCCTCGGAGATGAAGCGCATCGCCGCCCGGGCCGGGACGCCGCCGACCGCGGGCGTCGGATGGAGCGCTTCGACGACGTCGGAAACGCCCTTTCCCTTCTGCAGGCGCGCCGAGATCGGCGTGTAGAGATGGGCGACGTCGGCGAGCTTCTTCACCTGCGGGCCGTCGGCCGCCTCGACCCGATCGCAGATCGAGCGCAGCGCCGCGACCACGTGCTCGACGACCCAGGCGTGCTCGCGAAGCTCCTTCGGTCGTTCGAGCAGCTCCGCCGCTTCGGCGAGGCGGGCCGACCCGGCGAGAGCGTCGGTCGCCAGATCGAGGCCGTCGAGCCGGCACAGCGTCTCGGGGGTCGCTCCCGCGAACGAGGAGCCCGAGTCGCCCTTCAGGAAGAACGTGCGGCAGGTGGAATGACGGGCCTCCAGCGCCGCGACGAGCTCCGGCTCGGGAAAGGGGCGCTCGCCGAGCACGTCGACGCTGCGGGCGAGGACCACCTTGTGCAGCTCGTGGCGCTCGATCCGCGCGAGGGCAGAAGAGACGAGACCCGCCCAACCGGTGCGCGCGCCGTTCAAGGGAGCCGCCTCGACGCGGGGAAGGGCGCCCTTTTGCGCCGGGTCGCCGAGCGCGCGCAGGGCGAGATCCAGATCGCCTTTCGGGTCAGCGCCGAAGGTCGCTACGGAGCGCTCTCCTCCCGTCCCGAAGACCGCGATTCGCGGCGCCGCCCAGCGCACCGGTACGAACCCGGTCCACTCGGGCCCGAGGGGTTCGTCGGGATCGAACGCCACGGCCCCGAAGAACGGTCCCGGTGGCCGCGGGCGGGCGTCGGCCGGGCCGTCGAGCCACTCGACCGATCCGGGGCGGGTGAGGGTAACGAAGAGCTCGCGCATCTCGCGCGCCGAGCGGGCCTCGACGCGCGCGACCTCGCCGTACGCGGCGAAGCGGGTGCCGCTCTCCGGATGAGCCCAGTAGAAGGAGAGGGGGTGACCCGCGATGGTCGAGGCCGGAGGCCCGGTCCGGCGGGCGTTGCCGGGTGCCGGCGCGCACAGCCCGCGGAGCACGGGGAGAGGGTCTCTCTGTCGCACGCAGGCCTCCTCGAAGCTTGCCCTGCTCGGCGCGGGGCGGTACATACTAGGTTTCAAAACCTTTTGAAAGCTCTGATGCAAGCCAATCTGCCGTGAGCACCCAGGTCCGCGACATGTTCGCCTCGATCGCGCGGCGTTACGACGCAGCGAACGAGGTGCTCTCGCTCGGCGTCCACCGCGGGTGGCGGCGGGACGCGGTGCGTCTTTCCGGCGCCCGCGAGGGCGACCGCGTCCTCGACTGCGCGACCGGCACGGGCGACGTCGCGCTTGCGTTCAAGCGCGCGGTGGGCCCCCGCGGCCTAGTGGTCGGCACCGACTTCTGCCGCGAGATGCTCGTCCCCGCGCCCGGCAAGGCGCGCAAGGCGGGGCTGGAGGTGCGGTTCTCCGTAGCGGACGCCCTCGCGCTCCCCTTCGCTTCCCGCTCCTTCGACATTGCCTCGATCGGCTTCGGCATCCGCAACGTCGACGATCCGGTGGCCTGCCTCCGCGAGATGGCCCGCGTCGTCCGCCAGGGTGGACGGGTGGTCGTCCTCGAGTTCGGCCAGCCCCGCGGCGCCTTCGGAGCGCTCTTCCGCCTCTACTCGCGTTCCGTGATGCCGGCCATCGGCGGCGCGCTGACGGGCAACCGAGCGGCATACGAGTACCTGCCCCGGACCGCGGCAGCGTTCCCGGCGGGAGATCGATTCCTCGCCCTAATGGACGAGGCGGCTGCTTTCAGCGCCCGCGTCGGCCACGCCCTCCTGGCTGGCACTGCGTTCGTCTACGTCGGCACTGTCCGGTGAACGGCCATTGCGATTTGGGCTTTGCCCTCGTTAGAGGGCCAACCGCGAGTTCTCGCGGGCAAGGACTTCGTGCAGATCCGCATCGGCCCGTTCGGCCTGGATCT
>JBJMQD010000309.1:0-36097 GCA_045802855.1 Myxococcales bacterium | reverse complement strand
TGGAAGGAGATTGCCGCCGTGTGCAGCGCGTTGCGGAGCTCGTGGGCGACGAACCCGAGGCGCTGCGCCTCGTGAATCTCGCCGTTCTGCTTCTTCTCGTGCTCCCAATGGACCATGGTCCGGGCGATACAGTCGTCGAGGGACTGGTTGAGCGCCTGGTGCTCGCGTAGTGAAATTGACTTACCCAGCCGCCGCGCGATCTCGATCGTGCTGTAGCAAAGGCTTCCGTACTCATGCACCAGCTCGTCGATATCGAACTGGAACGCATCGTCCTCGGTGGGCGCCGTTTTCCCCGGTGACGGTTCGACGTCCGACGCGTCCGGCTCGTGCTCGGGCAAGCCGGCGATGACCGCGTCGAGGAAGGCCGGAAGGTTCGCGGCGCGAACATCATCCACGTCTGGGCACGCAGGCCTTTGACGCCTGATCCGGTCCCGGGCCATTGCCAGGAGCTCGTCGCGGTGCTCGGCCATGAGCTGACGCAGCATCCTGCAAAAAATCTATTGCCTTTGCTTTCGCAAAGCATGCGCCACCGTGTACGTAGGATGCGCGACGGCGACACCCGCCTATGCGTATCCCCACCGGCGGCGAAGCGACCATTCCGTTCCGGCGATGCAGCACAAGGCGACGAGGACGCCCCACTTGTCCCAGAGCGGTCGCGTCTTGCGCTGCCCGACCTCGACGCGCTCCGGATCCCGATAGGGAAGCGAATCCAGACGGTCGCCGAGATCGATGACCTTTCCGTGCGTGGCTTGCGCAATCGATTGGAGGATTTCCGGTCGGGGCGACGGCCGGGAAAGCTCCGCCCCCGCGGGCGCAACCACGAACGCCTCCTCCGCCTGGCCGATTTCACCGCCGTCCGGCCGGCGGGCGGTCACGACGGACTTATAGGCACCGGGCGGCAGTTGCGGGAGGACGATCCGCGCAGTGCCGTCCTGCCCCGCCACGGCGGTCCCCACCGGCCGCTGCACCGGATCCTCCGCGGAGGAGAGGGTCGCGCGGAGCTGCGCAGAAGCCGCCGCGCCGTAATCGCTGCCGCGCACCTGCGCGTCGAGGGCGGGCGGCTCGCCGCCCGGCTCGTACGTCGTCCGCTCGGCGGTGAGGCGCATCGGGGTCAGCGCGGGATCGCGCACGAGCCAGCGGATCGCGGCGTGCCAGAAGGTCTCGTACGCGCGAGGCCCCTGTTCCTGGCCCGCCGCGACGAAGCTCCAGAACCAGGAAGCATCCGTCGTCAGCGCCAGCGTGCGACCCCGTCCCGCCTCGCCGACCACCACGATCGGCCTCCCGTCCTGTGCCATGAGGAGCGCCTGCGCGCCCTCTCGCACGGAGCCCAGCGTGTTGAGGCCCGGAAGCTTGGGCAGCCTGCTCCAGGCCGACTCGTTCGCCAACGTCCCGGAGACGAGCTCGGTCACCGGATGGCGCTTCCCGGCGTCGGTGAGGTGCGCCTGGGCCGGAGTCTCGTCCACCGCTGGGGCCGTCGACGGAAGAAGCTGCGCCGGCAGCACGTCGGCGATGGCGGTTCCCTCGAAGTCGCTGGCGCTGAAGGCCTGATCGCCGCCGATCACAGCCAGCGCTCCGCCGTCGCGGACGTACTCGCCGATGCCGTCGAGGTACTGCTGCAGGTGGTACCAGGGCCTGTTGCCGAAATCCTGGAAGATCACGAGGTCGAAGGTCTTGAGCTGTTCCTGGAAGATCTCCTGCGTCGGGAAGGGAATGAGCGAGAGCTCGTCCTGGGAGGAGCGGGTGTCGTCGCCGGGGGTGCGGAGGATGAAGAAGCTGATCAGGTCGACGTTGGGATCGCGCTTGAGGAGCTGGCGCAAGAAGCGCACGTCCCAGCTCGGCCGGCCCACCACCAGCACCACCCGGACGCGATCGCGAATCACTTTGAGCACAAACGATTTGGAGTTGTTCTGCGCCAGCGCCTCGCCCTCGTAGACGGGAGCCGCGACCTGGAAGGCGAACTTGCCGGTGCGGTCCGGGATGAAGGAGAGCTTCGCCTGGGCGCGCTCGACCCCGCCGCCGACCCGGACGGTCTTCTGGGCCACGATCTGCCCTTCCCGGCGCACGACGAGCGGGACGTCGGTCGAGCCGAAGCCCCGGGCCGTGACGGTGACCTCGATGGTCACCTGGGTGCGCACGAACGCGAAGTCGTCGACTCCAACCTTGTCGATGGCGAGGTCCTTCACGGCCTGCGCTCCGATCGGCAGCGCGAATACAGGGGCGCGGATCTTCTCCAGCTCCGCCGCGGCCGCGCCGGTCATCCCTTCCGGCACTTCGGCGTTGTCGGCCCCGTCCGAGGCGAGGAGCACGCCGGCGAGCGGACGGCCGCCCGTTCCCGCGGAGGAAGCCGCCGTCAGCGCGCCGATGATGTCCGTCGACGGCCCCTGGGCGAGGAGGTCGCCCGCGGCGCGCAAATCGGCGCCGGACGCGAGCTTCTGCGGGTCCTGCGGAGCGAGCTCCTTGTCGAAGCCGTAGACGTCCACCTGGAAGCGGGAGGCGAGAGCGGAGAGCTCTCCGAGATGCGCCTTCAGCCAGCGCAGCATCTCCTCCGCCCTGGTGGTCCCCTCCGTCGAAGCCGGAAAGCGCATCGAGCGCGAGGTGTCGAGGAGGACCGCGACCCGCGCCCGCACACGCGTCTCGGCCCGCAGCTCGATCCCGGGCTCGAGGAGCAGCGCGAAGAGCAGCGCTCCGGCGAGCACGCGCAGGCCGACGAGCACCGACCGCCGGAGCTTGCTCGGCTCACTCTTGATTCCGCGGAAACTGAGCCAGAGCGCCGCCGCGATCCCTGCTGCAGCGGCGGCGAGCGCCCACGCTGGAAGCGTCGACAGCGAGGTGATGCGCCAGGCGTTGTAGTCGACGTGTTCCAACTAATCCGCTCGCTCAGGTGCGTTTGCGTCGGCGGCTGTACCTTCGACACGAACCAGCACTGTCAGATCCTTCGGCGCTTCATGATGAACGGGATGTGGACCTGGTCCTCCTTGTAGTCGAGGCACAGGGCGTACATGGCGAGGTTCACCCCGAGGCGGATGGCTTTCTCCCGCTGTCCCTCGCCGCCGGGAATCACTTCCATCTCCCAGGTCCCTAGCGAGTCGCGGGCGAGCGCCCCGATGAGATCGTTCGGCGAATAGAGCACCGCGAGGCGGCCACCGATGTCGATACCCTCCACGTCGGGCCGCGCGACGCTCCGGCCGGTGGGACCGTCGAGCAGGTAGAAGGACTTGTAGAGGACGTGGTCGCGGGGCACCCGCTGGAGCTTTCCGGCCGGCACGACCCGGGCGAGAAGCTCGCGGGCGGAGCGCTCGAAGGAGCCGCCGCTCTGGGCGCTCGCGTCGTCGACGAGGAGGAAGCCGCCGTAGCTCAGGTAGCGCCGCAGGGACGAGACCTCGGCGTCGGCGAGCGCAGGCAGCGCGGCGTCCGAGGAGAGGACGCAGAACGGGTAGCGGAACAGTTCGGGGTCGCTCGGGCCCAAGGCTTTCACGAGCGGCGAGGTCTCGATGCTGGTGCGTTTCGCCACTTCCCAGGCGAGGCGCGGGAGGCCGTCGGGATGGGGATCCCACCTGCCGCCGTGACGCAACTGCGCGAAAACGAGGCGCGAAGCGTCGCCGAACGCGAACGCGCGGACCGGCCAGGCGAGGCCGCCGAGGACCGCGGCGCGGAGCAGGTTGCGACGGGACCAACGCTGCATCCGGTCGAGGCTAACGCAGTTCCGTCCCACGATCCCGTGGAACCTTCGAAACCCAGAAACCTTCCCGCAATCGCGACGGGTTGCCGCACGCCCCTCGACGGGGATGGCAGGGCAAGATAGCGTTCACTCCTCAATGGCCCAAAACACGGCTTCTGCCACCGCCGGCCGGAATACGGTCCCTGGCACCGCGAACGAACAGCCCGTCGCACCGCCGCTTTTCACCGGGGCTCCGCGCCGCGAGTACACCCCCGACGCGAAGCGGATGAAGGAGCCGCTCGCGACGCCGGAGATGGAAAGGGCCCGCGCCTTGTTCGACGAAGGAAATTTCGCCGCCGCGCGCGCCGAGGCGAAACGGGTGCGGCGCTCGAAGGAGGCCTCGCGCGAGGCGCGCATGGAGGCGGGCGACCTGCTCGACCGCACCGCGATCGATCAGGGACCGCTCGCGGCCGCGGTGGGCTTCCTCATCCTGCTCGGGCTCCTCCTCATGTACGTCGCCACGAACGGGACCTAAAGCGCGGCGATATTGAGGTTGTCGAAGTACGTGTCGTTCTGCCAGCTCGAGAAGCCGAATCGATCGTGGCTCGAGCCCGAGAGCGGCGCAGGATCGGCGAGCTCCAGAGCCAGGTTTCCGTCGATCTCCCAGCGCACGAGCCCTCCCTTTCGCGTCACGACCATGTGGTAGGTCCTGCCGCGCTCGACGCGCAGGTCGGTGCGCTTCACGACGAGCGGAGTGTCCGCGTCGTAATAGGTTCCCTCCTCGAGCCGGGCGAGCTCGCGGCGCGCGGACCACGCGGCGATCGGCTCGCGCACCGCCTCGACGATGCGGTCGAACCCGTGGAGCGTGCGCGGAACCGGTCTCGCCGCGGAGGCGAGAGATACGCGCAGCTCCTCTTGCGTGAGGGCGTGCTCGTCGAGCTTCGCGATGCGCGTCTCCCGGTTGTGCCACCCGCCGAAGATGAAGACGTACCCGGTCGAGTGGTTCCTCCCGTCGCCGAAGGCCTCGAATTTCAGATCTCCATCCGCACCGTCGCTGCGGGCGTCGAACTCGATGCGGACCTCGGGCGGGAGCCGCAGGAGCAGCCAGAGCGGGTTGTTGCCCACGCCGGGCGAGTAGACCTGGCCTGCGGCGATCCGCCAGTCGCCGCCGTTCGACCAGTAACTCCGTCCCAGGGAAGCACGCTGGAAGTCGTCGTGGAACGGCGCCGCGGCGTTCACGGCAGCCGAGCCCCGGAGCAGGAGGTGCAGGAAGGGAAGGTGCACGGCAAAGAGGACCACGGCGAGCGAAAGGAGGATCCGGGGCCGCGAGAGCGGATGTCCGCGCAACGCGAGAGCTACGGTCACTCGTCCTCCGTATGCTCCGGCCTTCGGCCTCCGCCCGTCGCAGGCGAAGCCCGCTCCTCCTCCGTATGCTCCGGCCTTCGGCCTCCGCGACTAGCGATGCTGCGAGCCTGCTCCGCATCCGTTCGCTCCGGCCTTCGGCCTCGGCGACTGGCGACGCTGCGAGCCTGCTCCTCCTCCGGCGGATTCACCGAGAGCTGCGCGAAATCGGGCAGCTCCTTACGGAGGTGGTCGCGGAGGCGATCCGTCAGCCGTGCCTCGAGCTGCCTCGCCCGCTCGCGGGTGAACCCGAACTTGTTGCCCACCTCCTGGAGCGTCTTCGGCTCGCCGTCCGAAACGCCGAGACGGTGCTCGAAGAGGTAGATCTCCTTCGGGTCGGTGAGCGTCTTCCCGAACTCGGCGAGCTTCTCCTTGAAGATGCGCCGGAGCTCCTCGTCCGCGAGCGCTTCCTCCGCCGGCTTCGATCCCTCCGCGAGCCTGTCCGCGTAGGTCTGCCTGGCATCCTCGCCGCCCGACACCGGCGTGTCGAGGGAGAACTCGTCGTTCGAGAGGCGCTGATCCATCTCCTGCACGTCCTGCTCGGAGACGTCGAGCCGCTCGGCGAGGAGCTTCGGCGCGGCATCGAAGCCCTGGGCGAGCAGCTTCTCCTGCTCCTTGCGCAGGTTGAAGAAGAGCTTTCGCTGCGCCTGGGTGGTCCCGAGCTTCACCATCCGCCAGTTGTCCATCAGGTAACGGAGGATGTAGGCGCGGATCCACCACGCCGCGTACGAGGAGAGCTTCACGCCGCGCCCCGGATCGTACTTGCGCACCGCGTGCATGAGGCCGACGTTCCCCTCCTGCACGAGGTCGAGCAGGCTGAACGCGGCGCGGCGGTACTCGTGCGCGATCTTGACGACGAGCCGCAGGTTCGCGGTCACCAGGCGGTAGGCGATGCGCGGGTCCTGCGTCTTCTGGAACTCGGTGGCGAGCCGAAGCTCCTCCTCGCGGGAGAGGAGCGGGTGGCGCGCCACTTCCGCCATGTAGCGCTGGAGGGCATCGGCGCGGGAGAGATCGCGCTCGACGGGGACCGGAAGGGTGGTTTCCGCCCGGGCGCCGTCGTCCTCGTTCTCCTCCGGGTCCGGCGGTAAGACCTCCGGCTCGGCGGCGAGGACCTCAGGCTCGAGCGCCGGCTCGGACGCGGACTCCCCGGAACCCTCGCTCTCGCTTTCCTCGAGGGGTTTCTTGGTGCGCTCCTTCCGCGGCGCACGCTTCGCGGCGGGCGCCTCGGGAGACTTGCGCTTGCCCGGCTGTCGACGCTGCGTGGCCATCGGGTGCGCTGGTTCTATCCCGCCGCCCGCGCCGGTGCTATACAGGCACGCCCAGCGCGAATGAGCGATTACGTCAGCACCACCTCTTTCGCCGACCTGCCGCTGTCCGAGGAGCTGCGCCGCGGGATCGCCGACCGCGGATACGTCCAGCCGACCCCGGTCCAGGCGGCGGTGATCGGCCCGATCCTCGCCGGTCGCGATCTCATCTGCCGCAGCAAGACCGGCACGGGAAAGACCGCCGCGTTTGGAATCCCGCTCCTCGAGCGGATTCCGGGCGGAACGCGCAAGGCCTCGGCCCTCGTCCTCTGCAACACCCGCGAGCTGGCGCTCCAGGTCTCGCAGGAGCTGGAAGCGCTCGCCAAGCACAAGAACATCAGCGTCGTCGCCATCTACGGGGGCGCGCCGATGGGGGCCCAGACCGACGCGCTCCGTGGCGGCGCCGAGGTGATCGTCGGAACCCCGGGGCGGGTCTACGATCACATCCGGCGCGGCGCCCTGAAACTCGACGACACGCGCATCGCCGTCCTCGACGAAGCAGACGAGATGCTCTCGGCCGGGTTCTTCGAGGAGGTGACCCGCATCCTCGACCACCTGCCGAAGGACCGGCAGACGTTGCTCTTCTCGGCCACCGTCCCGCCCGACATCGAGCACCTCGCCGCCAGGTACCTGCGCGATCCGGAGACCATCCTGCTCTCCGGCGATACCTTCACCGTCGAGCACATCAAAAACGTCATCTACGACGTCGTCGATCAGTATCCGAAGCCGCGCAACCTGCTCTACCTGCTCGAGCGCGAAGATCCCGACAGCGCAATCGTCTTTTGCAACACGCGCACCGACACCGAGCTCATCGCCAACGTGCTCAACCGCAACGGGCTCGACGCCGAGATGCTGAACGGCGACCTGCCGCAGAAGGAGCGCGAGCGGGTGATGGGCAAGGTGAAGCGGGGCGAGCTCAAGTTCATGGTGGCGACCGACATCGCGGCGCGCGGGATCGACATCAGCGATCTGTCGCACGTCATCAATTACTCGTTGCCCGAGGACCCTTCGGTGTACTTGCACCGGGTGGGGCGGACCGGGCGCATCGGAAAGAAAGGGACCGCCATCAGCCTCGTCTCGGGAGCGGAGATCATGACGCTCTCGGCCCTGCAGAAACGGTTCGGCATCGAGTTCGAGCAGCGCAAGCTTCCTACTCCCGAGGAAGCGAAGACCGTCTGGATCGAGAAGCACATCAAGGAGCTGCGCGACGCGATGCAAGGCGGCATGGCGTACGATGCCTTCCTCTCGCTCGCGGTCGATCTCTCCAGCCGCGACGAAGGTAGGACGCTGCTCGCCTACGCCCTCAAGTACTTCTTCACCCACCACCGGATGGAGAAGGCCCAGGCGCGGGCCGCCGGCGAGAAGCTCCTCGAGAGTCACAAGGTCGACCAGAGCCAGCGCGAGCAGAAGAAGGCGCGGGGCGAGCACGATCGCTCTCGGCGCAAGCCCAGGCTCGATCGCCAGCGCGAGACGGCCGACGAGAGGGCCGAAGGAAGCGGCGCGAAGCCGCCGCCGGAGCGTGTCAAGGACACTCCTTCCGAGCGCGCCGAGGCGCCTGCCGCTCCCGTCGATCGGGTGAAGCTGTTCGTCACCCCCGGGGCGGAAGACGGCTGGGAGAAGGACGCGTTCGCCGACGCGCTCTGCGCGCTGGCCGGCCAGCCGCGCGACAGCATCCTCGCGGTCGACTTGAAACCGCGGTACGCGTACGTCCTCGTCCGTCCGGGGAGCGAACAGGCCTATCTGGCGACAGCCGGGCGCGCCCTGAAGGAGAAGCCCCTCACCATCGAGATCGCGCGGCCGCGGAAGCGATGACGGAGGCCGCCATCCTCTGCCGGGGCCTCGTCAAGAAGTACGAGGACGTCACCGCCGTCGACGGTCTGGATCTGGAGGTGCGGGCCGGAGAATGTTTCGGCCTCCTCGGTCCGAACGGCGCCGGCAAGACCACTACGGTCGAAATCCTCGAGGGCCTGAATGCGCCGACGGCCGGGCAGGTGGAGGTGCTCGGCATGCGCTGGGATCGCCACGACCGCGCGCTCCGCCAGCGCATCGGCGTCTCGCTGCAGGAAACCCACCTGCCGGACAAGCTGACGGTGGCGGAGGTGGCGCTCCTCTTCCGCAGCTTCTTCTCGCGCGGACGCGAAGTCGGCGACGTTCTCGATCTCGTCGGGCTGCGGGAGAAGGGGAAGACGTGGGTAGAGAAGCTCTCGGGAGGCCAGAAGCAGAGGCTCGCGGTCGCTTGCGCTCTGGTATCGGATCCGGATCTGCTTTTCCTCGATGAGCCGACGACCGGCCTCGATCCGCAGTCGCGGCGTCAGCTGTGGGATGTCGTGCAGGGGTTCAAGGCGCACGGGCGGACGGTCCTCCTCACCACCCACTACATGGACGAGGCGGAGCGGCTGTGCGATCGGGTGGCGGTGATCGACCGCGGCAAGGTGATCGCGCTCGGGACTCCGGCGGAGCTGGTGGCGTCGATCGGCGGCCAGCAGGTGATCGAGGTCGCATTCGAGAATGGGGTGGCCCTGGAGGATTCCGACCTCGGGCGGCTGCCCGGAGTGCATCGCGTCGGGCGCGCCGGCGGCGGGCTCACGCTGGCGGTGGACCGCCTGCACGAGACGCTTCCCGCGTTGCTCGCGCTCGCGCAGGAGCGCCGCGCGCAGCCTTCCCGCCTCGCCACCCACCATGCGACGCTCGAGGACGTCTTCGTCACCCTGACCGGCCGGCAGCTGCGCGAATGACTCCGAATCCGCTCTGGGAGCTCACGCTGACGCGCCTGCGGCTCTTCTTCCGCGAGCCGTCCGCCGTGTTCTGGACGTTCGGATTCCCTCTCGCCTTGTCGCTCGCTCTCGGAATCGCGTTCCGCAACCGGCCGCCGGAGCCGGTGCGGATCGGAGTCGTCGGCACCGAACGGGCGCTCGAGGCCGCGGACGGGCTTCGCGTCTCCCATTTTCCTGACGAGGCGGGCGTGCGCAACGCCTTGCGGACGGGGAACGTGGACGCCGCGGTGCTCGAGCGCGAGCCGCCGGAGGAGCCGGCTTTGCCGGCGTCGCCAGTCGCGCAGGCCAGCAGGCCAGAGCCTTCGGAGCATCCGATCGAGATCCTCCACGATCCCACCCGGCCGGAGAGCCGCCTCGCGCGCGCCCTGGCGAACGACGCCATCCAGCGAGCGGCAGGACGGACCGACGCGGTCCGCGTCGCCGAGCGCGCCGTGACCGAACCGGGATCCCGCTACATCGACTTCCTCATCCCCGGGCTCATCGGCATGAACGTGATGTCGAGCGGAATGTGGGGGATCGGCTACGTCGTGGTGGAGATGCGGACGCGCAAGCTCTTGAAGCGGCTGGTCGCGACTCCCATGAGCCGGGCGCAGTTCCTCTGGTCGTTCGTCCTCATGCGCTCGGCGTTCCTCTTCATCGAGCTTCCCGCGCTGCTCGTCTTCGGCTGGCTCGCCTTCCAGGTGGGCGTCGCCGGGTCGCTTCTGTTGCTCGTCGCCATCGCGCTTCTCGGCGCGCTCTGCTTCAGCGGCATCGGGCTTCTCGTCGCCTCGCGTGCGCAGAACACGCAGACGGTGAGCGGGATCATCAACGCGGTGATGCTGCCGATGTTCATCGGCTCCGGGGTGTTCTTCTCCACGGCGCGATTCCCGGAATGGATGCAGAAGCCGCTGCGAGTCTTGCCTTTGACGGCGCTGAACGACTCGATGCGGGCGGTGATGATCGACGGAGCGGGCCCGCGGGCGGTGGCCGCACCGGCCGCGCTGCTGGCGGTACTGGCGGCGGTCTCGTTCGCGCTCGCGCTACGGATCTTCCGGTGGCGGTGAGCGAACCGCCTGGTGCGCGTCGCGCTTGCGGAGCATGAGGAGCGACCCGACCATCGCCACCACCATGACCGTGAGGAGCCCGATCTCGATCATCCCCTCGCGGAAGCGCTCCGGCCCGCCGTCCTTCTGCGCCACGGAGAACTCCGCGGTGACGACGAGGATCCGGCGGGTCGCCGCGATGAGGCCGACGATGAGGAAGGGCTCCGGCAGGAGCGCGTGCTCGCGGAACGACACCTGCACCGTGTAGAGCAGCTCGACGAGCATGAGGACGAGAAGCGTCCTGTCGAGGAGATTGATCACTCCTTGCAGCGGCGCCCCCGAGATCGACGTGCGCCACACGTCCATGGCGCCGACGACCAGGAGCGCGACGGCGGAGTAGGCGAGGAGCACGCCCATCCCGACGTAGACGACGTCCTCGACGAAGCTGAAGGCGCGCGCGATGCGGCCGCGCGCGTCCTTCAACGGCTGTGTCTCAGTAGTCGACTTTTCGATCCGCATGGTCGCGGCCGTCGAACCGCATCAGGACTCCCTTCCCGTCCATCCGGGTGACGATGGCCACCGGCCTGCGCCACATCGCCTGCAGGTTGACGAGCGTGTCCTTGGCGTAGTCGGCGCGCAGATCGACGCCGTCGTGGCGGTGGGCGAGGAGCAACTCGCCCCTGTTCTCGAAGTTCCCGTCCACCACCTCGATGATGGGCTGGCCGAAGTTGGTGAGCTGCTGGAGGAGCTTGCGCTTCACCTTCTGGAACTCGCGGTCGAGGATCTCCCAGCGGTTCCCCTTCTCGTTGAAGCCGTAGACGAAGAGCTTCTGCTCGGCGGCGAAGTCGGCGGTGAGGAACTCGTCGATGAAGGTGACGTCGTTGTAGTGCTTGCGGACCTCGAAGATCTTCCCCCTTCCCAGGCCGAGCTTCTTGTCCCAGGCCCGGCGGGCGCGGAGGTCGTCGCACTCGTCGTATTCTTTACCGAAGCGGCCCTTGTTCCATCGTTCCTCGATGTGGCGCCAGAGCTCGATTCCCAGCTTGTACGGATTGATCGCGCCCGGGCGGGTACCCATCGTCCCGCTGTGGTGGTCGGCGTAGTCGATAATCTCGTGATCCTTCAACGCCTTCGTCGTCATGATCGTGCTGTGCCAGAACGAGTTGTGGTTGATGAACCCCGCCGCGGCATAACGGTGGGTTCCTTCCACGGAGATGTCGTAGACGTCCGCCCGCCCGTGCTCGATGGAGACGATCTCGTCTTCCCACTTCTCCTCTTTGAACCAGCGCCGCTGGGAGACGTACTTCTCGAGCGCCGCCTGCTTCCGCTCCAGTCCAAATCCGATCTCATCGCGGAACTTCGCGGCTGACGAACCACAGACGTGTACGTGCCAGCAGCCGTCGGTCTGACGCCGGCGACGGCTCAGGATGCCGAAGTTGAGGAGCAACAATTGCACCTGCTCGGCGAGCTTGTCACTCATCGTGCTGAGGATCACGCCTTGCTTGCCGGCGTACGCGTCGCAATCGAAGTAGGCACGGAGGAACGCAGCGACGACGTCCTTCGGCGAACGCAGGATCGACTTCGGGACCTGCTTCTCGTGCGCGCTCGGACCAGTGGTGAAGCCTAGCTCTTCGACGAGCATGTCCGAGAGAGTCTCGGAGTGCACGCGAACGCGCCAGCGACCGTCCTCCAGTCGCATCGATGTAAGCAGATCGAACAATTCGTAAGCGAGCTCGACAAATTCCCGTGCTTGCGATTCATCGCCCGTGGTCAATCCGATGTGTCGCTTGATGCGGCTGACGTGCCCGTCGCCAACCAAGTAACCGCAAAACTGCGCGACGCGAGCATCGACACGCTCAGGAATGCGAATCGCCTTACGCCGTCCGTAGCGGAGCTTCCGCGTATGCGCCGAACCCTTCGCCCAATCTTGTGGGCCCAAAGCCAGGGCGGTATTGCGATATGTGCCTCCGGACAGCTCGACTTCGGGATCGAATTCCCCAATCCAGCGAGTGCGTTCATCCGGCTGCCAAGAGATCCGCCACTCCTCGCTCGCCCACAGACCGGCCCCACCACAGATTGCGACGCAATCGCCGACGGCGAGCTGATCCAGCCGCCGCCACGACTGCCGATCCGGCAGGAGCAATCGATGATTTCGTGAACCGGTAAGCGACAAACCTCGCCGCGTGCGAATTGTAATCGTCGGCTGGTCCTTGACTATATGTCGGTCGTAAACAACGCGCGGCGAGCTTCCGTCGCTTACATTAATTGTGTTTACATCGACAACGTCCTTCATAGTAATGATACCTAAGTCACTGAAAACAGACGTATTTGGTAAAATACAAGCCCAGCCTTCGTTCATTATCTTCGTCTGGCCTTGCGGTGCAAAATAATAAGCCTCTTCTCTCATTAGCGAAAGAATGTCGCCTTCCCACCGCTCCAGCGGGGCGTTCTCCAGCAGGAAGAGGAGCACGTCCCTCTCCGGGCGCTCGGGGAACTTCTTCTTCGCCGCCCGCTCGTCCTCGAGCTTCTTGCGCTGCTCGTCGAGGAACTCCTTCGGGTTGATGAACTGCCGCATGTACTCGCGGTCGGTCTTGAACCCGTGCACCTCGATGGGCTGCTCCTCCTCGTCCTTGTCGCTCCGCCGCTTGATGTGCGGCGAATGCTGGTCGATGAGGTTCTCCAGGGAGAGCGCCCGGTCGATGAAGGTCTCGACCGGCTCCAGCCCGACCTTGTCGATGATGCGGCGGACGCGGGTGGCGTGGTTCGCCATCTCGTCCATCATCTTCCGGTTGGTGTGGCGGAAGCTGAAGTTGTGCTTGAAGAAGTCGACGTGCCCGAAGACGTGCGCCATCACCAGCTTCTGGTCCACGTCCATGTTGGACTCGAGCAGGTAGGCGTAGGACGGGTCGTTGTTGATCACCATCTCGTAGATCTTCGAGAGGCCGTACTCGTACCCCTTCGACAGCTGCTCGTAGTCCATCCCGAACCGCCAGTGCGGATAGCGGTTGGGGAAGCCGCCGTAGGCGGCCACCATGTTGATCTCGTCGTAGCCGAGGACCTCGAAGATGGTCTCGTAGAAGTCGAGCCCGAATCCCTTCGCGTAGCCCTCGATCTCGCGGCGCAGGTCGAGCAGGTGGGGCGGCAGCGCGGTGGTCTTGTTCTCGTTCACGAGACCTAGCTCCCCTTGCCGAGAAAATCCTTGATGGAGTTGTAGATCGCGTCCTTGTTGCTGATCTCGGAGAGGGCGACGTTCTCGATCCCGTCGAACGCCTCGCGCAGGTCCTTGATGAACTGCCCCGATCCGTAGGGGCTCTCCACCTGCCCGTAGGCGAACTGGTTCACCTTGGGAAGGATCTCGGATTTCAAGAGCGAGACGCAGGTCCGCGTGTCGTCGGCGCTCCAGTTGTCGCCGTCGGAGAAGTGGAACGGATAGATGTTCCACGAACCGGCGTCGTAGTCGGCGTCCATCATCTCCTTGCAGAGCTTGTAGGCCGACGAGATCATCGTCCCGCCCGACTCGCGGGTGTGGAAGAAGGTCTCCCGGTCCACCTCGCGCGCGACCGCGTCGTGGATGATGTAGCGGGTCTCCAGGCCCTTGTAGTTCGACCGCAGCCAGGTATCGATCCAGAAGCTTTCGATGCGGACGATCTCCTTCTGCTCGTCGCCCATCGAGCCGGAGACGTCCATCATGTAGATCACCACCGCGTTCGACTGCGGCAGCTCCTGGATGCGCCAGGAGCGGTAGCGCAGGTCCTTGCGCACCGGGACGACGACCGGCGCCGCGGCGTTGTAGGTTCCGGTGGCGATCGATCGCTTGAGCGCTTCCTTGTAGGTGCGCTTGAAATGGCGCAGCGATTCGGGGCCTACGGTGTGGACCCCGGTGTACTTCACCTTCGGCGTGGTGAGGTTCTTCTTGCCGCGGTTCTCGATCCGCGGCAGCGCCAGCTCCTCTCCGAGGATATCGGCAAGCTCGTCGAGGGAGAGATCGACTTCCAGCGAGTGCTGCCCCTCGCCCTGCCCCGCCTTGCCCTTGCCGTCGCCTTCCACCGCGCCCGGCGCGAGGACGGTGCCGGGCTCGCCGTCTCCCTGCCCTACGCCGCCCTGCTCCTTGTGGCCATAGCGGAAGTGGGGAATGTCGATGCTCGGGACGGGGATGGTGATGAGGTCCTTCCCCTTCTTCCCGATCATCTCCCCCTTCTGGATGTACTTGCGCAGGTTCGCCTTGATGCGACCGCGGATGATCTCCCGGAAGCGGCTGTGGTCCTGCTTGATCTTGAGCGGCACAACCGCCTCCCCGTTTGCAAAGGTCTCCTAGTCCTTGGCATCCCCACGAGCGAAGATCGAGGCCACGTAATTGAGCACGTCGGTAGAGCAGATTTCGCAATACCCGTAGCTCTTGATCATGCGGTCCTTGACGATGTCGATCTTCTCCTGCGTGTCCTTGTCGACGACCGACGAGACCAGGTTCTTCAGCTTGATCGAGTCCTTCTGGTCCTCGAAGAGCTTCAGCTCCAGCGCCTTGTGCAGCCGCTCGTTGGTCCGGTAGTTGAAGGTCTTCCCCTCGATGGCGAGGGCGCCGATGTAGTTCATGATCTCGCGGCGGAAGTCGTCCTTGCGCGACTCGGGGATGTCGATCTTCTCCTCGATCGCCCGCATCAGCCGCTCGTCCGGCTCTTCATACTGGCCGGTGTACTTGTTGCGGACCTTCTCGCGCTGCGTGTACGCCTTGATGTTGTCGATGTAGTTCCCACACAGCTTCGCGATCGCGTCCTCGTCGGCCGAGATGGCGCGCTGGACCTCGTTCTTGACGATGTCCTCGTACTCGCCCTTCACCACGCTCAAGAGCTCGCGGTCCCTCTTGCGCACCTCTTCCGAGGAGATGAGCGAGTGGTGCCGTAGGCCGCTCTCCAGCTCGTTCAGCACCATGAAGGGGTTCACGCACCCTTCGCCCTTGTCGGAGACGAGAGCGTTGGAGATCTTGTCCTGCACGTAGCGGGGCGAGATCCCTTCCATACCCTCCCGCGCTGCCTCCTTGCGCAGCTCCTTGATGTTGTCCTCGGTGAAGCCGGGGAGCGTCTTGCCGTTGTAGAGCTTCAGCTTCTGCAAGAGCGTCAGGTTGTGCTTCTTCGGCTCCTCCAGGCGCGTGAGCACGGCCCACATGGCCGCCATCTCCAGCGTATGCGGCGCGATGTGCTTCCCGCGGATCTTGTGCGAGTTGTAGTCCTTCTCGTAGATCTTCACTTCCTCGTTGAGCTTGGTGATGTAGGGGATGTCGATCTTCACCGTGCGGTCCCGCAGCGCTTCCATGAACTCGTTGTTCTGCAGCTTGCGGTACTCGGGCTCGTTGGTGTGGCCGACGATCACCTCGTCGATGTCCGTCTGCGGGAACTTCTTCGGCTTGATCTTGTGCTCCTGCGAGGCGCCCAGGAGGTCGTAGAGGAAGGCCACGTCGAGCTTCAGCACCTCGACGAACTCGATGATGCCGCGGTTCGCGATGTTGAACTCGCCGTCGAAGTTGAAGGCGCGCGGATCGGAGTCGGAGCCGTACTCGGCGATCTTCCGGTAGTTCACGTCGCCGGTCAGCTCGGTGGAGTCCTGGTTCTTCTCGTCCTTCGGCTGGAAGGTGCCGATGCCGATGCGGTCCTTCTCGGAGAGGAGGAGCCGCTTGACGCGCACGTGCTGGATCACCTTCGCGAACTCGCCTTTGTACTCCGCCATCAGCTCGCGGAAGATGAGGCGCGAGGCAGGGCAGAGATCGCCGCCCACCGGGATCTTGAAGCCGGCCTCGGGCGGGCAGAGATCGGCGAAGACCTTCTCGCGCCACTCCTCGGGGATGAGGAGCAGCGGGTCCTCGTTCATCGGCGTCTGGTAGTCCTGCTGCACGGTGGTGCCGTCGCCGTTCTTCTTGTCGAGCTTCCAGGAGAACGTGTAGAGCGCGCCGTCCGGAGTGCGCGAGTACTCCTCGGTGCCCTTCTTCAGGAGGCGCACGATGGTCGACTTGGCCGAGCCGACCGGTCCGTGGAGCAGGATGACGCGCTTCTCGGTCCCGTAGCCCTGGGCCGCGCTCTTGAAGACGTTGACGAGCTTCATGAGCGGCACGTCGAGGCCGTAGACCGCGTCGCGCCCGCCGAACTTCTCGTCGTGGAAGAAGTGGTAGCGGATGAGCTTCTTCTTGTTGTCGATGTACTCCGTCTTCCCGTGCGAGAGGATCATGTCGTAGATGCGCTGGAACGCGGTGCGCGTCACACGAGGGTTCTCGCGCACGATGCGCAGGTAGTCCTCGAACGAGCCCTCCCAATGAAGCTCCTTGAAGCTCGTCTTGTCCTGCAGGGCGGCGATCCTGCTGACGAGGCCCGTGTCGGATTCGCGGAAGGTCTGCATCGTTGGCTACCCCTCTCGAACGGTTCCGCCTGGCAGAGGCGGCCTTGCGCCCGCCCGCTCTCGGGCGGGAACGTTGAAACTACTCCGGCGATCCCGATGGAGCAAATGCGACTTCGCGGTCCATCCACTCGGAAACAAGGCGGCCCCCGTGCGCTAAGCGGGCGGCCCGGCCGGTACATTTGTGGATAGCTTCGCGGCGCGACGTGCGCCACTAGCGTTGCGGGCTTGCCGCCGCCGTTCAGTCGTGTTGAAAGCGCGCGGTGCGGGAGCGACGCTTCGAGCTTCTCGCCCTGCTCTGCGGGGTCGCCGCCCGCCTGCCTGCGCTCTTCGTCGGCGTCGAGCACTACGGCGACGCGCCGGTCCGCATCGAGCTTGCCGAGCGGTGGCTCGCGGCGCCGCATCTGTGGCGCGGCTTCACCGAGGCGTTCCAGTTCGGCCCCGGCCACCTTTCGCTCGTCGCCGCGGCGCTCGCGGCGTGGCCTTCGCGACACTGGTCGCCGAAGCTTTTTTCGCTCGCCTGCGGTCTCCTCTCGATCGTCTTGCTGTACCGGCTGGCGCGCCGGCTTCTGGGAAGCGAGGCCGCGTTCGCGGCCGCGTTGATCCTCGCCTTCTCTCCGCTCCACATCCAGGCGAGCACGACCGCGGCGAGCGAGGCGCCTTTCTGCGCATCGATGCTCGCTTGCTTGCTCTTGCTCTCGTCGCGACACAGGGTCCTTCCCGCGCTCCTTCTCGCCTGCGCCGGCCTCATCCGGTACGACGGTTGGCTCTACGTGCCGCTCTGCGCAGCGCTCGTGTACGCGCGGGGCCGGAAGCTCGCGGACGTGGCGCTGTTCTGCGCCATCGCGGCGCTACCCGTCCCCCTCTGGCTCTGGCAGAACCACGTCTACGCGGGCGACGCGCTCGCGCCCATCCACCACATCAACCAGGATCACCGGAACCTCGCCCGGGCGGCGCTGGAGGGACTCGGGCCCTTCCAATTCCGCCTCTACTCCATCGCGTACTGGCCATGGGCCGTGCTCCTCATCTGCACGCCCGTCGCGGGGGCGCTCGCGCTGTTTGGGAGCGTCCGCGCGATCGCGCGCCGGGCGCCAGGAGGCGCCATCGCGCTGATCGGCTTCCTGCCCCTCGCGTACTACGCCTTGCGCGGCGCCGTTTTCCTGGACTTCCGCCCGCTCACGCGCTTCGCGCTGATGGGCTCGGTCCTGGCGGCGCCGTTCGCCTGGGGAGCCCTCACGACGCTCCCCTCGCGCCTACGGCGTCCGGTCCTCGTCGTGGGATGCGCGGCGCTCGTCGGCACTCCGGTCTCGCTCGCGCTCGCCTCGTACGGACGCAACGGCGGCCTTGCCGAATGGGCGCGCCCGATCTCGCCCGTCTCGAGCGTTCCGCCCGGGATCCGGCAGGCGGTCCGGTACCTGCGGACACACGCGACGGAGCGCGACATCGTCCTCGTCGACAGCGCGTGGCACTACCTCGACATTCCCATCGCTTTCGAGCTCGACCTGCCCGAGTCCCGCCTGGTCCGCTACCGCTGGCCCGATCCGGCCGGCCGGGTGGCGCGTACGCCTCCCACCCTCGCAATACTGCTCTATCAAGGCGTCCTGCGCGACGATCCCCTCGCGCGCGACGCCTCCGAGGAGTCCGATCGGTTCGGCTACGCGGGCCTCGAGTTCTGCAAGCTCGAGCGATTCGTCTACGCCACCGTGTACCGGCGGTGCGCGGAGCCCGTGATCGCCCGTTAACCGCGCTTGTGGTGGAAGTACTCGACCTGCCACTTGCGCACGGCCTCCTCGTGGCAGGTGAGGTCGGGACAGAAGACGTGCGTGCGATCGTTGCGGGAGACGAAGAAGTAGTCGGTGCACTGCAAAGGGTCCAGCGCCGCCTCGAGCGCCGCGGCGCCGGGATTCGAGATCGGCCCGGGCGGGAGCCCCTTCACCATGTACGTATTGTACGGGTGGGGCCGCATCAGATCCGTCTTGTGCAGGTTCCCGTCCCAATGGAAATTGTTCTCGAGCAGCACGCTGTAGATGACGGTCGGATCGGTGCCGAGCCGCATCCCTTTCTTCAGCCGGTTGTGGAAGACGCAGGAGATCCGCGGCCGCTCCTCGGGCCGTCCCGTCTCCTTCTCCACGATCGAGGCGAGCGTCACCGCCTGCAATTCGTCGAGTTTCACGTCGGGCGCGCGCTTCGCGTCGGCCTTGCGCCACGCCTCCTTGTAGCGGGCGACCATCGCCTGCGCGATCCCCGCGCAGCCCACGGTTCGCGGAACCGAGTACGTGTCGGGAAAGAGGAATCCCTCCAGGCCCTGTCCCGGCACGCCCAGCTTCTTCGCCATCGCCGGATCGCGCGCGAGCTTGAAGAACTCGTCGGCCGTGCAGAGACCGGTCGACGCCACGATCGGCGCGATCTCGTCCGCGCGAAGGCCTTCCGGCACGGTGAACCGGTACAGCTTCACTTCGCCCCGATCGAGCTTGCCGATTACCTCGTCGGGAAACTGCGCCCCGCTGAACTCGTACTCGCCGGCGCGCAGGCGCGCCTTCCGCCGGAAGTAGTGCAAATGCGTATAGAAACGCTGCGCGTCGGAGACGATCCCGGCCTTGGCGAGGAGCTGGGCCACCTGGTGCGGGCCGGTCTTGGGGGGAATGACGACGGTCCGCGTCCCTTCCCCGAACTGAGCGGCCGCGAATCGACGTTCGTCCCAGTACCGATAGCCGACGTAGGCCGCGGCACCGAGGAGGACCAGTACGAGAAGGGACACGATCGCGCGCTTCACGGGACCCGATTTTATCAACTGCGGTCGAGCTGCGCCTCGGCGGAAGAAAGCTCCTCCTGCGCACTTTCCCATAGTGCGTACAGCTCGGTAAGCGTCGCCTGTGCGGCCCTGTACGACGTGACGAGGGCCGTCGCACGCGCCGCGTCGCCGAACACGGCGGGATCGGCGAGCGCGGCCTCGGACCGCTTCGTCTCGGCCTCGAGGTTCCCGATCCGCTCTTCCAGCTCCGCAATGCGGCGGCGGAGCGGCCCGAGCGCCTGCGCCTTCTTTTCGCGCAGCGCGGCACGCTCGCGGCGCGCCTCCTTGGAACGGTCCGTGGACGTCGCGCTGCGCGACTCGAGCCCCGCTTGCGCGGTCGCGGTTTCCAGGGTCGTTGGATGCTGCGGCCTTCGGCCTCCTCCCGTCGCAGGCGAAGCCCGCTCCTCCCTCGCCGCGGCGCGGCGCTGTTCCCAGTCGTCGAGATCGCCGGGCTGGACGTCGATGCCGAGATCCTTCACCTCCCACACCTGCGTCGCGAGCCCGTTCACGAACGAGCGGTTGTGCGAGACGAAGAGGAGCGTCCCGTCATAGCCGGTGAGCGCCTCGATGAGCGCCTCGCTGGAGTTGAGATCGAGGTGGTTCGTGGGCTCGTCGAGGAGGAGGAAGTTCGACGGGACGACGAGGAGCTTCGCCAGCGCCACCCGCGCCTTCTCGCCGCCCGAGAGCACCCCGATCCGTTTGTCCACGTCGTCCCCTGAGAAGAGGAACGCGCCGAGGACGCTCCGGACCCAGCTCTTCGGCTGCGTCGGGACGAGCCGCGCGACCTCGTCGAGCACGGTGCGCGAGACGTCGAGCTCCTCCGTGTGATGCTGCGCGAAGTACCCGAGCTGCACGTTGTGCCCGAGCGTCACCTGCCCGCTGTCGGGCGCCGTTTCCCCCGCCAGCAGCTTGAGCAGCGTCGTCTTGCCCTTGCCATTGAGGCCAATGACGGCGATCCGGTCGCCGCGGAGGATGCGCGCCGAGACTTCGCGGTAGACGGGTTTTCCGCCGTATGACTTGGAGAGGCGATCGAGGTGCACGACCTCCTTTCCGCTGCGCGGAGCGTCGGGAAAGCGGAACCGCACCACGCTGCGCTGCTCCCGGACGGCGACCACCTCCTCCTTCTCGAGCTGCCGGATCCGGCTCTGCACCTGTCGCGCTTTCGTAGACTTGGCGCGGAAGCGCTCGATGAAGGCGAGCATCTGGGCCCGGCGATCGGCCTGCTTCTCGGCGCGGGCGTCGAGCTGTTCCTCTTCCGCCGAGCGCTGCACGAGATAATCTTCGTAGTTGCCACTGTACGCGCGCAGGCCCTCGGGCTCGAGCGAGAGGACGCGCTCGATCTGCCGGTCGAGGAACTCCCTGTCGTGGGAGACGAGAACCAACGCCTTGCGCGAGCGGCGCAAGAAGGAGTCGAACCATTCCAGGGTCGGGACGTCGAGGTGGTTCGTCGGCTCGTCGAAGAGAAGGAGGTCCGGATCCTGCAGGAGCAGGGCGGCGAGATGGGCCCGCATCCGCCAGCCTCCGGACAGCTCCGCCGCAGAGCTTTCCAGGTCGGAAGCGCTGAAGCCGAGGCCCATCAGGATCTCCTCGGCGCGATGCCGCCCGTAGCGCTCGTCGTGCTGCGAAAGCGCATCGTGCAGCTCCGCGAGCTCCGCGCCGATCTCGACCTGCTCGTCAGGCGGCGCAGAGGGCAGCTCCGCCTCCGCGGCGGCGATCCGCTCGGTGAGCTGGGTACGGCCTGGAACGCTCGCCAGCACGCCCTCGACGAGGGTACCGGGCAACGTTCCCGCGATCTCCTGCGGCAGATATCCCGCGCGGGCCTTGCGGATGCGCTGCACGCTTCCCGCGTCGGGCTCCGCGGTGCCGGCCAGGATTTTCAAGAGCGACGACTTCCCGCTCCCGTTCGGTCCGATGAGACCTACGCGGTCGTGCGCGCCGATGACGAAGCTCGCGTTGTCGAGCACCACCTTGGGCCCGTAGCGGAGCGAAAGATCCTTTGCGACTACCAGCGACATTCGAGCCGGCGGGCTATCCCAGAACGGTGACCGTCATCGCTACTCCTCACGTCGCCGAGAGGCAGCGATCGATCTGCCACAGCCCGGCGAGATCGTGCACGTCCTTGCGCAGCCGGGGCACTTTGTAGAGCGGAACGCCGGACAGCATCCGCTCGAGCCGCTCCACTTCGCGGCGATCCAGGTCGGCGAGCGTCGCTTGCTCGAGGAGGGTGCGGGCGAGCCTCTGGGAGAGCGGCGGGTCGCCGCCGTCCTTGATCTGCGACAGCGTGAGCGCTTCCCGCAAGGCCGGCACCGAATCGGGTCCGCTGAAGCGGTGCGGATCGCGATGCACGCGGTTCACCACCACCGCGGCGGTCGCGACCCCGTCGCCCGCGAGCGCGCGATGGAAGAAGAGCGCCTCCTCGATGGTGAGCGGGTTCGCGCTGGTGACGAGGACGAAGGCCGCTTCCTTCGACGAGAGAAGCCGCTTCACCTCGGCCGCGCGCTGCTTGAATCCCTCGTACATGCCCTCGAAGGCGACGAAGAACTGGGCCAGGTCGCGCAGGAAGTCCTGGCCGGTGAACCGCGCGAGCGTCTTCAGGATGATGCCCGTCGGCAACGCGAAGAGCCGCAGGCCCACCTTGGATGCCTTGAGAAGCGGGCCGAGGAGCAGGCGGAGCGCGTCGTTGTCGAGGACGTCCACGATGCGATCGGCGGCGTGGAGGAAGTCGAGCGCGTTGGCGGTCGGAGGCGTGTCGAGGACCACCACGTCGAAGCGGCCGGTCCGGACGACCTCGTACACCTTCTCCATGGCCATGTACTCGAGGCTTCCCGCCATCACCGTCGAGAGCGTCTGGTACAGCCGGTTCTCCTTGATCTGCCGGGCCTTCTCGGGCGAGGGAGCTTGCCGTTCGACCAGCTCGTCCCAGGTGAGCTTGAGGTCGAGCATCATCGCGTACATCTCGCCCCGCGGCGTGAGGCCCGCCGCGCGGAACATCTGCTCGTCGATGCGGGTCTCGCGATTTCCCAGGGCTTGCAGGCCCAGGCTGTTCGCGAGGCGGCGAGCGGGATCGATGGTGAGGACGAGCGTGCGCTTTCCATCGACGGCGAAGCGGACCGCAAGGGCCGCGGAGGTGGTCGTCTTGCCGACGCCCCCGGAGCCGACGCAGCACACCACCTTGCGCTGCGACAGCAGGGTTGCGAGGTCGGGCCTCGTCACAGGGCGGGCTCGAGCGCGGAAGCGATCTGTTCGATCGCGTGCATGCCGAAGGTGCGCTCGAAGACGTATGGCAAGGGGACCAGCGGCAACCGGACCTCCGTGCGCAGGACGTTGCTGTAGTGCCGCGACAGATCCGCGCGGGCCTCGTGCGAGTCGGCGGAGTCCGCGGCCGCGGCGAGGAGCGGTCCGCCCCGCGCCACCTGAGTCCGCTCCTCCGGGCTGAAGCGCGGCGCGAAGACGCCGTTCAAGAACAGCGCGCCCTGCGGAAAGCCTCGCTGCGCGAGCGTGCGGTGCATCTCGATCGCCTCGTTCGCGGGCATCTCCTCGGGAAGCGTCACGATGCAGGTGCGGGCCTGGGCGGGGTCCTTGAGCATGGAGTCCATGAACTTCATGTCCCTGGCGAGGGGACCCTCCTTGACGATGCTGAGGAACACCTCGGGGACGCTGAGGAAGGTGAGCCCGTGACCCGTCGCCGGAGCGTCCAGGATCACCAGGTCCCAGCGCGGGCGACCGTGTTCCATCTCGCGTCCCGCGTGCCAGGCCACCTTGCCGAGCATGACGATCTCGGCGAGCGAAGGGGCGGCGTTGAGGAAATAGCGCACCCAGCGCCGCTCGAAGACGAGGTTGTAGAGCATCTCCGAGTGGAGGACCATGATCCCGTACTCGCGCATCGCCTCGGGCGGGCGGACGTGGACCGAGTAGACGTTTTCGACGAGCTTCTGGATCTGCGGTCCGGAGGGAGGCCTGCCGAAGAGCTCGCTCACCCGCTCGCGCGCCGTGACCTCGCAGACGAGGACCTTCTTGTGGCGCCGGCAGGCGGCGAGAGCGAGGGCGGCGGAGAGGGTGCTCTTGCCCGTTCCGCCCTTCCCGGTCACGACGATGAGCCGCCGGTCGAGCAGCACCGGCGTCACGTCGAGGAGATCGTGGGCCACGGGCGGGCGCGGACTGTAGTTTCGAGGGTCTGCAGTGTCAACGTAGGAGCGGGGTTTGCCCGCGACCACTCCAACAGCGCCTTGACGCGGTCCGGCCCGGCACATAGCGTGCCCCGGATGCTGCGCGAGAACTCGATGCTGAAGAAGATGATCGCGACCGGCGAAGAGCAGGTCGGAAAATTCGCCTCGCAGCTCCTCAACAACGACTCGTTCATGGCGGCCTTGCAGAAGACCGTGAACGCCGCTGTCGAGGCGAAAGGCATCGCCATGCGCAACGTCCAGCTCGCGCTCAGTAGCCTCAACGTCCCCACCGCCGAGGACGTGAAGAAGCTCGAGGGAAAGATCGAGGAGCTGGAGCGCGTCTTCGAGACGCTGTCGGTACGAATCTCCGATCTCGCGAAGAAGAACGGGCGCGAGCCGCCCGCGGACAGCTAGCTACCTTTCACGCGAACGGATCGGCCTCAAGCCGACCTGACGTCCGGCTCCGGCGTCTGCCAGACGCCGTCCACGAAGTCGATCCGCTGCCCGGAAGAAGCAGGAACCCGCGGCGCCGTGCTGAGGATGCCGACGAGGTTCAGAGGATCGGCCGCGCATACCGAAATGCGCTCGCTGCCGTCCGGCTTCGATCGCCGCACCGACCGGAGGGCGTCGAGCGCCTCGGGCAGCGCGAACTGCTCGCCAAGGAAGGCCTGGGCGAAGCGGCCGCCGCGGATCTCTCCCCGCGCTTCCAGACGGCGGTACACCTGGGCCAGCTCCCGCCACGGCGGGCAGCGAGGCTCCCGCGCGAGGAGATCGCGGAAGACGACTCCGTACCGGCGCAGGTACTGCCGGGCCAGCTTCTCGACCAGCGCCTTTTCGTCGTCTCCAATGCTCCGCGCTGTCGCGCTGCGCCCGTCGCAGGCAAAGCCCGCTCCTCCGGGCGCGTCCTCGGAATCCCGGAGGAGCGACCACCTGCCCGCGGCCGAGAGGGGATGCCCCGGCGCCGGCGCGCGGCGGTGGGGCGCGGTGAGGATGCGCACCGAGGCGAATCCGTCGCTCGTCGCGACGCCCGACGCAACCAGCTCCCAGAGCGCCTCTTCCAGCTCGCCGGTGGGAAATCCTGTCGCCCGTTGCATCTCGTGGAAGAACAGCGCGCCTCGCTGCGCAAGCAGGGCCTGCACGATGGCCGCCCTCTCGCCGACCGGATCGCGGGATCCGCGGGTCGCATCGAGGAGCCAGGGCAGATCCTCGCGGCGGACTATCGCGATGGGCGTCGCCCGGCTGGGCAGCGCCCGCCGCCGCTCCGGCTCCGGATCGATCGCGACGCAGGAGAGCCGCCCCCAGGCCGCGACGCCGGAAGTGCAGAGCGTATCGAGCAGCGCAGGATCGTACCGGGCGATGCGCGATGCGAGGATGTCCCGCTCCCACGCTGATGCCGCCGCCTGGAATCCCTGCAGCTGCCCGACGATCTCCGCCAGCCCCTGCGACCCATGCAGCTGCGTCCCCGGATGGACGTGCTGCCAGCGCAGGTAGAACCGCATCAGGTCCTGCGTCGTGACCGGCTCGATCTCGCGCCGCAGGCGTCCGAGCGTGAGCCGGTGGATGCGCGCGAGAAGCGTTCGCTCGCACCACTCGACCATATCCTCCGGCCTCCGGCCTCCGCGACTGGCGACGCTGCAAACCCGCTCCTCCAGCTCCCTTTCGGCGGTGAAATGACCGCGCAGGACGGCGCCCTCGCTCTCGAGCTGAGCCAGGGCGATCTCCACGTCCGACACGTGAAATCCGAGACGTGAAGCGAGCGACGAGGCCGTGAACGGACCCAGGCATCCCGCCCATCCGCGCACGACTTCCACGGGATCGGGCGACGTCCGCTCCGCCGCGACCCACGACGTCCCGGCACGAACCACCCGCTCGCCCAGCTCCGCGAAGAACGGCCTCCAAGCTTCGGGCACGTCCGCATCGGGAAGCACACCGAAACAGAGAATCGCGTCGTGCAGGTCGCGCGCATCGCGCAATTCAGGCCACGCCTGGGCCCGCACCGCGGCGATGGCCTCCGGGTCGAGCGCGCCGATCTCGCGGGCCTTTTGCGGGTCCAGAGTCCGCCGGATCGAGACGGCGCGGGAACGCCGCTCCTCGAGCGGGGCGTCGTCGAGATACGCCCAGGGGGCGCTGTTCAGGACTTCGTGGGCGAAGGGGCTCGGCTCCGGTAGATCGCGAGCGACCATCCGCATCGTGCGGGAAGCGATCTTCTCCAGGAACGCCTTCACGCTTCCGAGATCCATCGCCTCGTGCAGGCAGTCCCGCAGCGTCTCGTTGACGAGGGGATGATCGACGGGCTCGAGCGGCTGCCCGGGCTGGGCGTTGTCCTGGCAGGCGACCTGGGCGGGAAACACCTGCGCGAGCAGATCGTCCGCTCGCATCCGCTGCAGATTGAAGGGCACCTTCTTCCCTCCGCTCTGGCGGAGGAGCGCCAAGGAGCGCGTCGCGTTCCAGCGCCAGCGCACCCCGAACATCGGCGCCTGCATCGCCGCCTGGATCAGGATCTCCTCGACCCTGGCAGGGTGCACGAAGTCGAAGACCGCCTCGAGCGGGAAGCTGTGCTGCGGGCCGAGCGAGAGCAGGACGGCGTCGTCCGTCGCCGCCGCCTGCAGCTCGAAATCGAAGGTGCGGCAGAAGCTCTTCCGCAGGGCGAGCCCGTAGGCGCGGTTGTGCCGGGCCCCGTAGGGCGCGTGGATGACGAGCTGCATCCCGCCCGATTCATCGAAGAAGCGCTCCGCGACCAGCACGTCCTGCGTCGGCAGCACTCCGAGCGCCGCACGACCCGCGGCGAGATAGCGGACGAGCTGTTCCGCCCCCGCCGGACCGAGCCCGCACTCACGTTCCGCGAACGCCTGCGCCGCGGCCGGATTCTCGAGGAGCGGCTCGATGGCGGTGCGCAGCTCGCTCACGGCGCTCGACAATTCCGCGCTCCGCCCCGGAGCCTCGCCGTTCCAGAACGGCACCGTCGGAGGAACGCCATGGGCGTTCTCGACCCGCACCCGGCCCGCCTCGACGCGGCGGATGCGCCACGAATCGTTCCCCAGCAGGAAGACGTCGCCGGCGAGGCTCTCGATGGCGAAGTCCTCGTCGAGGTGGCCGATGAGCGCCCCCTCGGGCTCGGCGATCACCTGGTACTGCGCGGTGTCGGGAATGGCGCCGCCGTTCTGCAGCGCCACCAGGCGCGAGGAGCGGCGTCCCGAGAGCGTGCGCGTGAGCGCGTCGCGATGGACCCTCGACGCGACCGCCCGGCCGGCGCGCCGCGCCACTCCTTCCGCGTGCATGCGCACGACGTCGTCGAAGTCCTTGCGAGGAAGGTTCCGGTAAGGCCAGGCACGAAGGATGCGCGCGAAGAGATCGTCCTCCGCGATGGGCTCGCAAGCCGCCCAGGCGACGATCTGTTGCGCGAGGACGTCCAACGGATGTTCCGGAAGCCGCGTCTCCTCCAGACGACCTTGCCGCAGCGCCCGGACGATCGCGGCGCACTCGACGAGCTGATCGCGGGAGAGCGGGAAGAGGCGCGCCTTCGGCACTCCGCCGCGCTGGTGCCGCGACCTTCCGATCCGCTGCAGGGCTACCGAGAGATTCCGGGGAGAGTCGAGCTGCACCACCAGGTCGACCGCTCCGACATCGATCCCCAGCTCCAGCGAGGCCGTCGCAACCACGGCCCTCGCCGCCCCGCTTTTCAGCTTCTCTTCCGCCGCCAGGCGCACGGCCCGGGAGAGGCTCCCGTGGTGTGCGCACACCTGATCCTCGCCGAGCCGCTCGGCGAGCGAGTGGGCGATCCGCTCGACCTGGCGGCGGGTGTTCACGAACACGAGCGTGGTGACGTGCTCGCGGGCAAGCTGCGCCACGCGGTCGCACACCTCGTCGCGCTGCTCCTTCGAGGCGACGGCGGAGAGATCCGTTCCCGGCACCTCGATCCCGACGTCGAGCTGCCGTCCCCGGCCCACATCGACGATGGCGCAGCGCGGCGTCCCGTGCTCGTCGACGCGGGCCGCCCCGACGAGAAAGCGAGCGATCTCCTCGACGGGCCGCTGGGTCGCCGAGAGCCCGATCCGCACAGGCCTTGAAGCGCAAAGCGCCTCGAGCCGCTCGAGGCTGATCGAGAGATGCGACCCGCGCTTGTCGCGAGCGACGGCGTGGATCTCGTCCACGATCACCGTCCGTGCCCCGCGGAGCAGCTTGCGCCCGCCTTCGCTCGTGAGGAGCACGTAGAGCGACTCCGGGGTCGTCACCAGCACGTGGGGAGGCGCCCTGCCCATCTTCTGCCGCTCGGAGGGCGGCGTATCGCCGGTGCGGACGGCGGTGCGGATCTCGGGAAGGTCGATGCCTTCGGTCTTCGCCAGGGCGCGCAACTCCGCGAGCGGCTCGAGCAGGTTCTTGCTCACGTCGTTCGCGAGCGCCTTGAGCGGCGAGACGTAGACCACCTGGGCCCCGTCCTCGAGGCGCCCTTCCGCCCCTTCGCGAATCATCCGGTCGAGGCACGCGAGAAACGCAGCGAGCGTCTTGCCCGACCCCGTGGGAGCGCAGATGAGCGTGTCCTCGCCGCTCTGGATGCGAGGCCAGCCGAGGATCTGCGGTTCGGTGGGAGTGCCGAAGCGTCCCTCGAACCAACGAGCGACGATGGGATGGAACGCCGTCAGCATGGGAGAGGCGAGGCTAACCTACGCCCCTGACAGATGCTGTCAGGAGCCTCCGATCACTTCCCCAGCTCGTCGAGCTTTTTCTCTAGGGCGTCGAGCTTGCTGCGCAGCCGCTCGACGTCCGCGGCGACGGTGCTCGATCCGAACGATTCCAGCGCCTGCTTGACGCTCTCCTCGACCTTCGCCCGGAGCTCCTCGACGGCGGTCTGGCCGGCGCTGATGACTTCCTTCACGGAGCTCTTCTGCTCCTCGCCTTCGCGCCGCAGAAGCTGAGTGACGCCACGGACCCGCTGCTCGATGTTCTCGCGCAGGATATCGGTCTTCGACTTCACGTCCTCGATGCCGGCAGTGAGCCGGCTTCCGACCTTCTCCTGGTAGAAACCCGCTACCGCTTCCCCGCCGTGCCGGATGATCTCGCGCAAGACGCCGAGAGGCATCTGCGATCGCTTCTTCTCCTCCTCGAAGATGATCTGGGCGAGGGTCACCGACGTCAGGTCTTCCTTGCTCCGGTTGTCGATGATCTTCACTTCGGCGCCGCCCTTGATCATCTGGGCGATCTCGTCGAGCGTCACGTAGCGACTTTCGACGGTGTCGTAGAGCTTGCGGTTGGTATAGCGCTTGATGACCTTGGGCTCCTTGCGAGCCTCCGACGCGTCGCTTCCACTCTCGACCGGATGGGTCTGGTCCTGCTCGCTCATGGCTTCGATGCTCCGGATGCGGCTTCCCTGACGCGAAGCGGTGAGCGGATTCCCCCACAGCCCACCTTGTGTGTCAAGGCGCGTGGAAGTATGCGCACTCCTTCCGACATCTCCTTGTCAAGCGCCTTCCACGGTGGCGACAATGGGCCGTGGTCGTCCAATGTCCGAACTGTCAGTCGCGCTTCCGCGTCGCCGACGAGAAGGTGTCGGACCGCGGAGTGCGCGTGCGATGCAGCGCGTGCAAGACAGTATTCGCGGTGCGCAGGTCGGCCGACGCGAACGCGCCCGCCAGCGAGAAGAAGCGCACCGCCGAGCCGGCAAAGGCGGCCGGTCTCCCGACGAGGACGAGCACCTCCGCCAAGATCGTTCCGAATCATCCAGGCGGGGTTCCTTCCCAGGAGCAGAGCTCCGGGGCGAACCGCCTGGAGGCGGACGACCTGTTCGGCATGTCCGAATTGACGGGCGAATCCGCGCCTCCCCGGGCTCCTCTGCCCGCTTCGCAGACCAACGATTCCATCGTCCTCGGACGGCTTTCCACTCCCTTCGTTACGGGATTGCCGACGTCGTCCTTCCCGTCTGCGCCCGCGCCGGCGAAGATCCCGGAGCCCGAGCCGCCGCTGCCCGTGCCGGAACCCGAGCCGACGCCAGAGCCGCCCGCGCCGAAAAAGGTCGAGGAGCCAGACCCTTTCGCGGACCTGAGCCTCACGGCGCCCGGAATGGCGCAGGCCGCGGCCACCGCCGCGGCGATCCGCGACACGGGCCCGACGATCACGAAGACGCCGCGGCGGATCGAGCAGCCAAAGGCTCCGACACCGATCGCCGTCCGCAAGGCGCCGGAAGAAGCGCCAACCTCGCCTCGACGCGACCTGGTGGCGAGCGCCCTGACAGGGATCGTGATCGCCGCCCTGGTCCTCGCGGTGCTACGCATCCCGTCGATCTCCGAGGGTATCGTTCCCGCCTGGCTTTCGCTGGCGGCCGCCTCGGACCTCGTCCCGACCCGCATCCGGAGCGGCCTGTACGACACGTCCATCGGAAAGCCGGTCTTCTTCGTGCGTGGCAAGGTCGAGAACCACGGGAAGACCGTCCGGGGTCCGGTGCGCATCGTTGCGGAGCTGGTCGGCCGCTCTGGCGTCGATGCCCGCGCCGAGGCGGTCGCCGGTATCGAGCCGTCCGCGGAGGATGTCTACGCGCTCCGGTCCGGAGGCGATGCCGACAAGCTCGCCAAAGCGTTGGCTGGAACGGAGGGCGACCGGCGCATCCAGCCAGGGTCGAGCGCCCCCTTCTTCGCGATCATTGCGGACCCGCCGGCGGATCTCGCCCGTCACAAGCTCAGCGTCCGCGTCGAGCCTCTGGAAACACCCGGCGCGCCCCGTTCAGCGGAGGGCCCGCGCTAGGCGCTTCTGGCCATGTCCATCGAGCAAATGACCACCTCGGAGCGGCTGCGGCGGCTCCTCGCTGCCCTGGACGACCTCGACCTGCGCGCCCGGCGCGCTGCCGAGTTCCTCGGCGAGGTCCCGGCGGAGGAAGCAGTCCGCGCCCTCGACGAGCTCTTGCGCAGCGCCCAGCGCCGCCTCGATCCCGATGCCGTCGCGCTGCAGGGGCTCATCCGCGGGCTGGACTCGTACGTCCCGCCCCCACTCGCGGACCGGCTGCGCGAGGCGGCGGAAGAAGCGGGAGCCCATTCCGTCCAGGCGCTCTTCTCGAAGAGCGTGGCCCGCAGGGAGTTCGATCACGACCGGGAGAAATGGGTCGATCGCGAGATGCGCGCCCTCACGCTCGGTGAGCGCAAAGCGATGGCCCGGGGGCGCAACGCAGACGTCCTCTCGCGGCTCGCGCAAGATCACGATCCCGCCGTGGTGCGGAACCTGCTCGAGAATCCCCGCTGCACGGAGCGCGAGGCGCTGCTCGCCGCGTCGCGCAGACCCGCCCGCGCGGTGGTGCTCCAGGAGGTCTTCCGGTCGCGCAAGTGGGGCGTCAACCGGCGGGTGCGCAAGGCGCTCGCGCAGAACCCCTACAGCCCGCCGGCGCTCGCGGTGCAGGCGCTATCGCTGCTCGCGGCGCAGGACTTGCGCGAGATCAGCGCGGACGCGACCCTCGCGAGCGAAGTCCGCGTCCAGGCCCGGCTGCTTCTCGCCCAGCGCAAGGGCGAAGGCTGATTACTTCTTCTGCGTCGCTGCGGCGCGGTCGGAAGGCGCGGCGCTCGTGGACGCGGAACCGCCCTCGAGCTTCTTCGGCGTGGCCTCGATCGCATCGTCCTCGGCGGTCGCCTTCTTGAAGTTCTTGATCGTCTTGCCGAAGGCGTCGCCGAGCTGGGGCAGCTTGCTCGATCCGAAGATGAGCAGCACGACGAGAAAGATGAGAAGAAGTTCGCCAAATCCGAGACGCATGGGTAGCCCGCCTTGATGGAAAGGAAATAACACGAGGTGGAGGCTAGTGCGAATGGAAACCCCCGCCAGAAGACCGCTCGTGTGGGCGCATCGGGGCGCGTGTCGGCAGGCGCCGGAGAACACGGTGGCCGCCTTCACGCTCGCCGAGCGCCTGGGAGCGGACGGGATCGAGCTCGACGCGCAGCTCTGCGCATCGGGCGAAGCGATCGTCTTCCACGACGAGTCGCTCGGCCGCACCACGGGGTTCGCGGGGCTCGTCTCCGAGACGCCGTGGGAAACGATTCGCGCGCTCGACGCCGGAGCCCGCTTCGATGCCCGGTTCGCGGGCGAGCGCGTGCCGCTTCTCGAGGATGCGCTTTCCGCCACTTCGCTCCTCGTGAACGTGGAGCTGAAATCCGAGCGCAGGGACGATCGGGGGCTCACGTCCGCCGTGCTCCGCGCCGTCCGCAGGACCGCCTCGGCGAGCCGGGTCCTCTTGAGCTCGTTCAACCCGTTCTGCCTGCTGCGCGCACGCGCGGAGGAGCCGTCGCTTCCCCGGGCGCTGCTCTTCGAGCGCGATGGCGGCTTCGTCTTGCGCCGGGCCCTCTCCGCGCCGGCCCTCGGCGTCGTCGCGCTGCACCCGCAGGACGAGCTTGCCACCGACCGGGCCGTGGCGCGCTGGCGGCGGCGAGGTTACGCCGTGTCCCCCTGGACGGTCGACGATCCGCTGCGGGCGCTCGCCCTGCACCGCGCCGGCGCGACCGGGATCATCACCAACGTGCCGGACCGTCTCTTGGAGGCGTTCGCGTCTCGAACTTCAGCTCCGTCAGGCCGACGGTGATGACGTCGCCGTCCTCGAGGAGGCGGCGGGGCGTCCTGCGGCCGTTGACGAGCACGCCGTTGCGCGACCCGAGATCCACGATCTCGAATCGCCCGTCGTCGATGGAGAGGCCGGCGTGCCTACCCGACACCGCTCCGTCGGCGAGGCGAATGGCATTGTCCGGGCCGCTCCCGACGCTCACCGACTTGCCCACCAGGGGAAATCGCTTGCCCTTGTCGAGCCCCTTTTGCACGAGAAGCTGCGCGGAAGCTTCTTCCAGGCAGAAGAGACAGGCCTCCCAGTCGGGCTCCTGTGGCTTCTGGCAGACGGGGCACGCGGCCGCGGAAACCGATCTCCTCCGGAAGGAGAAGTAGAGCGCGAGCGCCGCGAGCACGGCGAGCAGCGCGGCCGCCGAGAGGGCGGCGACCCGTAACCAGTCGACGAACGGCGGCGTCCGCACCGTCTGCGCATTCTCCAGCAAGGTATTGCCGTCCGCCTGGAGCGCGACCTCGACCCGGTGGTCCTTGCCGTCGTGAGGCAGCTCCGTCTTCCATTCCAAGAGGTACTCGGAGCGGATGATTTCGTGGACCGCCGCAAGGGCCGGGACGAGGTCTCCGGGATCGGGAGCGGCGCGATAGGTCCCGAGCGTGCGGCGGGAAATCTGCGCCAGCTGGGCGAGGGGCTCCTGCTCGACTTCGGAATGGCCGACCGAGTGGACCGGGATCCCACGCTGGCGCGCTTCGCCGACCACCGTCTCGATGTCGGCCGTGCTGCCGTTGTCCCTCCCGTCCGCGACGAGGACGATGGCGCGGGCCCCCGGAAAGCTCTCGTCGCGGGGAAAGGCGCCGATCGCTCGCACGAGCCCGTCGTAGAGGAGGAAGCTCTTCGCCGTGAACGAGATCGCGCCGCACTTGCGGGCCACCTCGTCCTTCCCGAAAGAGAGCGGGGAAACGATCTCCGCGCCGTCGCCATATGAGACGCAGGCGGCGGCGTCCTTCGCACCGAGCGAAGCGATGAACCCGCTCACCGCCTGTGCGAGGTCGGGACCTACGGGCGCCATCGCTCCCGACGCCTGCACGACGACGACGACGGAGGTGCCCGCACCCGCTCCCTCCAGCGTCTCCACTTTGAGAATCTTCGCGCTCTCGCGCCTTCCCGCTTCGTAGACCTTGAAGAAGTCCGGGCCGATCGCGGGCATCGGACCACCGGTCGCCGAGACGATGCTGAGATAGGCCCGGGCACGCGGCCAGCTTTCGCGATCGATCTGCACGCGGTGGACGGAGAGCTGCGGCGAGGCGGCCAGGGCGGCGCAGGGAAACAGCGCCGCGAGCGCAAGTGCTGGCACGATCCTCGGCATCGCGACGGAGGGCTTGTGGCAGATCGCGCTCGATTGCGCGAGCGCCAGGAAGTCACCGTTCGCGATAGCGGACCCGCAGCGACGGGCCCGGCTCCGCACCCGTCTTGCGGAGCTCGAGGAGCGTCTCCTGCCCCTCGACCTTCACGGCAGGAACGGGCGAGGGACCGCGTGCGGCGCCGTTCACCCAGACGATCGACCCGGGCGACCCCGTGACGCGAAGCTCGAGCGCGCCGCGGGTATGGGCGTAGTCGAGGTGCACGTCCGCGACGTCGACGCTCCCCGCCTCGTCCGTGATCGGCAACTCGTACGGTCGCGACTGCTTCGGCATCGCCGCTCCGCCGAACTTCACCGCGCCGCCGCGAGCGTCCAGCCAGAGCGTGCCGTAGGCCGTGACTACCGGCTTCGGCTTTTCGGCCCTCGCGACGCCCGCGAGAAGCGTCCTGCGGAGCCGGGGAGCGGGCTGATCGTCCATCATCCCCCAGGCGACCATCCCGCAGATGGCGAGCGCGGAAAGCAAAACGCCTCCGCCGAATGCCATCCAGAGCGCCTGTCCGGAGAGCCGCCGGCGGGGGACGGCCCGCGAGCCCCTCCGGATCCGATCGGTCGCCTCGCCGTCGGGCGGGGGCGCGGCTTCTCCGGTCGCTGACGCATCCGCGAGCGGCGCCGGCTGTTCGGGCACGGACGCGGGTTGCAGAGCGGTATCCGCGGGTGGGGCCGCCTCGGCGACCACGGCTCGAGGCGCTTCCGTCCTCGCCAATTCGCCCGTAACGGGCTTCTTCGGCGGAGGCGGCGGCGGTCTCGGCGACGGACGCGCCGTCCCGCGGGCTCCCGGGTCCCGCTTGGGAGGACTGGACACGAGCACGGTGGGCGAGTCGGACGCGTCGGCGGAGGCCGGAGGAGCGGGCTTTGCCTGCGACGGCCGGAGGCCGAAGGCCGCGGCATCCGAATAGAGCGCCGCGCTCTTCGGCGGTGTCGAGGGAGCCCTCGATCCGGTGATCTTCCACGAGTCGGAATCGCGGAGCGCCTTCTCCTCGCCGCTCCCCGGAGAACGGAACAGCCGGGCGAGAAAGGCGCTCAACCGCTCGGGAGCGCGAGGCAGGACGATGCGGCGCAGATCCTCCTGCATCTCGCTCGCGTCCGCGTAGCGTCGCTCGCGGTCCTTGTCGAGCGCCTTGGCGAGGATGGGATCGAACGGCGCCAGCGACGGATCCCACTCGCTCGGCGGCTGCGGCTCGCTGCGCTGGATCGCTTCCAGCGTGAGGACGATGTTCGACTTGTGGAACGGGTTCTGCCCGGTGAGCATCTCGTAGAGCGTGATGCCGATGGCGAAGACGTCGCTGCGCTTGTCGAGATCCTTCGCGAGCGACTGCTCCGGGCTCATGTAGACGAACTTGCCCTTGATCATCCCCGCTTCGGTCTTGACGGTGGAGATCTCGCTCTTGGCGATCCCGAAGTCGATCACCTTCACGTCGCCGCCGAACGACAGGAGCACGTTCTGCGGATTCAAGTCGCGGTGGATGATGTTGAGGCTTCGACCGGTGATGTCGGTGAGGTTGTGGGCGTAGCTCGCGCCGTCGCAGATCTGCTCGGCGATCGAGCGCGCGATCTCCGGCGGGATGCGCTCGTGGCGCTTCTGCGCCGCGTCGATCACCTCGCGCAAGGACTTTCCCGCCACGTACTCCATGGCGATGAAGTACGTGCCTTCGTGCTCGCCCAGCTCGAACACCTGGACGATGTTGCGGTGGTTCATCCGCGCCGCGAGGCGCGCCTCGCCGAGGAACAGCTCGACGAACTCCTTGTTCTCGGTGAGGTGGTTGAGGATCTTCTTGACGACGAGGATCTTCTCGAAGCCCGCCGGCCCTTGCTGGCGCGCGAGGAAAACCTCCCCCATTCCGCCGGTCGCCAACTTCTCCAATAGAAAATATTTGCCGTAATAATTGCCGATCCCGGCCATCGGCTGCGCCATGTTCATCATGTCGATGGACACCCCGAGATGAGAACTACGCGCTTGTTGCGTCGTGGACGGTACCGTGTGCTGATTCTCACGGTCAAGCGAGGGGCCGCGCTTTCGCGCGCCGCGGAACGCGGCCCGACTATTGCGAGATCTGCACCCTCACGTTCTGCGACGGAATGCGGCAACCCGCGCCGAGGGGCCTGACCTTGCAGAGGTTCGGAAAGGCCTGGTCCACCACGCAGGAGTCGATGGCGGCGGGATTGCTCCCGACGACGATCGTACACGGAGCACCGGCCCGGACTCCCTGCCTGGTCCCGGCCTGCACCGTGAGAAGGCACGGGTTTCTGCCCAGTTCCACCACGTCCCCGGAGACGAAGTTGGCGGGCTGCCAGGTGGTCTGGAGCGAGTACTTCGCGTAATCGCCGCTCGCCGGCGCGATTACCTCGATGTAATAATCTCCGGGGTTGTCGATTTCCTTCGTGCCCGTACCAATGATGCGCTCGGGCGCCTCGGAAGGCCGCACGAACAGGGCGGCCACCTTCGAGCCGCGCGGCTCGAGCACTTTGAACGCCACCGTCAGCCGCCCCTTCTCCTGGAGCGACGCCTTGTAGTAGTGGCGCTGCATCGCCCGCTTGAAATCCACCTCGCCGACCTTCGAATCCTGCGGCAGCTTCAGTTCCTCCGCTCCTTCGCGCGCGCAGGCGGCGCCGCCGTTGCGGCAGGGATCGACCGTGAACGTGGTCGAGAGCCGGTACGGTCCCGCGTCGCCGG